>DASSVX010000168.1:0-10522 GCA_035705655.1 Casimicrobiaceae bacterium
AAGGCCGACTACGTCTATCTGCGCCGCACCGTACCCGGCATGGCGCTCGAGCGCGCGCTGCAGGAAGCGCTCGACGTGGTGCTCGCGCGCCTTCCGATTCCCAAGGTCATGCGCTACGCGGCAGCGACCAGCTACTACACCGACGTCGCATTCGTGCGTCCGGCGCACCGGCTCGTCGCGCTGCACGGCAGCGACGTCGTCCCGGTCCGCGCGCTCGGGCTCGATGCGGGGCGCATGAGCTCGGGTCACCGCTTTCTCGCCCGCGCGGATCTTTCGATCGCCACCGCCGACGCCTATGCGCCGACGCTCGAGGCGGAGGGCAAGGTGCTGCCGTCGTTCGCGACGCGCCGCGCGGCCATCGCGCGCGCCCTCGAGGCCTGCGCCGGTGCCGCGCGGGTCATCATGCCCGATGCGCTGCTCGACGAGGTGACGGCGCTCGTCGAGTGGCCCGCGGTGCATGAAGGCGCGTTCGACGCCGCGTTTCTCGACGTGCCGCAGGAGTGCCTGATCCTGACGATGCAGCAGAACCAGAAGTATTTCGCGCTTGCCGACGCGCGCGGCGCGCTCGTCCCGCGTTTCCTCCTCGTCAGCAACCTCGACACCGCCGACGCCTCCGCGATCGTGCGCGGCAACGAGCGCGTGCTGCGCGCCCGGCTCGCCGACGCGAAGTTCTTCTACGACCAGGACCGTAAGGTTGCGCTCGCCGCGCGCGTCGAGCGCCTCGCGGCGATCGTCTATCACAACAAGCTCGGCACGCTGCGCGATCGCGTCGAGCGATTGCGCTTTCTCGCGCGTGACATCGGCCCGCACGTCGGTGGCGACCTCGCGCTGTGCGATCGCGCCACGCTCCTCGCGAAGGCCGATCTCGTCACCGACATGGTGGGGGAGTTTCCGGAGCTGCAGGGGACGATGGGACGCTACTACGCGCAACACGACGGCGAGCCGGCGCCGGTCGCGGACGCGATCGCGCAGCACTACTGGCCGCGCTATGCGGGCGATGCGTTGCCGCAATCGCCGGTGGCGCAGGCGGTCGCGCTCGCCGACAAGCTCGAAGCGCTCGCGGGCCTGTTCGGCATCGGCGCCGTGCCGACGGGAGACAAGGACCCGTTCGGCCTGCGGCGCGCCGCGATCGGCGTGCTGCGCATCCTGATCGAAAAGCGCATCGCAGTCCCGCTCGCGCATCTGGTCGATATCGCCTTCGCGGCGTTCGACGCGGTGCCCGCCGTGAAGCCGGTGCCCCGCGAGCTCGCCGATTTTCTCTACGAGCGGCTGCGCAGCCACCTGCGCGAGCAGGGGTATACGGCGAATCAGGTCGAAGCGGTGCTCGCGCAGCGGCCGCAGCGCATCGACCTCGTGCCCGACCGCCTCGCGGCCGTGAAGGCGTTCGAATCGCTCCCCGAATCGAGCGCACTGTCGGCGGCCAACAAGCGCATCGTCAACATCCTGCGCAAGAGCGGCACCGATGCGGCTCCGAGCGTCGCCGTCGAGCGGCTGACCGATGGCGCCGAGCGCGACCTGTGGAACGTGTTCGAGCGGCTGTCGCCCGACGTCGAGCGGCACTGCGAAAGCGGCGACTATGCGAGCGCGCTGAAGTCGCTCGCCGCCGCGAAGCCCGCCGTCGACCGATTCTTCGACGACGTGATGGTGATGGTCGACGATGCCGGCGTGCGCGCCAACCGGCTCGCGCTGCTCGACCGCGTCGCGCGCACGATGAACCGCGTGGCCGACATCTCGAGGCTGGCCGCCTGATCCGCGTCGTCGCGGATTCCCTCTATCCGATGGCGCCGCTCGCATCCGAAGGCATCGTGCAAAGCCGCGTCACGCGGCTCATCGTTCTCGACCGCGACGGCGTCATCAATCACGACAGCGACCAGTTCATCAAGTCGCCGGACGAATGGCGGCCGATTCCCGGCAGCCTCGAGGCGATTGCACGGCTAAATCACGCCGGCTATCGCGTCGTCGTCGCCACCAACCAGTCGGGCGTCGGGCGTGGATTGCTCGATTTCTCGACGCTGTCGGCCATCCACGACAAGATGCACCGCGCGCTCGCGCACGTCGGCGGACGCGTGGATGCCATCTTCTACTGTCCCCATACGGCCGATTCGCGCTGCGAATGCCGCAAGCCGAAGGCCGGAATGCTGCGCGAGATCGGCGTGCGCTTCAATGTCGACATGACCGGTGTCGCGTGCGTCGGCGACGGTTTGCGTGACCTGCAGGCGGCGCAGACCGTCGGTGCGCAACCGATGCTCGTGCTGACCGGCAAGGGCGAGAAGACGCTGCGCGAAGGCGGATTCCCCGGGAACACCGTGATCTTTCCCGACCTCGCATTCGTCGCGTCGGCGCTGCTCGTTGCCGACTGAACGCATGGAGACGGCGCCGCGTGCAACCTCGGCACTGCGCTCGGTTGCCTTCGCGCTGTTCCAGATGCTCGTCACCCCGCCGTACGCGCTCGCCGTCGTCGCGCTCTTCTGGCTGCCGCCCGTGCCGCGTTATCGCTTCATCACGCATTGGTGCGCGTTGAACCTGTGGGGTGCGCGTGTCCTGTGCGGTATCCGCCATCGCGTGATCGGAATCGAGAATGTCGGCGATGCGCCGAAGATCGTCGCGTGCAAGCACAGCTCGACGTGGGAGACGCTGTTCCTGTCGCGGCTGCTGCCGCCGCTCGCCTACGTCGCGAAGAAGGAACTGCTGTCGGTGCCGTTCTTCGGCTGGGGCTTCCGGCTGGCGTCGCCGATCACGATCGATCGTGACGCCGGGCAGGATGCGATGACCCAGATCGCGACGCAGGGTCGCGAGCGCTTCGCGCAGGGCTTCTGGATCATCCTGTATCCCGAGGGAACGCGCATCCCCGCCGGCAAGCGTGTGCGCTACAAAACCGGCGCGGCGCGGCTCGCAATCGAGATGCGCACGCCGATCCTTCCCATCGCGCACAACGCCGGTTGGCTGTGGCCGAAAGGGGTGATGGGCAAGCGTCCGGGCACGATCACGCTGTCGATCGGCAAGCCGATCGACCCGGGAACGATGGATCCCGCGCGGCTGATGCAGACCGTCGAGCGGTGGATCGAGGCCGAAGTTGCGCGCCTCGGCGAAGCATGAAGCTCGAGCCGCTCGTCGCCGACGATCCGCGCATTGCAAACGGCACGCTGCGCCGCGTGGTGCTCGCCGGCCAGGCCGTCGATTACCGGCTGATCCGCGCGCGCCGGCGCTCGATCGGCATGGAAGTGCATTTCGAAGGGCTGACGGTGCGCGCGCCGCGCTGGGTGACGCTGCGCGACATCGAAGCCGCCCTCGTCGAACGCGCCGCATGGATCCTCAGGGCACTCGCCGAATGGCGTGCACGACGGCGTGACGTCATGCCCCGCACCTGGGTGTCGGGCGCAACCATCGCGTTTCGCGGTGCAGCACTGACGCTCGCGCTGTATCCGGCGCGCCAGCCCGCCGTCGATGCGGATCTCTTCCATGTAACCGTGCGCCACCCGAATGCGCACGACGAGCACCAGGTCGCCGACTGCGTGCGCGCCTGGCTGCGCGATCAGGCCACCACGCTCGTTGCCGCGCGTGTCGCCCACTACGTGCAGCGGGTCGGCACGCACATGCCGTCGGTCCGGCTGTCGAACGCACGCAGCGAGTGGGGAAGCTGCAACGCGAAGGGCGAGATTCGCCTCAACTGGCGGCTCGTGCAATTGCCCCCGCCGCTCGCCGAATACGTGGTCGCGCACGAGGTCGCGCACATCGTCGAGCTCAACCATTCGCGCCGGTTCTGGGCGCTCGTCGAAGCGCTGCTGCCCGGCCATTCGGCATTGCGCGAGCAGCTCGACGACTGGACGGCGCTGCTCGCGGCGTGACGCGCGGCGTCAGCTCGCCGGCAGTTCGGGCATGCGCACCGCGATCCGCGCCTGCGCCTTGAGGAGGCGCACCAGCGCTGCCGCGAGCTCGTCGCTGCCGCGGACATCGCGCCAGCGGCCGTCCTGCGCACGAAAGTGATAGCCGCCGCTTTTCGCCGCCACCCAGATCTCGCGGTTCGGCAGGTGCCGGTTGACGATGATGCGGCTTTCGTCGTCGCATTCGATCGTCAGCACGCCATCGTTCAACGACCAGTCGAGCTCGGCGTCGCTCGTTTCCAGGGCCGCGTCGAGCGCGAGGCCGATGCGCTCGAGCGTCGCGTCGGCGGCGGCGAGGAAGGCGGATTCGTCCATCACGCCATGCTAGGATTCACGGCGATGCCACGTCAATCCATTCATGCGCGTGCGCTCGTTGCCGCGACGCTCGCAGTGCTCGTCGCGATCGTGTCCGCCTGCGGCATCAAGGGGCCGCTGCGTCCCGCGCCGAAGACGACGCCCGCGACGGCGACACCGCCGGCCACCGCGAATCCGGCCACACCGCCGGCCACGACATCGCCCGCGCTGCCACCGCCGAGCTCGCCGCCACCGAAGTGACCGCCGCCCACGGCGCAGCCGGGTTCGATTACGCGGGCGGCGAGCTCTGCGCCGAGCGCGTGCCGCTGTCGGCGCTCGCGCAGCGCTACGGTACGCCGTGCTACGTCTATTCACGCGCGCTGCTGGCGCGCGCCTTCCACGAATTCGACGCGGCGTTCGGCGGCGTGCCGCATCTCGTCTGCTACGCGATGAAGGCGAACCCGTCGCTCGCGATCGTCGACCTCTTCGCCTCGCTCGGCAGCGGCTTCGACATCGTTTCCGGCGGCGAGCTTGCGCGGGTGCAGGCGGCGGGCGGCGACGCCGGCAAGGTCGTGTTCTCCGGCGTCGCCAAGAGCGACGCGGAAATGGAGGCGGCGCTCGCTGCGGGCATCCTGTGCTTCAACGTGGAATCGGCGGCCGAGCTCGACCATCTCGCCGCAGTTGCCGCACGGAGGGGCGTTCGCGCGCCGGTCAGCTTTCGCGTGAATCCCGACGTCGGTCCGCGCACGCACCGCTATATCGCCACCGGCTTGAAGGAGAGCAAGTTCGGTGTCGCGTTCGACGAGGCGCACGCGCTGTACCGGCGTGCTGCCGCCATGGCGCCGATCCGCGTTCGCGGGGTCGACATGCACATCGGCTCGCAGATCACCGAGCTTGCGCCGTACCGGGAAGCGCTTGCGAGAGTGCTCGGGCTGGTCGACGCGCTCGCCGCCGACGGGATCGCACTCGAGCACATCGACGTGGGCGGTGGACTCGGCGTTCGCTATCGGGACGAAACGCCGGTGGACGTCGGCGATTACGCGGCGATGGTCGGCGAGCTCATGCGCGGGCGCCGCGAGCTGCTGCTGCTCGAGCCGGGGCGGCGGCTCGTCGCCGACGCGGGCGTGCTGCTCACCCGCGTGCGCGTTCTCAAGGCTGGCGGCGCGCGCAACTTCGCGATCGTCGACGCTGCGATGAACGACCTGCTGCGTCCCTCGCTCTATGGCGCGTGGCACGGCGTCGACGCCGTGCGCCCGCGCCAGGGCGACGCGGTGCACTACGACATCGTCGGGCCGATCTGCGAAAGCGGCGACTTTCTCGCGCATGACCGGTTGCTGCTGCTCGCCGAGGGCGACCTTCTCGCCATACGAAGTGCCGGTGCATACGGCATGGCGATGAGCTCGAACTACAACGCACGCCCGCGAGCGTGCGAAGTGCTCGTCGACGGCGACGTCGCGCACCTCATCCGCCGCCGCGAAACGTTCGACGACCTGATCGCGCACGAGCGTCGACTGCCGGCGTGAAAACGCGCGCGGTGTTCCGCGTGAGAGCGCAATTTCGCGTGCAATCGGCGTGTGCGAATTCGCAACAACGCGCGATCGGGCGTCGCCGCACCTGTTCGAAATCTTGCAAATGCGCGAAACGTGGCTACAATGCAGGCAGCAGGTGCCAATGGATTTGTCAAGGGGGTAGGCTCGAATTTGATCCATCAAGCGCTTTTCCCCGTGCGACCGGCGACACCTGCCACGAAGGACCATAACAGTCACATGAACTCAGACAGGAGAAGCAAAGATGATGGCTGACATGATGTCGATGATGACGCCTGCGGCTTCGGCCGAAGCGCCGAAGAAGAAGGCCAGGAAACGCAAGGCCGCCGCGCCCAAGAAGGCGGCGGGTCGCAAGACCACCCGCAAGGCCGCCCCGAAGAAGCGGGCTGCCAAGAAGGCGACGAAGAAACGCGCCGCCCCGAAGAAGCGGGCTGCCAAGAAGACGACGAAGCGCAAGGCGACGAAAAAGCGGGCCGCCCCGAAAAAGCGGGCGACCAAGCGAGGGGCCAGCAAGAAGAAGGCCGCTCCGCGCCGCAAGACCGGCGCGCGGAAGACCGCCAAGAAGAGAGCCACGAAGAGGAAGTAACGCTTCTTCGATCCGATTCCGTCGCAGTCGTGTGACGGACATGAAACGGGCGGCGCCTAGGCGTCGCCCGTTTCGCATCGGGGCCGGAGACGATTGATTTGCGGGCCCGCCAGATAGATCGTCGCTGACCCTGCGGCGGTTTCTACGGTTTCGCCGCGGGCGTGGTCATCGGCGACGCCTTCCGCTTGCCGCCGCCGCCCGATGCGCTGTGCACGGCGCCGCTGCCGTGGCGGCGCGCCTTCGCGTGGCTCGCCTTCACCGGGCGCACGCGGTCCGCGCTTCGCGCGGGAGGAACATCGCTCGTCACGCGCAGCTTCTGGCCGGTGCGCACCGAGTCGCGCGCGAGGTGGTTCCAGCGCTTCAAATCGGGGATCGTCACGCCATAGCGGCCGGCGATCTCGGTCAGCGTATCGCCGCGACGCACCGTGTAATAGAACGTCCGGTTCGCGGGCACCGTGGTGAACACGGCGTCCTCGAGCGACGCGGCCGCCTCGATGGACGGACGCTGCATCGGCACCAGCAACGCATACCCGGTGGGCACGGTTTCGCGCGGACCGATGCCGTTGACGGAACGCATCGTTTCGATCGACATGCCGTAGCGCGTTGCCACCTGCGTCAGCGTTTCGCCCCGCTTCATCCGGTGCGCCTGCCATGAGACGAGCGGCTGCGCCACGAGGTTGAGCTTCGCGGCGAAGACTTCCGCCTTGTCGATCGGCAGCAGAATCGCGTACTCGTCCGCGCCGGAAATCACCGGCCGGTTGTGCTGGGGATTGAGCGCCAGGAATTCGTCGACCGGCAATTCGGCGAGCTCGGCCGCGCGCTTCACGTCCAGGCGCACGGTGGTGCGCACGACGGTGAAGTACGGCGCGTTCGGGACGTCGGCCAGTGCCAGCGCGTACTTCTGCGGATCGGCGATGATGTTCTTCACCGCCTGCAGCTTCGGCACGTAGTTGCGCGTTTCGACGGGCACGTTCTGCAGGCTCGCGAAGTCCACCGGCAGTCCCCTTGCACGGTTGCGCGCCACCGCACGGCGCACGTTACCCTCGCCCCAGTTGTACGCGGCGAGCGACAGTTGCCAGTCGTTGAACTCGGCGTTCAGTCGCTGCAGGTAGTCGAGCGCGGAACTGGTTGCGGCAATCACGTCACGCCGCGAATCGAACCACCAGTTCTGCGTCAATCCGTAGGTCTTGCCCGTTTGCGGCATGAACTGCCAGATGCCCGACGCACGGCTCACCGAGAGAGCGTTGGGATTGAATGCGCTCTCGACGATGGGCAGAAGCGCGATCTCCGACGGCATGCCGCGCGCCTCGACCTCGCCGACGATGTGATACAGGTAACGGCGGCTGCGCTCGACCATGCGCGCCACGTAGTCGGGGCGCTCCGCATACCAGTGCTCCCATTTGTCGACGAGCGGGCCGTCCATGTCGGGCATGGCATAGCCGCGCACGATGCGATCCCACAGATCGCCCGGCGACGGCGGCAGCGGCTCGAGATCCGCTACGCCGCCGTCGAACGGATCGGCGAGAACGATGCTCGGCGGCGCAGGTGCAAAGTCGATCACCGGCAATGGCGTCGACTCGGCGGGCAACGGAGGGCTCGGCGGCTCGGGTGCGGGCGTCGTCGCGCACGCGGCGAGCGCGAGCACCAACGGCAGGATCAGGCTTCGTCGATAGAGCACTAAGGAATCGCGGTTTCTAATGCACGCCGTAACGCACAAAAATTCCGGCGATGGTAGGCCGCATCCAACCGAGCGTCAACCGCCACATCGCGCCGGTCACGCAAATGCGTTCTTCCATTCGCGAAGCGTCGCGAACGCGTCGACCGCGTCGCGCACGGGGCGCCCGGCGCGTGCCGCGGCGCACGCCATGACGCCGGGCAGCGCGGCGCGCAGGAACGGATTGGTCGCGCGCTCGGCGCCGATCGTCGACGGAAGTGTCGGCAAACCGCGCTCGCGCTTGTCGCGCTCGTGCACGATGCGGACCTCGATGTCCTTGCTCGCGGGCTCGACGGCCGCCGCGAAGCGCAGGTTCGCGAGCGTGTATTCGTGCCCGCAATAGACGCGCGTGCTCTCGTCGAGTGCTGCGAGCTTCGACAGCGACGACCACATTTGTTCGGGCGTGCCTTCGAACAGCCGCCCGCAGCCGGCCGCGAACAGCGTGTCGCCGCAGAGCACGAGCGGATCGGGCGGCATCGTGTAATAGGCAATGTGCCCGGCGGTGTGGCCTGGAATGTCGAACACGGACAGCAGCAGATCGATGCCGGGCACGCCGATGCGGTCGCCTTCGCCGAGCGGGTGGGTGCGCGCGGGTATCGCCTCGTGCGCGGGACCGAACACGGGCACGCCGTAGCGCGCGCAAAGCGCCGGTATGCCGCCGACGTGATCGGCGTGATGATGCGTGGCGAGAATGGCGGTCAACGCGACGCCGTTCGCGTCGAGCCATGCAACGACGGGCGCAGCATCGCCGGGATCGACGACGGCTGCCAGAGCGCCGCGCCGCAGCGCCCAGATGTAGTTGTCCCTGAATGCGGGGATGGGGATAATCGAGATCATGGAGCGCTCCTCGGATGCCGTGGACAGCCCGTCGATGACGTTCGCCACCTGGCTCGCAACACCGCTCGGAGAGTATCTCAAGGAACGGGAACAGGCGTATTTCGACCTGACCGTCGCGGACATCTTCGGCTTCCATGCGCTGCAGATCGGCCTGCCCGAATGCCGCCTGCTCGCGCAAAGCCGCATCGTCTCGCGCTGGACGCTCGACTACGACCCGCCCGCCGACATCATCGCCGATCCGCATGGCCTGCCGTTCGCCGAGAACACGCTCGACCTCATCGTGATGCCGCACGCGCTCGAGTTCACCGACGATCCGCACCTGATGCTGCGCGAAGCGTGGCGCGTGATACGCCCCGAGGGCCAGATCGTCATCGCGGGCTTCAACCCGTTCTCGCTGTTCGGCACGAAGCGCTACTTCGGCCGCGGCGCGACGCCCCCCTGGAACGGCAACTTCATCGCGCTCTATCGGCTGAAGGACTGGCTGTCGCTCCTCGGCTTCGACATCATCGGCGGACGCTTCGATTGCTACGTCCCGCCGTTTGCGCAGGACAAGTGGCTGCGGCGCTTTTCGTTCTTCGAGCGCAGCGGCGACCGCTGGTGGCCGATCACCGGCGGCGTGTACTACCTGCGCGCAACGAAGAAGGTGCTCGGCATGCGCCTGCTGACCCCGGCATGGCAGCGTCGAGAGCGACGCAAGAAGGCGCTCGCGCCGGCCGCGGGCGCTCGCGAGAGCCTCACCACGCAGCGGCGGCGCCGATGAGCGCGCCGGGCCGCCCCAAGCGCGAATCGAGCCCGCAGCGCGAAGTGCTGCGGGAAATCCATTGAGCGCGTCGGGCCGCCCCAAGCGCGAATCGAGCCCGCAGCGCGAAGTGCTGCGGGAAATCCATTGAGCGCGCCGGGCCGCCCCAAGCGCGAATCGACCGCGCAGCGCAAAGCGCCGATCCAATGAGCGGTGTGATCATCTACACCGACGGCGCATGCAAGGGCAATCCCGGCCCCGGCGGCTGGGGCGCGCTTCTGCAGTTCGACGGGCGCGAGCGGGAGATCTTCGGCGGCGAGCCGCAGACGACGAACAATCGGATGGAACTGACGGCGGTCATCCGTGCGCTCGAGGCCCTCACGCGCACCTGTGACATCGAGCTCTATCTCGATTCGCAATACGTGAAGCAGGGGATCGAAAGCTGGATCCACACGTGGAAGAAGAACGGCTGGCGCACGAGCGACCGAAAGCCCGTGAAGAACGCCGAGCTGTGGCGCGAGCTCGACGCATTGCGTGCCCGGCACCGCATCCGCTGGCACTGGGTGCGGGGTCACGCGGACACGCCTGGAAATCACCGCGTCGACGAGCTCGCGAACCGCGGCGTGGCGCAGGTAAACGGGTCAGGCTGACGACCCGCGTTCGAGCCGCCGCGCGAACACCGTCATCTCCTTCTCCGCCTGCCGGTCTCCCTTCTGTCGTGCGACGACGATGCCCCGCCGGTACGCGTCGAGCGCATCGGCATGGCGCCCCGCGTGCGCAAGTGCGCTCGCATACAGCTTCCACGCTGCGGTGTACGTCGCGTCGAGCGCAACGGCGTGCTCGAGCGCGTCGATCGCGGCGTCCCACTCGCTCGCCTTCAGGTGCTCGTTGCCGATCGAATAGCGCAGCAGCGCACTGTCCTTG
>DASSVX010000169.1:0-2089 GCA_035705655.1 Casimicrobiaceae bacterium
CGAACCCGCAGGCGGGCTCCGACGCCGCGGCCATTCCCGACCATGGCATCGTCTGCTACGGCGAGCACGACGGGGCGCGCGTGCTCGGTTTGCGCGTCACCTGGGACAAGCGCTACATCACGCTCGGCCCCGTCGCGACACTTCTCGGCCTCGCGTTCCGCGCCTACGATCCCGATCGCCTCGCCGGCGAGCGCGAGGATCTCGGCATCACGTGCGCGCTCATTCCCGCGACACACCCGGGGGTCGAGATCGGGCGGCGGCACATGCCGCTCAACGCCGTGTTCCAGAACGGGCCCAATTCCGGCCGCGACGTCTTCATTCCGATCGACTGGGTGATCGGCGGTGCGCCGATGCTCGGCAAGGGGTGGCGGATGCTGATGGAATCGCTCGCGGCGGGACGCGGCATATCGCTGCCCTCGTCGAACACGGGCATGGGCAAGCTCGCCGTGCGCACCACGGGCGCCTATGCCCGCGTGCGCACGCAGTTCAAGACGCCGATCGGCCGCTTCGAGGGCATCGAGGAGGCGCTCACGCGCATGGGCGGCAACCTCTACGTGATGGATGCCGCGCGCATGCTCACCGCGACGCTCGTCGATCGCGGCGAAAAGCCCTCCGTGCTGTCCGGCATTGCGAAGCTGCATATCACCGAACGCGGGCGCGAGATCATCAACGACGCAATGGATATCGCCGGCGGCAAGGGCATCTGCATGGGGCCGTCGAATTTCCTCGGCGCCGCGTACATGCAGATGCCGGTGTCGATCACGGTCGAGGGCGCGAACATCCTGACGCGCAGCCTCATCGTGTTCGGGCAGGGTGCGGTCCGCTGCCACCCGTTCGTGGTGCGTGAAATGGCGGCGACGCAGGAGCGCAACCGGCGCAAGGCATTGCGCGATTTCGACGCCGCACTCTTCGGCCACATGCGCTTCGCCGTGCGCAACTTCCTGCGCACGCTGGTGCTCGGGATCACCGGCTCGCATTTCGTTCGCGTGCCGCGCGATGTCGCGCCCGATGCCCGGCGCTACTACCAGCAGGCGACGCGCATTTCGTCGTCGCTCGCGCTGATCGCCGATGTGACGATGGCGACGCTCGGCGGCGCATTGAAGCGCAAGGAGAAGATTTCGGCGCGGCTCGGCGACGTGCTGTCGCAGCTCTACCTCTGCTCGGCCACGCTGTGGCGCTACGAGCAGGACGGGCGCCCGGCGGCCGACGCGCCGCTCATGCACTGGGCGATCCGCGATGCGATGTTCAAGGCGCAGACCGCGATCGACGGCGTGCTGGAAAATTTCCCGAGCCCAATGCTCGGCGCGTTAATGCGCCGCGTCGTGTTTCCGCTCGGCCGTCCGTATGTCGTACCCTCCGATGCGCTGGGACACGACGTGGCGAGATGCCTGATCGAGCCGGGCGCAACGCGCGACCGGCTGACCGCCGGCATGTTCATTGGCGCCGCCGACGAGCCGGTCGGCTTGCTCGAGCGCGCACTCGCGGTGACTGTCATGGCCGAGCCGGTCGAGCGCAGGCTGGCCGACGCCATGCGCAGCGGAACACTCGCAGCACGCGGCACGCCGGGCGAAGGTGCAAGCGAGCTCGCCGCGCGTGCGGTCTCGGCAGGCGTGATTTCGCAGGCCGAGGCGGTCCTGCTCGTGTCGCAGCGCGAGCTGGCCGCGGCTGTCGTGCGTGTCGACGATTTCGACCAGGACCTCGGCACGTCGCTGCTGCGCACTGCGCCGGGCGGCGGCGCGGGCGTGCATCGATCGCAATCGACGGCTGCGCAGCGCGCGGTTGCGTGACGGATGGAAGCGACGATCGGCAACAGCGACGAAGCGGCGGGCCGTGCCGGGCGCTCTCCGATCTATATCGTCGACGGTGCGCGCACGCCGTTTCTCAAGTCGCGCAACCGCCCGGGACCGTTTGCGGCGTCGGATCTCGCTGCCGACGCCGGCCGCGCGCTGCTGCTGCGCCAGCCGTTCCTGCCGAGTGAGCTCGACGAGGTGATCCTCGGCTGCGCGGCACCCTCCGTCGACGAGGTGAACATCGGACGCGTTGCCGCGCTGCGCATGGGTTGCGGCAACAAGGTGCCCGGATGGACGGT
>DASSVX010000170.1:0-25928 GCA_035705655.1 Casimicrobiaceae bacterium
GCACCGTATGTCTGTTCGGCGGCGCGCCGTATCCGCCGCAGTATCGAGAGCTCGAGCGCGGCGTCGACGTGCTCGTCGCAACCCCGGGCCGGCTCATCGATCACATCGAGCGCGGGCGCGTCGATCTGTCCGGACTGTCGATGCTCGTGCTCGACGAGGCGGACCGCATGCTCGACATGGGCTTCCAGGAAGACGTCGAGCGCATCTGCTCGCGCGCGCCGGCCGCGCGCCAGACGGTGCTGTTTTCGGCAACGTTCGACGGGGCCGCCGGCCGGCTCGCGGCGGAGCTTTCGCGCGACGCGGTGCGCATCGACGTTCGCACCACCCGCACCGCACCGGTCGCGATCGAGCAGCGCGTGCATTTCGCCGACGACCGCGCGCACAAGTACCGCATCCTCGACCATCTGCTTGCCGACGTCGGCACCGGGCAGAGCATCGTGTTCATCGCGACCAGGCGCGATGCCGAGATGCTGGCCGGCAAGCTGCAGGACGAGGGACACACGGCCGCGGCGCTGCATGGCGACATGAATCAGCGCGAGCGCGACCGCACGCTGACGCGCATGCGCCGCGGCGGGGTCCGCACGCTGGTCGCTACCGACGTCGCGGCGCGCGGGCTCGACGTGCCGGGCGTCACGCACGTCATCAACTTCGACCTGCCGCGGCAGGCCGAGAACTACGTGCACCGGATCGGACGGACCGGGCGCGCGGGCGCGTCGGGCGTCGCCGTTTCGCTGGCGAACGCCACCGAGCGCGGAACGCTGCGCCAGATCGAGCGTTACACGGGTGCGGCGATCCCCGCGCACGTGATTCCGGGGCTCGAGCCACGCGTGCGCACGCAAAATGGCGTGCCGAAGCGGCCGTACGGCGGCGGTATGATGAAGGGCAGGGGCGCCGATCGTCGCAATCCTCGCGGGCGGCCCGGTCGCTGAGGCGAAAGGATCCGCCGGATGTACGCACAGATGGTCGAAACGGGCTTGAAGAAGGTCCAGGACGCCGCTGACATGACGCCCGAGGACGTCGCGTTCCAGGCCCGGATCGACGCCGACGTCAAGATCGAGCCGAAGGACGCGATGCCGGAGGCGTACCGGCGCACGCTGATCCGCCAGATCCAGCAGCATGCGCATTCGGAGATTGTCGGCATGCTGCCGGAGGGCAACTGGATCACGCGGGCGCCTTCGTTGCAGCGCAAGGCGATCCTGATGGCCAAGGTGCAGGACGAGGCCGGACACGGCCTCTACCTGTACTGCGCCGCCGAGACGCTCGGCGTTTCGCGCGACCGGATGATCGACGATCTGCACGCCGGCAAGGTCAAATACTCGTCGATCTTCAACTACCCGACGCTCACGTGGGCGGACATCGGCACGATCGGCTGGCTCGTCGACGGCGCAGCCATCATGAACCAGATACCGCTGTGCCGCTGCAGCTACGGGCCGTACGCGCGCGCGATGATCCGCGTGTGCAAGGAGGAATCGTTTCACCAGCGGCAGGGCTTCGACATCATGATGGCACTGTGCCGCGGCACTCCGGAACAGAAGGCGATGGCGCAGGACGCACTCGATCGCTGGTGGTGGCCGTCGCTGATGATGTTCGGGCCGCCGGACGCGGCGAGCGTGCACAGCGCGCAATCGGCGCGCTGGAAGATCAAGCTGCTGTCGAACGATGAATTGCGCCAGCGCTTCGTCGACCAGACGGTGCCGCAGGCGGACTATCTCGGCTTGCGCATACCGGACGACGCGCTCGTCTTCAACGAGGAGCGCGGGCACTACGACTTCGGCGCGATCGACTGGAACGAGTTCCACGAAGTGCTGAAGGGCCACGGACCGTGCAACCGTGACCGGATGCGGGCGCGTGTCAGCGCGTGGGAAGACGGCGCCTGGGTGCGCGAAGCGGCGCTGGCGCACGCGGACAAGCGCGCGGCGCGCGAGCGAGCGGCAACGCAGCCGGCCCCCGGACTGCAAAGGCAGATGGAGGCCGGATGAGCAGCGAATGGCCGTTGTGGGAAGTGTTCATCCGCTCGCAGCACGGGCTCGCGCACAAGCACGTCGGCAGCCTGCACGCGGTAGACGCGGAAATGGCGATCAGGAATGCGCGCGACGTCTATACGCGGCGCAACGAAGGCGTGTCGATCTGGGTGGCGCGCTCGTCCGACATTCACGCATCTTCGCCCGGCGATCGCGCGGCGCTGTTCGAGCCGTCGAACGACAAGGTGTACCGGCACCCGACGTTCTTTCCGATGCCCGATGGAGTGAAGCATCTTTAGCCCGCTTTGCGACTACGCGCTGCGCCTTGCCGACAACGACCTCGTCCTCGCACAGCGGCTCGGCGAATGGGTCGGCAAGGGCCCGGTGCTCGAGGAAGACATCGCATCGACGAACGTCGGGCTCGATCTGCTTGGGCAGGCGCGGCTGTGGCTTGCTTACGCCAGTGAAATCGACGACGGCTCCGAGGATCGATTCGCGTACTTTCGCGACAGCACCGAATTCCGCAACCTGCTCCTGGTCGAGCAGCCGAACGGTAACTATGCCGACACGCTTGTCCGCCAATACCTGTTCGACCAGTGGCACGTGCTGTTGCTTGCGCAACTGTCGACGTCGCGCGACGCCCGCATCGCGAGCATCGCGACGAAGGCGCTGACGGAAGTGCACTATCACGTCGAACGCTCTGCCGGCTGGATGATCCGCCTCGGCGACGGCAGCGATCTGTCGCACGCGAGGATGCAGGCGGCGCTCGACGCGCTGTGGATGTACACCGGCGAGATGTTCGCCGTCGACGCCACCGAGCGCGCGCTCATCGACGCCGGCATCGCTGCCGATGTCGCAGCATTGCACGCGCCGTGGCTTGCCGCGCTGCAGCCGGTGCTCGCCGAGGCAACGCTCACGATGCCGGACGACGCGTGGATGCAGGGCAGCAGCGGTCGCGGCGGCAAGCAGGGCGTGCATACCGAGCATCTGTCACGGATGCTCGCCGAGATGCAGGTGCTGCCGCGCACCTATCCGGACGCGCACTGGTGACGTCGATGCTCGAAGACGGGCCGCATCCGATGCAAGGTTCCCCGGATCCTCGCAGCGTGTGGCGCGCCCTCGGCACCGTGGCCGATCCGGAGCTTCCGGCGGTGTCCATCGTCGAGCTCGGCATCGTGCGCGAGGTTGCATGCACCGCAGACGAATGCATCGTCACGCTGACGCCGACGTATTCGGGCTGCCCCGCGACCCGCATGATCGAAGCCGATGCGAAGGCCGCCGTGGCGAGCGTGACCGATGCGCGCGTGCGCCTCGTTACGGCATTGACGCCGGCCTGGTGCAGCGACTGGATCGCGCCCGAGGCGCGGCGCAAGCTGGCCGCGTCCGGAATTGCGCCACCGCGCCACGGCGGAGCGCAGCCGGCGATCCCGATCGCGGTGGATCGCGGCGCGATCCGCTGTCCGAACTGCGGCTCGCGACGCACCGAGGAGATTGCCCGCTTCGGGTCGACGGCCTGCAAGGCGCAGCATCGCTGCCGCGACTGCCTCGAGCCGTTCGACTACTTCAAGCAGCACTGACCGTCCGATGTGCAGGCCGTGAGCAGGTTCCATCGGCTGCCGATCGCGCGCATCGACCGCGAAACGCGCGATGCGATCACCATCACGTTCGACGTGCCTGCGTCATTGCGGGAGCAGTTCCGCTTCGACGCGGGGCAGCACCTGACCCTCCGGGCAGAGATCGATGGCGAGCCCGTGCGCCGTTCCTACTCGATCTGTGCGGCCGAAGGCGACACGCTGCGCATCGCCGTGAAGCGCGCGCCGGGCGGCCGCTTTTCCGCGTGGGCGAACGAGTCACTGCGCGCGGGCACGCACATCGACGTGACGCAACCGATGGGCCGCTTCAACGTCGTGCGCGATCCGCGCGAATCGCGCCACTATCTCGGCGTGGCCGCGGGCAGCGGGATCACGCCGCTCCTGTCGATGCTCGCGACGTCGCTCGAGGCCGAGCCGCGATCGCGCTTCACGCTGATCTATGCCAACCGCTCGTCTGCCAGCGTCATGTTCCGCGACGAGCTCGCCGCGCTCAAGGATCGCCACCTGTCGCGCTTCAACCTCGTGCACGTGTTGTCGCGCGAGCCGCAGGACATCGAGCTTTTGCATGGCCGCGTCGATCGCGCGAAGGCCGACGCGCTGTTCGAGCGCTGGGTGCCGATCGGCGACGTCGATTACGCGTTCGTCTGCGGGCCCGAAGGCATGATGGATGCGGTCCGCGCATCGCTCGTGGCGCACGGATTGGCCGAGCAGCGCATCCGCATCGAGCGCTTCGCGGCGAGCATTCCGAAGCACACGCACGTGGCGCGGCCGCTGCCGGCGGCGGCACGCACCGAGTGCGAAGTCACCGTCGTCATCGACGGGTCGCAGCGCACTTTTCTTCTTGAAAAGGGCCGCGAGAACATCATCGACGCGGGACTTCGCAACGGCATCGAGCTGCCATTCTCCTGCAAGGGCGGCGTGTGCTCGACGTGCCGCTGCCGGCTCGTCGCCGGCGAGGTGGACATGGACGTCAACTTCGCGCTCGAGGATTACGAAGTGGCGCGCGGGTTCGTTCTCGCATGCCAGAGCTATCCGGTCACCGACAGGATCACCGTCGATTTCGACCAGTCGGGCACCGGATAACGGCGTAAAGCTGGTGCATGGTTGCATCCCGGTGCCCCGCACGCGCTGTTGTTGCGTGCTAGAGTAAACGCATCACGGAATCGAAGAGAGCCGTCTCGTGACGCATCCGTTTTTCGAGCGACACCGCGCAACCCTCGAGCGCGCTGTCGAAGCCATTGCGACGCGTGGCTTCTGGACGCCGTTTCCCGAGTCGCCGAGTCCCAAGGTCTACGGCGAAGGCACGGCGGAAGCAGGCAGGGCCGCGTTCGACAAGCTCGCGAACCAGCGCTTTGCATTGACGCAACCGGCGACGATCGGCCAGGTCGGCGGCGAGCGCTCGCCGTACGGCATCCGTCTCGGCATTACCTATCCGAAGCCGGATGTCGACGGTCTCATGTCGGCCGTCGAGGCGGCCGAGGCGAGCTGGCGCAAGGCCGGGCCGCAAGCGTGGGTCGGCGTGAGCCTCGAGATTCTCGATCGCATCAACAAGGCGAGCTTCGAGATCGCGCACGCCGTCATGCACACCACCGGTCAGGCATTCGTTATGGCATTCCAGGCGGGCGGTCCGCATGCGCAGGATCGTGGCCTCGAGGCGGTCGCTTATGCATGGGACCAGATGCGCCGCGTGCCGGCGCAGGCCGCGTGGGAAAAGCCGCAGGGCAAGGGCGAACCCGTGCGGATGGAAAAGCGCTTTCGCATCGTGCCGCGCGGCGTGGCGCTAGTCATCGGCTGCAGCACGTTCCCGACGTGGAACGGCTATCCGGCGCTGTTCGCGAGTCTCGCCACCGGCAACGCCGTCATCGTGAAACCGCATCCGAACGCAATCCTGCCGCTCGCCATTACCGTGCGCATCGCGCGCGACGTTCTGCGCGACGCCGGTTTCGATCCCAATGTCGTCACGCTGGTTGCACACGAGGCGGGCGACGACATCGCGCAGTCGCTCGCACTGCGCCCCGAAATCAAGATCGTCGATTTCACCGGCAGCACGGCGAACGGCCGCTGGCTCGAGGAGCATGCGCGCCAGGCGCAGGTGTACACGGAGAAAGCCGGCGTGAACCAGGTGATTGTCGATTCGGCCGCCGACTTCAAGGGCCTCGTGCGCAACCTCGCGTTCTCGCTCTCGCTCTACGCCGGACAGATGTGCACGGCGCCGCAGAATATCTACGTGCCGAAAGCCGGCATCGACACCGCCGAAGGTCATCTTTCGTTCGATGACGTCGCGGCGGCGCTCGCGCAGGGCGTCGAGCGCCTGCTCGCCGACGACACGCGCGCGGTCGAGGTGCTCGGCGCGGTTGCCAACGACGGTGTGCTGCGCCGGCTCGAGGCCGCGCGCTCGCTCGGCGACATCGCGCTCGACACGCGCACGATCACGCATGCGCAGTTTCCCGATGCAGTCATTCGCACGCCGCTCGTCGTCAAGCTCACACGGGCCGACCGCGCGACCTATCTCAACGAATGGTTCGGTCCGATCGCATTCGTCGTTGCAACCAACAGCACCGACGACAGTCTCGCCATCGCGCGCGATGCGGTGGTCGGGCACGGTGCGCTCACGATGTCGGTGTACTCGACGAGCGACGACGTTGTCGCCCGCGCGATCGAGGTCGCCGAGGATGTCGGCGTCGCCCTGTCGATCAACCTGACGGGCGGCATCTTCGTCAACCAGTCTGCGGCGTTCTCCGATTTCCACGGCACGGGCGCCAATCCCGCCGCCAACGCGGCGCTGACCGATGCCGCGTATGTGGCGAGCCGCTTTCGCGTGGTGCAGCATCGCATGCATGCACCGCAGGCGCAGGAGGCCTCTTGACTTACGAACAGATACGATTCGAATGCGGCGATGGCATCGCGCGCATCACGCTCGACCGTCCCGATCGGCTCAACAGCTTCACGACGCAGATGCACGAGGAGTTGCGCGACGCGCTGCGGCGGGTCGCGACCGATCCCTCCGCGCGCGTGCTGCTGCTGACTGGCGCCGGCCGCGGCTTCTGCGCCGGCCAGGATCTGGCCGACCGCGCCGTCGCCCCCGGCGATGCACCTGTCGACCTCGGCGCATCGATCGAGAACCATTACCGGCCGCTCGTCTGCGCGCTGCGTGACCTTCCGCTGCCCGTGGTGTGCGCGGTGAACGGCGTCGCGGCGGGCGCTGGCGCGAACGTGGCACTCGCGTGCGATCTCGTCATCGCGACGCGCTCGGCGAGCTTCATCCAGGCGTTCTGCCGCATCGGCCTCATTCCCGATGCGGGCGGCACGTTCTTCCTGCCGCGACTCGTCGGCAGCGCGCGCGCCATGGGCCTGGCGCTTCTTGGCGACAAGCTTACTGCCGAGCAGGCCGAGCAGTGGGGACTCATCTGGAAATGCGTCGACGATGATGCATTCACGTCCAGCGTCGATGCATTGCTCGCTCAGCTTGCGCAGGCGCCGACCGGCGGCCTCGCCGCGATCAAGCGGACGCTCCATGCGTCGGCCGGCAACACGCTCGACGCGCAGTTGACGCTCGAGCGCGACACGCAGCGCGTGCTCGGGCAAAGCGCCGATTATCGCGAGGGCGTGACCGCATTCCTCGCGAAGCGGCCGGCACATTTCACCGGCCGCTGACCATGACCGGAGCGCCCATCGCGCGCGATGCGACGGTGGCCGTCGTCGGCGCCGGAACGATGGGCTGCGGCATAGCGCAGGTCGCCGCGCAGGCCGGACACCGCGTGCGGCTGTTCGACACGCGACTCGGCGTCGCCGAGAAGGCGCGTGCAAGTATCGGGCAGACGCTGAACGCGCTTGCCGCGAAGGGCAAGCTCGACGCGGGTGCTGTAGAGGCCGCGGCCGCGCGGATCGCGGTGGTGCACGCGCTCGGCGATTGCGTGAGCGCACGGCTCGTCATCGAGGCGATCGTCGAGGATCTCGCCGAAAAGCGTTCGCTGCTGCGCGAGCTCGAGAAGGTCGTCACGGCGTCGGCCATCCTCGCTTCGAACACGTCGGCGCTGTCGATCACGGCACTCGCGAGCGGGCTGCGCTTTCCCGGGCGCGTCGTCGGCATGCACTTTTTCAACCCGGTGCCACTCATGCAACTGGTCGAGATCGTGAGCGGGCTTGCCACGGACGACGCGGTGGCCGATACGGTCGCGGCAACCGCCGCTGCCTGGGGCAAGCAGCCGGTGCGCGCGACGTCGACGCCCGGGTTCATCGTCAACCGGTGTGCGCGTCCGTTCTACGGCGAGGCGTTGCGCCTGCTTGCCGAGCGCGCCGCGGATGTGCCGACGCTCGATGCGCTGATGCGCGACGCAGGCGGCTTCCGCATGGGCGCATTCGAATTGATGGACCTGATCGGCAACGACGTCAACTTCGCGGTCACGCGCGGCGTATGGGCTGCGTGCTACCACGATCCGCGCTATGCGCCGTCGATGCTGCAGGAGGAGCGCATTGCGGCGGGATACCTGGGCCGCAAGAGCGGACGCGGGTTCTACGATTACGCGGAAGGGTCGAGCCGGCCCGCGCCGGCGAGCGTTTCGGCGCAGCCGGCACCCAAGCGGCTGGTGGTGCGCGGCGAGCTTGGCGCCGTTTCACCGCTCGTACGCCGGTTCGACCTGGCCGGCATTGCGGTCGAGCAGGCGCCGGCGCGCGACGCGTTCGCCGACGGTGCAATCGAAATCGGCGATGCGGTGCTCGCGTTATCCGATGGCCGCACGGCGACTGCGCGTGCGGCTGCCACCGGGGCGAAGAACCTCGTGCTGATCGATCTCGCGCTCGACTACGCACGCTGCAACCGCATCGGGCTCGCGCGCGCCGACACCTGCCCGATCGCTGCGTTCGAGACGGCCGCGGGTGCGTTGCAGGCCGCCGGGGTTGCCGCGTCGCCGCTCGACGATGTCGCGGGGCTGGTCGTGCTGCGAACGGTCGCAGCGCTTGCGAACGAGGCGGCCGACGCGGTGACGCACGGCGTTGCGTCGGCGCATGACGTCGACGCGGCGATGCAGAAGGGCGTCAACTATCCACGCGGCCCGCTGCGCTGGGCCGATGAAATCGGCTTGCGGCGCGTGCGCAACGTGCTCGTGAACCTGGCGGCGCACTATGGCGAGGATCGTTATCGGCTGTCGCCGTTGATTGCGCGTCGCTATGCCGCCGGCGCACCGCTTGCCGACGGCGGATGAGGCAGGCGCGATGAACGATGACGCGAACCCGGGTCGCGAGATTGCGCAATCCCTCGCGGAACGCGTCGCCGCGCGCATGTTCGACGCCGATCGCGCGTCGCGCGCACTCGGCATGCACATCGAATGCGTCGCACCCGGACGCGCCGAGATGACGATGACCGTGCGCGACGACATGCTGAACGGCCACGCGATCTGCCACGGCGGCTACATCTTCCTGCTTGCAGACAGCGCGTTCGCATTCGCATGCAACAGCTACAACCGCAACACCGTGGCCCAGGGCTGCACGATCGACTATCTCGCACCGGCGCGCGCCGGTGACGTGCTGCGCGCGACCGGCGTCGAGCGCAGCCGGACCGGACGTACCGGCGTCTACGATATCGACGTCACGAACCAGCAGGGCACGACGATCGCGCTCTTCCGCGGAAAGAGCTATCGCGTCGACGGCAACATCGTCGACGAGCGCTGAACGTCGGCCGGAAAGGACGGCAATGCCGGCGACGTCTCCGCGCGAGGCTGATCTCGAGCCGATCGAGACCGCCAGCCGCGACGAGCTCGCGGCGCTTCAGGTGCAACGGTTGCGCTGGTCGCTGCGCCACGCGTACGACAACGTGGCGCATTACCGCGCTGCATTCGAGCGGGCGGGCGTTCATCCCGGCGACCTCGAAACGCTCGACGATCTCGCCCGCTTTCCCTTCACGACCAAGGCCGATCTTCGCGACAACTATCCGTTCGGCATGTTTGCCGTGCCGCGCACCGACGTCGTTCGCGTGCACGCGTCGTCCGGAACGACGGGCAACCCGACGGTCGTCGGGTACACGCGCAACGACATCGAGACCTGGGCCGCGGTGATGGCGCGCTCCATCCGCGCCGCCGGCGGCCGGGCGGGCGACATCGTGCACATCGCCTACGGCTACGGACTTTTCACCGGCGGCCTCGGCGCACACTACGGCGCGGAGAGGCTCGGCTGCACGGTCGTGCCGATGTCGGGCGGACAGACCGCGAAGCAGGTGCAGCTCATCAACGACTTCCGGCCCGACATCATCATGGTGACGCCGTCGTACATGCTCGCCATCGCCGAGGAGATGCAGCGGCAGGGCCTCGATCCACGCGAATCCTCGCTGTCCATCGGCATTTTCGGTGCGGAGCCGTGGACGCCGACCATGCGCACGGCGATCGAAACCATGCTCGACATCGATGCGATCGACATCTACGGGCTGTCGGAAGTGATCGGGCCGGGTGTCGCACAGGAATGCATCGAGACGAAGGACGGGCTCACCGTCTGGGAGGACCACTTCTACCCCGAGATCGTGGATCCGGTAACGGGCGCCGTGCTGCCCGAAGGCGAGAAGGGTGAGCTCGTGTTCACGTCGCTCACCAAGGAAGCGATGCCGGTCGTCCGCTATCGGACGCGCGACCTGACACGGTTGTTGCCCGGCACCGCACGCACGATGCGGCGCATCGAGAAGATCACCGGTCGCTGCGACGACATGATCATCATTCGCGGCGTCAACGTGTTTCCGACGCAGATCGAGGAGCTGATCCTGCGCGACCCGATGCTGGCGCCCCACTACCAGGTCGAGATCGCGCGCCCGCGCAACCTCGACGAAATGACCGTGCTCGTCGAGCGCGCGCCAGCCGCCGGCGGCACCGATGCCGAGGCCGCGGGCGAGCGGCTCGCACGGCGGATCAAGGATCTCGTCGGCGTGAGCTGCGCCGTGCGCGTGACGCAAAGCGGCGGCATCGAACGGTCGCTGGGGAAGGCGAAGCGGGTCGTCGACAAGCGTCGTTGACGCCCCGCGTCGATCAACGCCGCTAGCGGCGCCTCCCGGCGATGCCGCTTACCGCGACAAGCGCGCCCAGCAGCAGCAGTGCGAGCTCGCTCATCGTCGGGATCGGCTGCACCGTTCCCGGCGGCGGCGGGACGCCCCCCGCATTGACGACCTGCTGCACCGCGGGCGAAGTGCTTGCCGCATTGCTGGCGTCGCCCGAGTAAACGGCGGTGATCGTGTGGCTGCCTTGCGTCAGTGCCGAGGTCGTGAGCGCCGCTGTCCCACCGCCGCCGAGTGCGATGGTCCCGAGGCTGCTCGCTCCGTTGAAGAACTGCACGCTGCCGGTGGGGCTCGCGCCGCTCACCGTCGCCGTGAACGTGACCGCCTGGCCGAGCGTCGACGGATTCAGCGACGAGGCGAGGGCGGTGGTCGTGGCGCCGGCAGGCATCGCATTGACGACCTGCGTGAGCACGGCCGACGTGCTCGTCGCGTTGTTCGCATCGCCTCCATACACGGCGGTGATCGCGTGCGAGCCCTGGGTCAATGCGCTCGTCGCGAGCGCGGCAACGCCGCTTCCGTTCAACGCGACGGGGCCGCCGAGGTTCACGACGCCGTTCTTGAACTGGACGCTACCGGTGGGCGAATTCCCGGTGACGGTTGCGGTGAACGTGACCGATTGACCGACCGTCGACGGATTCAGCGACGACGCGACGCTTGTCGACGACGCGCCGGAGACAGCTGCTGCGCACGCCGAGAATTCCGACGTATCGCCACCCGCGCTCGTGGCGGTGGACGTGATCACGCCCTGGCCGAGCGGCACAGCGAATGCAAGCGGTCCGAAGCTGGCGTTGCCGCTGCCGTCGGTCGTTACATCGATGGCGCCGATGAAGCTCTGGCCCTCGCCGTTCCCCGACGCATCGCATGTTGCATTGGCGAAGAACTCGAGATGCAACGGCGCGCCCGCATTGCTGTTGATCGTGCCGGCGATCGTCGCCGTTCCCGCCGCGATGGCCACGGAAGCGATCACCGGATAATTCTGGCCATGATTGCCCGGCACGACGTCGGCGTCGCCGGCATCGTTGGCGAGCGGCGTGCCGGAGTGCAGCAGCGTGATGCCCAGGGCCGTGTTCGAGTGAATCGAGTTCTGCGTGATGCGGTTGCCGAACAGGTTGATGAACGAATCGATGCCGCTGTTGACGTTGAACGCGATGACGTTGCCTTCGCCCGCGCCCGATCCGCCGATCGTCGATCCATTGCCGTCGACGCTGATGCCGCCGAAGTTGCCGTTCGGGAGCGGAGTCGTGCCATCGCGCGCCGTGCCGATCAGATTGCCGCGAAGGACGGCGTTGTCGAGAAGGTTGATGCCGCCGCCCGGATTCCCCGACACGAGATTGCCAAGAACGCTCGCATTGGCCATGAGGTCAAGCCCTTCGCCCGAGCCGAGAGCGACGGTCCCGGTGACATCGGTCCCGATATAGTTGCCCTGGATCAGATGGCCGCTCGTGCTCGGAAACGGCAGGATGATGCCGCCTTGCGCATTGCCGGCGATCAGGTTGCGGTCGGCAGGATTCGGTCCGCCGATCGTTGCGTTCGCCGCGGATCCCTCGATGCGCACGCCGAACCCGCCAAAGCTGCCGGACGCGGTCGCCGTACCGGTCGCGTTCGTGCCGAGGAAGTTGCCAGTCACCGTGAGATTGCTCGACTGACCGTCGATCTTGTCGTTGGACGAACCATTGATGACGAGGCCGCGAACCTTCGATCCGTCGCTGCCCGGTGCGAAGAACAGCGACACCTGCGTGCCGGTGAGCTCGATCTGAAGCACGGCGTTGATGCCGGCATTCATCGGATTCGTATTGGCCACCGAGCCGGGCTGCGTGTAGCCGTCGATGACCACGGGGCTCGTGATGAGCGGCAACAGCGACGTCAGCGTGATCGTATGGACGCCGGCGCCCGGGATGCTGAACACGATCGTGTCGCCGCCGACGGTGCCGTTGGCGTCCTGCAGCGCCTGGCGGAAGCTGCCGGCACCCGAGTCGTTCGTATTGCTGACCGTGAACGTTGCAGCGAGGGCGGGAGCCGCAAACAGCGCGACGAGCAACGCGAGACAATACGCGACGACGGGTGACCGGTACATGCGCAGCACTCCTGGTTACCCGGGCTGGGGTGGCGCATTGTGTCGTGTTGTACAAGCTTGTCAAGCGATTTTCGCGCCGGTGCTGCAAGTGATCAGACCACGCCCGCGACCCGCAATCCAGCGAATGGCGGCGCGCCGGTCGTTGCGCGCCACGGTTTCGCCTGAAAAGCGCGCATCATGGGGAACTTCCCGGACCCGTACAACGCGCGGCTCACGCCAGCTTGACGCAGGGTCGCTCAGGTGCTGGGTGTCGACCGGCAGGGGGATTGCATGAACGACGAAAAGATTCCGGTACGCGTAACGAGCAGCGGACAGACGCTCGAGGTGGTCGTCTTCGACAAGCGGCTCGACGTGATTCAGGTCGTGCTCGGAGAAGGCGTGCACAGCGTGCGATGCGACCTGACTCCCACCCGCAACGGCCTAGCCTACGTCGGCAACGCGAGGGGACGCGAGATCGTGTACGAGCGCACGCGCGAACAGGTGAAGGCGGACCTCGCTCGTGCGGCCGGCTTTCGCGACTTCAAGCGATAGCGATCAAGGCGCGCGGCCCTGCGCAGAGCCCGGCACGACGGAAGGAGCAGCTCGCTCCACCAGCACCGAATCCCCGAACTCGTGCGTCCGGTAGCCGTGCTGTTCCAGCTCGCGGTCGGCGTCACGCAGCGTCGCGGCGGACACGAACGCGCCCAGCAGCGCGTAATGGCTCGTCCCCGGCTCGTGCGTCCCCGAAAGCACCGCGTCGACGACGCGTAGCCGCGTCCCGGGGACGATGCGCGTCGTGGCGACGCCGGCGCCCGGACGAACGAGGCCGATCACCGTGGCGGCCGCCTCCAGCGCACGGACGACGGTCGTTCCGACCGCGATCACGCGTCGCTTGCGTTCGCGTGTGCGCGCAACGGCGTCCGCAGTCGAGCGAGGAATGCGATAAGGCTCGTCGAGCGGAAGCAGCGCATCGAGCGCTTCGTCGCCGGTCGACGAAATGCCGGCTGCGTGCGTGAGCGTCGCGAATTCGATGCCTCGCCGGCGCATCTCGGCAAGCAGCGCCCAGTCGAGCGCGAAGCCCGCCGACGGGGCCTCGAACGCGGCGGGCGTGCCGGCGAACGCCGTCCATACGTCCCACAGCTCGAGTGCGGGACGCATGTAGGCGTACTGGATGGCCCGCCCATGCGACGCGAGACCGCGCCATATCGCTTGCGCCGTGCCGTCGAAGCGCAGCGCCGCGAAGCGCGGATGCCCGAGCAGACCGCGCACCGTCGCGCGAAGCGGCCCCAGCGTGAGCACATCGCCGGGCGCGAGCTCGGGCGGCGGGCGGCGATCCTCGGTCGGCGTGCGGTGGTCGCCTGCGCCGAAGATCACCGCGGCAAATTCGCGGACGTCCTCGGGATCGAGCGAGCCGCGTCGTGCGAGGCGCACTTCGATGTTCTCGCCGCTCGCGACGTGCACGCCGCAAAGGCTTGCGGGCAGCGTCGCGGCATCGTTGGCAATGACGAGATCGCCACGCGAAAGCAGCGCCGGGAACGCGCGCCGCGGCCAATGCGCGATCCTGCCGGCCGCGTCGATGGCGAGGAGTTTCGCGTCCGGCGGCCGCTGGATGGGTTCGTGCGCGACGATCATGTCAGTCGGGAAGGGCCGCCCCCGACCGACTGACCCGTCCCTTGGGGGGCAGCGAGCTCAGCGAGCGGGGAGGGACGTTTCATTCCTCGCGGCTGCGCTTGCGCTGCGCGAGCTCGCGCAGCTCGGCAACGATTGCGCACGTGAGCTCCCGTGCCGATGACTGCGGCGCCTTGAGCGTCGACGGATCGGCGTCGGGGATCGCGAGCGCGTGCAGCGGCGTATCCATGTCGCCGGGATCGAGTGCAAGAACGCCAATGCCTTCGTCCTGCAACTCGTTGCGCCAGATTGCGCTCATGTGCCGCAGCGCCGCCTTCGAGGCGCCGTACGCGCCCCAGTGCGAATACGGCGTCAGCGCAGCATCGCTCGAAATGTTGAGCACGACCGCGCCGCGGCCCTCCGCAGCCGAAGCGCGTAGCGCGCCGAGCAGCGTCCTGGTCAGGCGGAACGGACCAAGCAGGTTGGTCGCGAGCGCCGTTTCGAAGTCTTCGCATTCGGTGTCGGCGAGCAATGCGAGCGGCACCGGGCCGAGACTCGAGGCGTTGTTGACGAGCACGTCGAGGCCGCCGAGCCGCCCGAGAATCTGCAGCGCGATCGGATGAATGCCGGCCTTCGTCGATACATCGCCGACGATGCCGGCCGCTCCCGGGATTTCGCGTGCGATCCGCTCCACGCTGCCCGGCGTGCGCGCGACGAACGCGACGCCGGCACCGCGCGCGCTCCACTCGCGAACGAGCGCGAGGCCGAGTCCCGACGTTCCGCCGGTGATCGCGATGCGCAGTCCGGCAAGGTCGTTGCGATGATCGTCCGTTCGATTCATGGTCGTTTCTCCGGTTGCATGTCTGTGACAATACCGGCGCGGCCGTGCTTTCCAAGGCGGCCGTCCACGCGCTTGGCGAAAGGTCATCCTGATGGACAAACCGCCGCTCGTATCGGCACATCTCGCGCGAAACCTCGCGGCGTTGCGCCAGGTCCGCTCACTCACGCAGGAGGCGCTCGCGAAATCGGCCGGCGTGCCGCGCTCGACGATCGCCAACCTCGAGTCGGGTGAGGGCAATCCATCGCTGGCCGTGCTCGTGAAAGTGGCCGAGGCGCTTTCGACGTCGATCGACGAGCTAGTCGCGTCTCCGCGCGCGAAGGTTCGGCGCTGGGCGGCAAACGACGTTGCATCGCGCCGGCGGGGACGCGGCGTTACCACGCGCGCGCTCGTTCCGGAACCGGTCCCCGAGGAAGTGATGGAATTGATGCAATTCGCGCCGGATGCCGTGATGGCCGGGACGCCACACCTGCCCGGCACGCGCGAATTCTTTTCGTGCCTCGAGGGGCACGTCACGATCTTCGTTGCCGGCGAGCGTTACGAGCTCGATGCCGGGGACGTGCTCGGCTTCCCTGGCAATGTCCCGCATTCGTATCGCAACATGGACCGCGCGGCGAGCGCGCTCGGCGTTTCGATCGTCGTGCTGGCGAAGGCGGGCGTGTAGCTACCGCTCGGCCACGACGACCAGAGCCTGGATCTTGCCGTCGACGACGCCCGATCCGAAGCGCTGCTCGATCGCCGAGGCGGCTGCGTCGGTTGCTTCGGTGAGACGCGATGGATCGCGCGCCTCGATCTCGCTGCGCAGCGGGGTCCCCTGGCAATACGCAACGGCGGGAGCCTGCGGCGAGTCCGCCCGACTGCGTTCCGTGACGATGTCGATTAGCGGCGGCCGCTCGAAGCCGCCCAACGCAACGTCGTGCGCGATGCGGGAAGCATCGTGGTATCCATGCGGCACGCGCGCAAGGAATCGCGGCGGGTCGTCGGGGAAGCACGTCGCGAGCGCCTGCGTCACGCTATCGGCAAACTCGTTCTCCTCGATCGCATCCCACACGTTGAAGAGGTACGCGCCCCGGTTGCGCAGCACGCGCCTCGCCTGCGCGAAGGCCGCGGGCTTGTCGGGAAAGAACATCGCGCCGAACTGGCAGACGACCACGTCGAAGGATGCGTCGGGAAACGGCAACCGCATCGCATCCGCTTGCCGCCATTCGACGGGACGGCTCGTGCCGATCGCTTTCGCCTGGTCGAGCATCGCCTGGTTGAGATCGGTCGCGACGATGACGGCACTCGGTGGAAGAATCGACGCGAGCGCGCGCGTCACGACGCCGGTCCCGGCGGCAATCTCGAGGACACGCGAAGGCGAACGCGACGCGACGCGCGCGGCGAGATCGGACGCGTAGGGCGCGAAGATCAGCGGGACCAGATGGCGTTCATAGAGATGCGGGATGGAGCCCGCGAATGTGGTGTCGGTTCCCGGTGTGTTCACGAAGTCACCCTTTCGAAATGACGCGAACGATCGATTCGCGATGCAGGCGAAAGCCCATGTGCTCGTAGAGCCGCGCCGCCTTCCTGTTGTCGCGCATCACGTGCAGGCACGGCGTTTCACCTCGCTCCATCTCACGCCGGATAAGCTTGTTCATCAGCCGGCATGCCAGACCGCGACCCTGGAAATCCGGTAGCGTGCATACACCGCTGATCTCGCGCAACGAGCCGGCACGCATGCGCTCGCCGGCCATCGCGACGAGCCGGCCGTTTTCGAAGCAGCCGAAATACTCGCCGAGCTCGATCGTGCGCGGGCCGAACGGACCCGGGTGTGTCAGCGCGACGAGCTCCAGCACCTGCGCAACGTGCTCGGGGCCGAGCCGGATGGCGTCGGGCGCGTCGTCGTTCGCGGGCATCGGCGCGTCGAAGATCATCTTCAGCATGATCTCCTCCGCGTCGATGCGCCAGCCCGTCGGTGGCGCGCCCGACCAGCCGTCGCAGTAGAACGCTTCGCCGGGCTCGCAAAACGGTGCCAGCGCATCGACGTTCGGGCGCTCGGGATCGGCGAAGCCGACGATCGGCGAAAAGCCCGGCGCGTACCGGCGCGCCTCGCCGGTGCCGGTTGCATGGTCAGCATGCGGGCCCGCGAGTGCATTCCACACGATGTTGTCGAACGGATGCTTCATCGAGCACCGATTGGTCCAGGGCTCCGCCGCTTCCCGTAAACGCGTTCTGCCGCGCCGCGACGTCGATCTTCACCAGCTTTACGATACCGGATGATAATCGACGGACGAAGAAACGGTCCGATGAAATAGCAGTCCAATGGCCATTGTTCACCGATCGTTCCAGGATGTCGGTCAGCGCATCCCTATACGCAGCGGCGAGGAGGTTTTCGATGCCAGCTAAGCAACGCCCTGATCCGCGGCGGCGCCGCCTGCTCGCTGCCGGCGGAGGGCTCGTTCTCGGTACATCGCTGGGTGCGCGCGGTGCCCTTGCGCAGGCGAACGCGGGAACGAAGACGCCGATCGGGGTCATCGGCTCGGGTCACATCGGCAGCACCGTTGGCGGCTTGTGGGTCAAGGCCGGCCATCCCGTCCTGTTTTCGTCCCGGCATCCCGACGAATTGCAGGACATGGTCGAAAAGCTCGGCACGCTGGCGAAGGCCGGCACCGTCGCCGAGGCCATCGCCTTCGGCGACGCGCTGCTCATCGCCGTGCCGTACGCCGCGCTGCCGAGGATCGGCGAAGACAATCGTGCGGCGCTGAAGGGCAAGGTCGTGCTCGATGCGTGCAACGCGGTCGCGTCGCGCGACGGCGACATCGCCGCCGAGGTCGAGCGCAACGGCATCGGGGTCACGTCGCAGAAGTACCTGCCCGGCACGCACGTCGTCCGCGCCTTCAACACGCTGTCGTACATGATCCTCGCGCGCGAGGCCAATCGCGCCGACCCGCGGCTTGCCATTCCCGTTGCCGGTGACGATGCTGCCGCCGTGCGCATGGCAGAAGGCCTCGTGCGCGACGCCGGGTTCGACCCGGTGGCAGTCGGCAAGCTGGCCGACGCGTCGCGATTCCAGCGCGGCGGTCCGGGTTACGGGCAGAACGTGAGCGCAGCGGAACTCAAGCGAACGCTGTCGCTCGCGCCGTGACGTTCCTGCACTGGCGAAGCTTCGCCTTGCCGGTCACGCCGGGAGAGCGCGCGGCGGCGCTGTGGTCGTTCGCGTATTTCTTCACGCTGCTCGCCGGCTATTACGTGCTGCGGCCGCTGCGCGACCAGATGGGCATCGCGGGCGGCGTGAAGGCGCTGCCGTGGCTCTTCACGGCGACCTTCGTCGCGCTGCTCGTCGCGCAACCGCTGTACGGTGCGCTGGTCGCCCGCCTGCCGCGCACGCGATTCATTCCGATCGTCTATCACTTCTTCGCGCTGAACCTGGCGATTTTCTGGCTGTTGCTGACACTCGGCATCTCCACCACGCTGGTCGCGCGGGTGTTCTTCGTCTGGGTGAGCGTGTTCAACCTTTTCGCCGTCGCGGTGTTCTGGTCGTTCATGGCCGACCTTTTCACGAGCGAGCAGGGGAAACGGCTGTTCGGCTTCATCGGCGCCGGCGGTACGGCGGGTGCACTGCTCGGCCCGGTGATCACGATCGGACTCTCGGTCCCGCTCGGCCCGGCGAACCTCCTCGTCGTGGCGATCGTGTTCCTCGAGCTCGCGGTGCTCTGCGCGCATCGTCTCGAGCGCACGACCGCGTCGCATCCAGCGTCGCCCGTTCGCGAGCGGCGGCTTGGCGGCAGCGCATTCGCCGCGCTGCCGGCGCTGTTCCGCTCACCCTATCTGCTTGGCGTAGGCGCGTGGGTGAGCCTGCTCTCGTTTGGCGCAACCATCCTGTATTTCGAGCAGGCCAACATCGTCTCGGCGACGGTGCACGGGGCCGGTGCGCAGACGCGGATCTTCGCGTCGATCGATCTCGCCGTCGGCTTGCTCACGCTCGCGACGCAGGTGTTCGCGACGGGTCGCGTGCTCGAGCGCTTCGGCGTGGGCGCGGCCGCGGCCGCGCTGCCCGCCGTGTACGTCGCCGGCTTCGCCGTCCTGGCGGTGGTGCCCACCCTTGCCGTCGTGCTCGTTTTCCAGGTCGTCCAGCGCTGGATGAACTTCGCCATCGCCAATCCGGCACGGCAGGTGTTCTTCACCGTGGTGGACCGAGAGGACAAGTACAAGGCGAAGAATCTCATCGACGTCGTGATCTACCGCGGCTCCGACGCGCTGTACGGCTGGGTGTTCGACAGCCTGCAGATGATCGGACTCAAGCTCGCGGGCATTGCCCTCTGGTCGCTGCCGGTCGTGGCCGGATGGCTCGTGCTGTCGGTTGCGCTGGGGCGAACGCAGGAACGGCGCGCCGCGCAGGACATCGCCGTTGCGCAGGGGGATTGACGATGATCGGTCTCACCCGCCGCGAGTTCGTTGCGCTCGTCGCATCATCGGTGTTCACATCGCGCGTCGTCGGTGAGACGAGCAATTCGCCGATGATTGCGCGTCCCATTCCCCATTCGGGTGAACGACTGCCGGCGGTGGGACTCGGCACCGCAAGCGTGTTCGACCGCGATGCCGATGACACGCGCCGTTCGGCCGCACAAGTCGTGCGTGCGCTGATCGATGGCGGCGCGCGTCTCATCGATACCGCATCGACTTATGGCGATGCCGAGCTCGTGCTCGGCAAGGTCATTACGGCCGGCAGCGTGCGCGACAAGCTCTTTATCGCGACGAAACTCGAGGAGCCCGACGAATCCGAGCTCGAGCGCTCGCTCACGCGCCTGCGGACACGGAAGGTCGACCTCCTGCAATTGCACAACGTGCGCGACCCCCGCCAGTCGTTGGCGCGATTCCGGGCATGGAAGGCGCAGGGCATCTGCCGCTACGTCGGCATCACGTCGACGTATCACAGCGATTTCGACGCCGTGTTCGCGGTGCTCGGCCGTGAGAAGCCCGATTTCGTGCAGATCGACTATTCGATCGACAACCGTGTGGTGGAAGCGCGAATCCTGCCGCTCGCCGCGGACGTCGGTGCGGCGGTGCTCACTGCGCTGCCGTTCGGACGTGGCCGGCTGTTCCGCGCGGTGCGCGACAAGCCGATCCCCGACTGGGCGCGGCCGTTCGCCGGGAGCTGGGCCGTGTTCTTCCTCAAATACCTGCTCGCCGACGAGCGGGTGACGGCGGTGATTCCAGGCACCACCAGCGCCGCGCACATGGCCGACAATCTCGGCGCCATGCACGGCGCGCTGCCCGACTCGGCGCAGCGCAAGCGGATGGTGTCGTTCATCGCGGGTCTGTAGCGCGAGTCAGATAAGTTTCGCCGCCATCGGCCGCATTCGCGTTACCGGCGCTTCGGGATTGCGGGAGACGAAGGCGATTTGCCGCCGCTCGAAAAGCCGCAGGAGTTCACAGCAGCGGTCGTCGGCTTTATGCGGGCGAATGCTCGGTGACGGCGACCACGCGCTCGACGACGCGGTCAATCGCGTCGAATGGCGACGCGGGTTTAAGTGCCTCTTCGAACGCGGCGTACGTTTCGAAGTCGGACGCCTGCAACCACTGAAACGACTTCTTCGGGCCCTGATACCACATTCCCCGCAGGGCGAAGTAATCCTCCAGCAGGGCGGTGAGCAGCCAGACCCGGCGAAAATTACCTTCGATGTCGGAACGCCGCATGCGTAATCCCATCTTTCGCGCCCAGGAGCGGCGTGCTTCGATTTCGTCTGCGGGAAGGGGTTCGGGACCGGTACGGAAAATGACGTCGAGAGCAGCCAGAAAGTGGGTCGCCTCGACATTACGCTGGCTGAGGATTCTGCTTCCGCGGAGGGTAAGGTGCTCCTTCGTGGGCTTGCGAAGTACCGCTTCCGGATACACGAACACGTCCAGGAATTTCCCGTCGACCACACGAGTGTCTCGCTTCGACACGGGAACGTCAGCGAACGCGGCGATATCGTAGTCGCTGAACTCGTTCTCGGTACCGTCGGCGCGCGAGCCATACAGCAGGATGGTGTGAGCACCGAAGTTGAGGACGAGCTCGGTGCAGAGGTGGTGCAGCAACGTATCCACGATGCTCCGTTATCCGCGTGCCCGTTGATACTGGCCGGTCGTGGGCGCTTGATTCTCGGACAAGTGCACGCTGCTACTCCAGATGCTCGATGTCCCGGGGCACGCCAACCCAGGAATGGATGCGCGCTTCGTAGACCGAGCGGGTCGGCGACGGGAATTGTGGATCGGCAAAGGCGCCGACAGGAATCGCGTAGACGTCCTCCTGACCTTCGAGCATGTAGTACACGGTGGACCCGCAATCAGGGCAGAAGTGAAACGTCGCTTCCTTGCCGGAATCTCCGATCCGGACGAACGCCTTCGATTTGCCGCTTGTCGTTACGCTTCGCCGCGGGAAGCGAGCCTGTGCACCGAAGACGCTGCCGGTGCGCCGCTGGCAGGCAAGGCAATGACAGATGGAGACGCGGATCGGGTCTTCAGCAGCCACCGCGGTGAGCTGCCCGCAGCTGCATGATGCGGTTCGCGCGATCATCGCGTCACTGACACGAAGCTAGCCCGGCGTCGCAATCTTGAGCCCGACGATGCCCGCGATGATGAGACCGAGACTGACGATTCGGCCGGCATTCGCAACTTCGCCGAGCAGCACGATACCCAGGACGGCAGTCCCCACCGCACCGACGCCGACCCAGACCGCGTAGGAGGTTCCCACGGGGAGGGACTTCATGGCGATGCCGAGCAATCCGAGGCTGATGATCATCGCCAGAACGGTTCCGATCGTGGGCCACAGCCGCGTGAAGCCGTCTGTGTATTTCAAGCCAATCGCCCAGCCCACTTCGAACAGGCCAGCGAGCACGAGGAGCAACCAGGCCATAGGGTCTCACCCTCCCTATACGATGGACCCGACCAAGGGTAGTGGCGCCCTGACTTGGCGCCGATAGACGGCGTACGGTTGTCCGAAGGAGCGAACGAGCATCTCGTCTTCAACGGCGATTCGATAGCTGTACGCCGCTGATGTCGCTGCGAGCGAAGCCGAGCACGGGCACCGCAGCAGACAGCGAGACGGCCAACGTGCTGTTGCGATCCGAGGGGCATAGGGATCAGGCACCGAACACCTCACGCAGAAGACCAGCGAGATGCTCGGCCTCGGCCGCAGGAAGCGGCTTGGCGCGGGACGGATTGAGCTCGTCACCGGCATAAACAGGGACGAGGTGAATATGAACGTGCGGGACGGCGAACCCTTCAACGGCGATCGCGATTCGCTTGGCCGATGTGACCGATCGTAGACCAGGCGCCAATTGGGCCGCTGCAGCCCACAGTGCTTGATATCGCGGCGGCTCCATGTCGAATAGATAGTCAATATGCGATTTCGGAATCAGCACCACATGGCCAGGGTTGATGTGTTCAAGCGGAAAGAAAGCAAGGTGATCGTTATCCTCAAAAACGATCGTTGCCGGAACATGGCGAGCAACGATTTCACAGAAGATGCAGCGAGTGACGTTTGCCATGGTGCGGTGCCTAAAGTAACAAAGTTAGCCGGCCGGCAAACGACACGCGGACCGAAGAGCAAAGCGTGTGGCTGCGGATCCGGCTAACCGCAAGGTCAGGCCGCAGCAATGCAACGTAGCGCTCACGAAAGCTGCATACGAACAATTTTTATGGAAAGTGGCGACCTTCCGCGGAGTATCTCGCTTTCGCCGACCTTCGTGAAGCCGTACCTCTCATGGAACGCTTGTGCGTTCAATAGGGCGAGAGCCGTGATGGCGCACGGCGCGAGCGCGCGTGCTTTGGCCGGCGATCCAGTGAACGGGAGCCGGGCAAAGTCGGTCGATAGATCGAGCAGGGCGCGTGCCCGTCGACGGTAAGGTCAGGCCGCACATACGCCCTCTACCAACTCGTGGGGAAATTCAACCAGGAATTCCGGTGCAGCAGCGCGCAATTCCTCAAGGGATCCATGGCCCCAGAGCACGCCGGCAGCGGCGAGTCCGTTCGCCCTCGCGGCAAGGATATCAACGGCGCGATCACCGACCATGATGAAAGACCCGTCGATCGATTCGGTTGCAAGGAGGGCGCCGAGTTGTTCTCTCTTCGAGATTCCGATGTCGCCACCGCTGATGAAGCGGAAGTGTTCCCGGATGCCGAAGAGCCTTAGGATACGATCGGCGAAGTCGGCGCGTTTTGAGGTGCAAAGTCCAAGCACGGCGCCCGTTCGGACCAAAGCGCGCAGCGCTTCGAGAATGCCAGGGTAAATAACATTCTCGGAAAACCCGATCGCAGCGTAGCGCTCGCGGTACTTGGAAACCAGCGCGGCAATGCGCTGAGGTGTCGCATCATCGACGATCGACCGGAATGTTTCATCAAGCGGTGGACCAATGAATCGTGACACCGCACGCTCCGAGATGAGCGGATAGCCAAAATACTGAAGCGCGTAGGTGAGTGAACGACCGATACCGACGGCGGGATCGCTGATGGTCCCGTCAAGATCGAAGACGTACGAAGCGGCTCGGAGCATGCGGCCTAACTACAGCACCTTGCGCATGAGAATACCAACACCAAGCCGCGTCATTCGCTTTCCCAGTATCTCAAATCCACGGGCCATGTAGAACCCTTCAGCATGCGGGTTACCGACCACATGAATTGCTTTTGCACCGCCGGTACGCGCTTCCTGGGCGCAACGATCGAGCAACCTGCTGCCGAAGCCTCGACGCCACTCGGTTGGTTCAACGAATAGTGCATCCAGCTCGAGGTTGCCATCATCGCGACGAAGAATGGCGGCAAATCCCTTGGTCGACCTCGCGACCTCAACAACAAACACCCTGCCGCGGGCGATCTGCTCGCTTGAAAGCGCAATGGCATCTGGATTTGCGAGAAGAGCCTCGCGGTCTCCGGGATTGTTCAACGAAGCGCGCAACTGCAGCGCTTCGAGCGCGTTCCTCTCGGATGGGCGCGCTGTTCTGACAAGAACCTCGTTCTCCATTCGTGCCTTCGCATGTGCCGGGGCCAGAAATGGCCCCCGGTTGGACATTATTCTTGGTTTCTTGAGTGGATCGCTCGGCGGGTTAAGCCGCTTGTCGCTGCGGCTGGCTCACAAGCGCGCAGTTCAGTTGAGCTTGGCCTGAAGGAATCTGACGACTTCCTGGTTGAACGACGCATGGAACAGCTTGCGATCGAAGCCTTTGGCATCGCGGCACAGCAACGGCGGGCCGATCAGACCACACGGGACGAGAAATGAAAAATGGCCGGCGCCGGGAACCACGCGCAGATCCGCCCTGGCGCCCAATGCGGCCTGTACGGGTGCTGCGTTGCTGGCGGTCGGAACGTTGTTATCCATGGCTCCGCTCCAGATCTGAACCGGGACCGTGACCTTCGCAAGTCCGTTCGGAACGAACGTGAATCCGTAACCCGGCGCGGCGATCACTGCCGCCTTCACTCGGGGATCATGTGAAAAGGACTGCGCCATGGGAACGTCGTCGCCTACCGGTTTCCACAATCGACACACGAATTCTGGCGTTGTTGCGCAATGGCCGGCAATCAGCGCCAGGTCCGGAGTACCCCCGATTGTCGTCAAGGCGGTGAAGGCGCCGGCAGAGAACCCGAACATGCCGATCTTCGACGGGTCGATGCGCGCGTGGTCGGGCCATGTCGTCAGGAGAAAATCGATGACGACGGGCACGTGCCGCGTCCGTGCGACGAGCCAATCCGGCGTGCCGACGGCGCTCTGGTCGGCATAGTTGTCACCCGTGTGCATCGGCGCGGCGACAACGAAGCCTTCCGATGCGAGCGCCAGCGCGGTATCCGCGTGACTGCCCGGGCCGCCGCCGCTGCCATGCGAAATAATGACGAGGCGCAGGGAGGTTCCGGCGACCGGTGCATCGTTGGCGACAAATTGCACGGTGAGTCCCAGAAGCGCCGGCCGTGCTCCCGCTTCCGTCGGATACCAGACGGCCACGCTCAAGGGCGGCCCGCTCCTGTCGGGGACATGCACGACCTGGAAACCCACGGGACGGGACGGGCGCAAACCCGTCGCCACCTGGAACGCCATAACTCCGACGACGGCGACTGCAAGCAGCGCGATCGCGCCGAATATCCATTTCTTCATCTCGGTGGTCTCGACAGCGGTTTTCGATCCGGCAGTTTCAAGTGGCATTGAACCATTGACGTACTGTGAAATGCGGTATAGCCGGATACTCGAGACAGCCTCGAATCTCGCCTTTTCAGTCGTCCGATTGGCGCGCCTCGAGCGGAAGATCGAGCACGGCCACTATCGTATCGTCGCCGCGGCGGCGCAAGTTCAGTTTCGCGTCGCCGCCGTAAAGCGTCTCCAGGCGCTCGCGAAAGGCCAAGGCCGACAGCGTGCCTGCAAACCTCGAGGGCCTGCTGCAATCGCTGCTGAAAGCGGGCGCACCCAGGGAGTACCTGCGCTGGATCAGGAGACGCTGGCCGTCAGCGATCCCGACGCGCATTTGTTCAAGTCGATGTAGCCGCGCTTCCGCCGACAGGTCGAGATTCCTGGACACGCCGTTGCAAGTGACAACTAGCCGACCTGCCCGTGGAGCGGAGACGCGACGGGCTACCCGTTGAGAAAATAGATGTCCGGCTTGTCAACGACGCCTACGTTCTGCATCGTTTGTCGCAAATCCGCAGACTCGGCAAATGCCTTTGCCCGCCTGAGATCCTCTGCCTGAAAAAGGAGAACGACCTCATTGGCATCGCTCGCGCCCCGGAGAAGATGCTTCTCGGTGAGGCCCGCCGCGGCGCGCTTTGGCAAATGCGCGTCGTACCCGCGCTTCCATTGCGCAAAGTCTCTAACCTTGTGTCGTATGAGTAAATAACTGGCCATTGCAAA
>DASSVX010000171.1:0-3691 GCA_035705655.1 Casimicrobiaceae bacterium
GATCGTCGAGAACAAGCCGGGCGCGGGCGGCAACATCGGCGCCGACTACGTCGCCAAGTCGCGCGCCGACGGCTACACGGTGGTGATGGGTGCGCTGTCGACGCACGCGGTCAACCCGAGCCTCTATCCGAAGATGCCTTACGACGCGAAGAAGGATTTCGCGCCGATCACGCTCGTCGCGGTCACGCCGAACGTGCTGGTCGTCAACCCCGAACTGCCGGTGCACTCGGTGCAGGAATTGATCGGCTACGCGAAGGCGCATCCGGGCAAGCTGTCGTTCGGGTCGGGCAGCGTCGGCAGCGCCGGTCATCTCGCCGGCGAGCTCTTCAAGGTCGACGCCGGCGTCGACATGGTGCACGTGCCGTACAAGGGCGCCGCGCCGGCGATGCAGGCGCTGCTCGCCGGCGACACGCAGCTCATGTTCGACAACCTCGCGAGCGCGATGAGCCAGGTGAAGGCGGGCAAGCTGCGCGCGCTGGCGGTCACCACCGCACAACGCTCGAACCTCGCGCCCGGTCTGCCGACGATGGCCGAAGCAGGCCTTTCCGGCTTCGACATCTCGACGTGGTTCGGCCTGCTTGCGCCGGCCGGGACGCCGCCGGCGATCGTCGATAAATGGAATGCCGACGTGACGAAGATTCTGTCGGCGCCCGAGATGCGCGGGCGCCTCGCGTCGCAGGGCGCGGAAGCGGCGCCCGGTACGCCGGCCGAGTTCGCGCGGTTCATCGACAGCGAGCTCGTCAAGTACGCGCGGATCGTGAAGGCGTCGGGCGCGAAAGTGGATTAGCCGCGATAAACGCGAGCCACGCACCGCTTCGCGGAGATAGGAGATCGGGGTCAGAGCTGTAATTATTCGAATTCGCGAATAATTACAGCTCTGACCCCGATCTTCGAATTCGCGCGGTGGATTCGCTGCGTCAGCCTCGCCAGCTCCATACGCCGACCGCAACCGCAACCCACGCCGCGATGAACGCGACGCCGCCGAACGGCGTGATCGCACCCACGCCGCGCGGCGCGCCGAGTGCCAGCAGATAGAGGCTTCCCGCGAAAAGCGCGATGCCGGCGATGAACAGCCAGGCGGCCACGCGAAAGGCCGCGCTCCCGGGCGCATGCAGCATCAGGATGCCGAGCAGAAGCAGCCCGATCGCATGCCATGCGTGATACGTGACGCCGGTCTGCCACACCGCGAGCATCTCGGGTGCCACGCGCGCCTTCAGCGCATGCGCGCCGAACGCCCCGAGCGCGACGGCGACGGCCATCAGGATCGATGCCGCGACGATCGCAAGTCGAGCGCTCATTTTCGACTAAACTTACGGGGCGAAGCCACGTCCTACGATAACACCATGACCATCGAACGCCGCAATGTTGGCAAGCGCCTTTCCGACCTCGTGATCTACGCGCCACCGCCGAGCGGCCGGCTCGTCTACCTCGCCGGGCAGGTGGCCGAGGAGCCGAAGGCCGACATCACGCTGCAGACGCGCTCGGTGCTCGCGCAGATCGACCGCCTGCTTGACGAGGCCGGCACCGACAAGACGAAAATCCTTTCGGCGACGATCTACCTCGCCGACATGAGCGACTATCAGGCGATGAACGCCGTGTGGGACCACTGGGTGCCGCCGGGCGAAACGCCCGCGCGCGCCACGGTCGAAGCGAAGCTCGCGCATCCCGACTATCGCGTCGAGATGCAGATCGTCGCTGCGGCCGGCTGACGCGAACGGACATCGCCATGCCTCTGTCCCCCGGCGCGCGAGCGCTCGTCGCCGAGACCGCGCGCCGCGACGCGACCACCCCGCATCCCGAAGCGGCGACGATGCCCGTCACGCGCGCGCTGTTCGACGACGTGATGGTGCCGTGCTTCGCGCCCGCGCCGTTCGTTCCGGTGCGCGGCGAAGGCTCGCGCGTGTGGGACCAGGACGGGCGGATGTACATCGATTTCGCCGCGGGCGTCGCGGTGACGTCGCTCGGCCATTGCCATCCGGCGATGATCCGCGCGCTCGATGCGCAGGCGCGCACGCTGTGGCACATCTCGAACTGGTTTACCAACGAGCCGGCGTTGCGGCTTGCGAAGCGCCTCACCGATGCGACGTTCGCCGAGCGCGTGTTCTTCTGCAATTCGGGCGCCGAGGCGAACGAGGCCGCGCTGAAGCTCGCACGGCGCTATGCGCACGATCGCTCCGGTCCCGCGCGCACCCGCGTCGTGTCCACGCTGAACGCGTTCCACGGCCGCACGCTGTTCACGGTCACGGCCGGCGGACAGGCGAAATACGCGAGCGGCTTCGGGCCGAACCCCAGCGGCTTCACCCACCTGCGCTACAACGACATCGCCGCGCTCGAGGCCGAGTTTGGCGCGCACGGCAACGAGATCTGCGCGGTGATCCTCGAGCCGATGCAGGGCGAAGGCGGGATGACACCCGGCACGCCCGACTACCTGCAGGCGGCGCGGCGGCTGTGCAGCGCGCACGGTGCACTGCTGATCCTCGACGAGATCCAGAGCGGCATGGGCCGCACCGGGGCGCTGTTCTCGTACATGCAGAAGGGCATCGTTCCCGACATCCTGACCAGCGCGAAGGGTCTCGGCGGCGGCTTTCCGATCGGCGCCATGCTCACCACGGCCGACATCGCGAGTGCGTTTTCGGTCGGCGTGCACGGCACGACGTATGGCGGCAATCCGCTCGCCTGCGCGGTGGCTGGCGCCGTGTTCGACGTCATCAACACCACCGAAGTGCTCGACGGCGTCAAGGCGCGTCATGCGCTGTTCATGGAAGGGTTGCGCGCGATCAACGCGCGTCGCCCCGTGTTCCGCGATCTGCGCGGCGAAGGCGTGTGGATCGGCTGCGAGCTCGGCGACGCGTGGCGCGGCAAGGCTGCCGACGTCGTGAAGGCCGCGGGCGGCGCGGGATTGCTGGTGTTGATGGCGGGCCCCGACGTCGTGCGCATCGCGCCGTCGCTCGTCATTTCACTCGACGAGATCCTCGAGGGGCTCGCACGGCTCGAGACCGCGGTGAACCGCGCGCTGGTCTAACTGGGGCACGATGTTCGTCATCCGGCCGATCGCGCGCGATGATCTGCCGGCGGTGCTCGCGTTGTCCGAGCGCACCGGCAGCGGCCTGACCACCCTCCCCGCGAACCGCGAGCGTCTGCTCGAGCGCATCGAGCGCTCGCTCGCATCGTTCGACAAGGTGGCCGCGAGGCAGGACGCGTGCTACATGTTCGTGCTCGTGGAAGCGAACGCGACCGGACAGCGCGTCGTGGGCATCAGCGCGATCGAAGCCGCGGTCGGGTTGAGCGAGCCCTGGTACAACTACCACGTCGGCACGCTCGTCCATGCGTCGCGCACGCTCGGCGTCTACACGGTGACGCCGACGCTGTTCCTGTCGAACGACCATACCGGGCATAGCGAGCTCTGCTCGCTGTTCCTCGACGAGCGCTATCGCGTCGGCAGGAACGGTCCGTTGCTCGCGAAAAGCCGCCTGCTTTTCATCGCCGAATTCAGCGAGCTTTTCGCCACGAAGATCTTCGCCGAACTGCGCGGGCGCCTCGAGGCCGACGGCACGAGCCCGTTCTGGGAAGGACTGGGACGCCACTTTTTCGCGATGGAATATTCGGCGGCGGACTACCTGACCGGTCTCGGACAGAAATCGTTCATTGCCGAACTGATGCCGAAACACCCGGTCTACGTGAACCTGCTGCC
>DASSVX010000172.1:0-12575 GCA_035705655.1 Casimicrobiaceae bacterium
GCTACAGCGGCGCATCGCCCGACGCCGCACCGCTGCACGAGCTCGGCAGCGGGCAGTGGGAAAAAGCGAAGCGCAAAGCCGCGCAGCAGGCGCACGACACCGCGGCCGAGCTCTTGAACCTGTATGCGCAGCGTGCGGCGCGCAACGGCCATGCGTTCTCGTTCAAGCCACACGATCTCGAGGCGTTCTCCGAAGGCTTCGGCTTCGAGGAGACGCCCGACCAGCAGGCGGCGATCGACGCCGTCGTCGCCGACCTCGCCGCGGGCCGGCCGATGGATCGTCTCGTGTGCGGCGACGTCGGCTTCGGCAAGACCGAAGTGGCGCTGCGCGCGGCGTTCATCGCGCTCACCGACGGCAAGCAGGTGGCACTGCTGGTGCCGACGACGCTGCTCGCGGAGCAGCATTTCCAGGTCTTCTCCGATCGCTTCGCCGATTGGCCGGTGAAGCTCGCGGAGCTGTCGCGCTTCCGCTCGACGAAGGAAGTGAAGGCGGTGCTCGAAGGGCTTGCCAGCGGCCGCGTCGACCTCGTCATCGGCACGCACAAGCTGATCCAGCCCGACGTCAAGTTCAGGAACCTGGGGCTCGTGATCATCGACGAGGAGCATCGATTCGGCGTGCGCCAGAAGGAGCGGCTGAAGCGCCTGCGCGCGGAAGTCGACGTGCTGACGCTCACCGCAACGCCGATTCCACGCACGCTCGCGATGTCGCTCGAGGGCATCCGTGACTTCTCGGTGATCGCGACCGCGCCGCAGCGACGGCTCGCGATCAAGACGTTCGTGTCGCCGTTTTCGATGGGCATCGTGCGCGAGGCGGCGCTGCGCGAGCTGAAGCGCGGCGGCCAGATCTATTTCCTGCACAACGACATCGACACGATCCGCACGACGGCGGAGCGGCTCGCGCAGCTCCTGCCCGAGGCGCGCATTGCCGTGGCGCACGGCCAGATGGGCGAGCGGGAGCTCGAGCACGTGATGCGCGAGTTCTACGCGCAGCGCGTGAACCTGCTCGTATGCTCGACGATCATCGAGACGGGCATCGACGTGCCGACGGCGAACACGATCATCATCGATCGCGCCGACCGCTTCGGCCTGGCGCAGCTGCATCAGCTGCGCGGCCGCGTCGGCCGCTCGCATCACCAGGCGTACGCGTACCTGCTGACGCCGCCGCACGAGGCACTGTCGGCGCAGGCGAAGAAGCGGCTCGAGGCGATCCAGATGATGGAGGATCTCGGCTCGGGCTTCTTCCTCGCGATGCACGATCTCGAGATCCGCGGCGCCGGCGAGGTGCTCGGCGACGAGCAGTCAGGCGAAATGCAGCAGGTCGGCTTCCAGCTCTACGCCGACATGCTGAAAGCCGCCGTGTCGGCGCTGAAGGCCGGCCGCGAGCCCGACCTGTCGCAGCCGCTCGGCGTGACGACCGAAATCAACCTGCACGCGCCGGCGCGCCTGCCGGAACTCTATTGCAACGACATTCACGAGCGGCTGGTGCTCTACAAGCGCCTCGCGAGCTGCGAATCGATCGACGAGCTCGAGCTCCTGCGCGAGGAGCTCGTCGACCGCTTCGGTCCCGCGCCCGAGCCCGCGCAGGCGCTGATCGCCTGCCATCGCCTGCGCCTCCTCGCCCGTCCGCTCGGCGTGACGAAGATCGACGCGGGTCCCGAGCGCTCGACGCTTTCGTTCGTGAAGTCGCCGCCTTTCGACGCAGGCAAGCTGATCCTGCTCGTGCAGAAGGACGGCCGCATCCGCTTCGCCGGACCCGACCGGCTGCGCATCGAGCGCGCGGCGCCGGCGCTGTCGGATCGCGTGACGCTGGTGCGCGAGTTTCTCGCGAAGCTGCAGTGAAGACCGGAATGGGGGCCGGACTCCGCTTCTCCGGGTTTGTCCGTGCCTGGCGCGTGAGCAACGCGTGAAAGCGGTAGCCGACGCCATGCCGCCGCAGATGCACGTGTTCGTGCGCGACTGGCTGTCGGCGAACCAGGTCGTGTTGCGCGGCCCCGACGGTGGCGTCGTCATCGACTCGGGGTATGGCAAGCATGCGCCGTTGACACTTGCACTCGTCGCGTCGCGGATGGGGCTCGACGGTGCGCCGCTCGCGAAGCTCGTCAACACGCACTGCCATTCGGACCACATGGGCGGCAACGCGGCGCTGCTGCGCGCGTACGGCTGCCGCATCGCCGTGCCGGCCGGCGAAGCGCCGCTGATCGCGTCCTGGGACCAGCGCGCGCTGCTCCTCGATTATGCGGGGCAACGGGCCGAGCGCTTCGAGGTCGACGAAGTGCTGCAGGCCGGCTCGACGCATGTGTGGGGCGAGCTCGAATGGCGCGCGCTCGCGGCGCCCGGGCACGACATGGGCGCGCTCGTGTTCTTCAACGACGAGCACGCCATCCTGGTCTCGGGCGATGCGCTGTGGCAAAGCGGCTACGGTTTCGTGATGCCGCCCGACATCGACGCCGAGGCGCTGCCCGCGACGCGCGCGACGCTCGGGATGATTGCCGGTCTCGGTGTGCGCTGGGTGATTCCCGGGCACGGCGAACCATTCGGCGACATCGACGCAGCGCTCGAGCGCGCCTTTCGGCGCACCGAGGCGTTCGAAGCCGATCCGCTGCGGCTCGCGCGGCACGCGGTGAAAGTGGTGCTCGTGTTCGCCCTGCTCGACCGCGAGCGGATGCTGCTCGCCGACATGCCCGATTACGTCGAGCGGGTCGAGATGTTCCGCGACTTCAACCAGCGCTACTTCAAGGTGCCGCCGGCCGAGCTCGCCGCGCAGCTCGTCGACGAGCTCGAGCGGGTGGGCGCCGTGCGGCGCGAGGACGGTTACCTGCTGCCGCGCTGACTCGGGGTCCGCCGATCCGGGCCCCGACGCCGGCAATTCCGGTCAGCTTTGCGGCTGGTCCTGGTACGCCTCGATCGGGATGCGCAGCTTCACCTCGTCGGCCGGCGCGAACGGCAGGCCCGCGGTCATGCCCCAGTCGGAGCGCTTGATCATCGCCGTGGCCTCGCCTCCGCACATCGGCTTCTTGTTGAACGGATGCGCGCCGCAGCGAAAGTCGACGACGGTGAGCGCGACCGGCTTCGTGACGCCGAGCATCGTGAGCTCGCCATCCACGCCCACCACACGGTCGCCGTCGAACCTGACGCTGCTCGACTTGAACGTGATCGTCGGATACTTCTCGGCGTTGAAGTACTTCTCGCCCTTGACGATCGCGTCGAGCCGCGTCGAATCGTGCGTTCGCACCGAGGCCGAATCGATCGTCACGTCGACGGTGCCGGTCTTCGCGGCGCGATCGATCGTCACCTTGCCCGACGATTTCATGAATGCGCCAACCTGGTGACTGAAACCGAGGTGACCGGTCTCGAACGACGGCGCCGAATGCACCGGGTCGAGCGTGTACGTTTCCGCGGCCGTGACCGGCAACGCGGTGCAAAGGGCAACGGCGGCAACGGCAAAGCGGGAGTTCATGGCAAGGCTCCTCGTCGATCGGTTGATGATGCGGGTGGAATCGGTCGCGCCGCGCGAACGGGCGTGACCGCGCGGCTATTCCTCGTCCTCGCGAGGGTCCCCGGCTTGGCAGCGCTCACGTCGCCGGCGCCAGCATCATGCGCACGCGCACGACGATGTCGTTGTCGACGATACCGGTGTCGGCCCACTCGCCCTCGCCGATCCGGTAATCGAGGCGGCGAATGGAAAACGCGCCCTGCGCGACGCGATTGCCGCTTGCATCGGTCGCGACGGTGATCGGCACCGCGCAATCGCGCGTGACGCCTTTCAGCGTCAGCTTGCCGGCCACCTCGTAGCGGTCGGCGCCGACGTCGCGGATGGCGGTGGACACGAAGTGCGCGACGGGAAATTTTGCGGTGTCGAACCAGAGCGGACCCTTCGCCTCGGCCTCCGATTCGCCGCTCGCGAGGTCGATGCTGCCGAGGTCGACGTCGAGCACCGCCTTCGACGTGGCGAGCGTCTTCGGCTGGAAGACCACGTCCGCGGTCCACTTCGTGAAACGGCCGTCGAATTTGACGCCCATCTGTTTTACCGTGAAGGCGATCTCGCTTTTCGCCGCAACGACGCCTTGACCGTACGCAACCGGGAGCGCAAGCACGAGCGCGAGCGAAGCACCCGCGGCGATTCGCCGCACGATCATGACCGAACGGCCGCGTTCGGCTTGACGAGCGGCAGCATGCGCGCGAGTGCTGCGTCGCGGTCGATCAGATGGTGCTTGACGGCCGCCGCGACGTGCACGCAGATCACGACGAAAAACAGTGCGTTGAGCGACACGTGAACGAGGCGCAGCACGTCGGCGAGCGCGCGATCCCTGGGAACGAGATCCGGCAGCGGAACGAGACCGGCATAGACGACCTGCACGCCGGTGGCCGAGCTGTAGACCCAGCCCGACAGCGGAATGACGAAGAGCAGCAGGTACAGCAGCGCGTGCGAAACAGCCGCCGAGCGCCGTTGCCATGACGGCATCGGTACCGGTGCCGGGTGCGGACGCAGCGCGCGCCACGCAAGGCGCAGCGAGGTGAGCAGGAACACCGTGACGCCGATCGACTTGTGGAAAAGATACCAATGCAGCTTCCGCGGCGAGATCGGCAGCGCCACCATCGACAGGCCGAGCAGCAGGTTGGCGACGATCAGTGCCGCGGTGATCCAGTGCAGCGCGATGGCGCCGCGGTTGTACGTTTCGCTCAATTCGCTTCCGCGTCGATTCGAAGTCACGGCGGCACCGCACGCCGCCCTTGCGTACCGGTAACAGGCGCCGCGGGCAGCGTATTCCAATGCGCGATGCGTCAGCCGCCCTGCGCGAGTGTCGCAACGAAATTGCGCACGCCGTCGAGCAGCATCTGCACGGCGAGCGCCGTCAGCACGAGGCCCATCAGGCGCTCCACGGCGATCATGCCGCGCTCGCCAAGCACGCGTTGCAGCCAATGCGCCGCCAGAAGCACGATGGTGGCGACAATCATCGCAGCCGTCAACGCGATCAGCCACGCGAGCCGATGCGTCGGATCGCGCGAGACCATCAGCATGACCGTCGCCAGCGCCGAGGGTCCCGCGATCGAGGGGATCGCGAGCGGCACGAGAAACGGCTCGTCACCCGGCGGGTCGCCGAATACGCCCTCCGGATGGCGGAACACCATGCGCAGCGCGATCAGGAACAGGATGATGCCGCCGGCGATCGCAAGCGAGACTTCGGAAAGCTGCAGCCAGCGCAGGAATGCCTGGCCGCCGAACATGAACGCGACGAGGATCAGGTACGCGGCGAAGCATTCGCGCAGCACCACGCGAACGCGCCGCGCGGGCGCCACGTTCGCGAGCGCGGACACGACGATCGGCACGTTGCCGAACGGGTCGATGACGAGGAGCAGCAGCACGCCGGCGGAAAAGATTTCGGCGATCGGCATCGCGTCGCGGCCGGCCTAGCGGCCGAGCACCGTACCTTCGCGCCGCGGATCGGCGCCGCCGACCAGGCCGCCCCGCGCGCGCACGATCGTCTGCACGCCGCTCGTCTCCTCGATGACGCGCACGTCGTGTCCGAGCGCCGCAAGCTTCGGCGCCAGCGCCGCAACCGGCGTGTCCTTCTCGAGCTCCGTCGGCCCGTTGCGGCTGCCGAAATTCGGAAGCGCCGCGGCGGCCTGCGGATCGAGCCCCCAGTCGATGATCGCGAGCAAGGTCTTCACGACGTAGTCGATGATTGCGCTGCTGCCCGGCGAACCGGTGACGATCGCAACCGCGCCGGCCTTGTCGTAGACGATCGTCGGCGCCATCGAAGAACGCGGGCGCTTGCCCGGCTCCACCCGGTTCGCCACCGGCTTGCCATTGTCGACCGGAACGAACGAGAAGTCGGTGAGTTCGTTGTTGAGCAGGAATCCGCCCTCGGTCATCAGCCGGCTGCCGAAGCCGTATTCGATCGTCGTCGTCATCGACACCGCGTTGCCGTCGGCATCGACGATCGAGATCTGCGACGTCGACGGAAAATCGGCCGTGACGCCGGTGCTCCACGCCGTTGCGGAAGCGACCGCGAGATGGTGCGCGGGATCGCCCGGCGCGGCGACGCCGAGACTGCCGCGCGTCGAGATCAGCAGCGAGCGCGCGTGAAGATACCCGTCGTCGAGCAGCCCCGCCGGCGGCGGGACGAAATCGGGGTCGGCCAGGTAGACGTCGCGATCGGCGAACGCGAGACGCTCGGCCTCGCTTGCGAAGTGCACGCTCCAGAACGACGCGGCGCCCATCGACGCGATGTCGTACGGCTCGAGCATCTTGAGCGTCTGCAGCACGGTGATTCCGCCCGACGACGGCAGCGGCATGCCGCAGACGCGATAGCCGCGATAACCGTCGCAGACCGGCGTGCGTACCCGCGCCCGGTAGTGCGCGAGATCGGCGCGCGTCAGATCACCCGGGTGACGAGGCGCGCGATCGACGGTGCGCACGATGTCGTCGGCGATCGGCCCGTCGTAGAACGCCTTCGCCCCCTGGCTCGCCAGCGTGCGCAGCGTACGCGCGTACGCGGGGTTGCGAAGCACCGAGCCCACCGCAGGCGGCGCGCCTTCCGGCGTCAGGAAATAGTCGCGCGCGCGCCGTTGCGGCCAGCGCGCTTGCGCCGCGATTTCGCCGTGCAGCCGGGGCGAAACCGCGAAGCCGGTTTCGGCGAGCGCGATGGCGCGCTGGAACAGTCGCGGCCATGGCAGTTTCCCGTGGCGCCGATGCACCGTTTCGAGCAGTCGAACGGTTCCGGGGACGCCGACCGACAACCCGCTTGCCACGGCATCGAGAAAGGCCAGCGGGCGACCGTCGGCATCGAGAAAGCGTTCGGGCCGCGCCGCCGCCGGCGCGGTTTCACGGCCGTCGTAGGCGACGAGCCGGCGCCGCCTTGCATCGTGGTAGAGCAGGAACGCGCCGCCGCCGAGGCCCGACGACTGCGGCTCGACGAGGCCGAGCACGAGTTGCACGGCGATCGCAGCGTCGACCGCATTGCCGCCGGCACGCAGCACATCGTAGCCGGCGCGCGTGGCGAGCGGATGCGCGGCGGCCACCATGAACCGCTGGCTCGTGACGGGCCGCTTGTCGATCCAGCCCGACGGCTGCTCGGGTGGAAGCGGCTGCGCAAACGCGAGCGCCGTGCACGCGCCGCCAATGCACGCGACAGCACGCGCGAACGACAATGCTAGCGATCCGGCGGCGCGGGCACGGGGTCGCGATCGCCGATCTGCGCGCGATCCTTGAGCGACATCGCGCCTTCCTCGTGCGCGCAATGCGCACAGCAGAAGTAACGCCCGCTCACTTCCATGCCATGGCCGATGATCCTGCAGCCGCAGTGCTCGCACGCCGGTGCGAGCGTGTAGATCGCGCATTCGAACGAATCGAACGTGTGCGCGACGCCTGCCATCGTTACCGTGAAGGACTTGTCGTAGTCGTTGCCGCAGCATTCGCATCGCGCCATCGGAACCTCCGCTTGCAATCTACTTCGCCGGCGCCGCGGCAGGCGCGGGCGCCGACACGGGCGCCGTCACTGCCGCAGTGGTGCCCACCACGTGACCGGGACCGTGCAGCGCCAGCAGCGGCACGATCATCAGCGCGACGATGTTGATGATCTTGATCAGTGGATTGACGGCCGGTCCCGCGGTGTCCTTGTACGGGTCGCCGACCGTGTCGCCGGTGACGGCGGCCTTGTGCGCATCGGAACCCTTGCCGCCGTAGTTGCCGTCCTCGATGTACTTCTTCGCGTTGTCCCAGGCGCCGCCGCCCGTCGTCATCGAGATGGCCACGAAGAGACCCGTCACGATCGTACCCATCAAGAGGCCACCCAGCGCCTGCGGGCCGAGCACGAGCCCGACGACGATCGGAACGAGCACCGGCAAAAGCGACGGCACGATCATTTCGCGAATGGCAGCGCGCGTCAGCATGTCGACGGCGACGCCGTATTCGGGTTTCGCCGTCCCTTCCATGATGCCCTTGATGTCGCGGAACTGGCGCCGCACTTCGACGACCACGGCACCGGCGGCCCGGCCCACCGCTTCCATCGCCATTGCGCCGAACAGGTACGGAATGAGCCCGCCGAGGAAAAGCCCGATGATCACCATGTGGTTGGAAAGGTCGAACGACGTCGAAAGGCCCGCCGTGTCGAGCGCATGCGTGTAGTCGGCAAAGAGCACCAGCGCTGCAAGCCCCGCCGAGCCGATCGCATAGCCCTTCGTCACCGCCTTCGTCGTGTTGCCCACCGCATCGAGCGGATCGGTGATCGCGCGCACCGAGGCCGGCAGGTCGGCCATTTCGGCGATGCCGCCCGCGTTGTCGGTGATCGGCCCGTAGGCGTCGAGCGCGACGATGATGCCGGCCATCGACAGCATCGCCGTCGCGGCGATTGCGATGCCGTACAGGCCCGCGCACAGGAACGAGGCGAGGATCGCGATGCAGACGGCGATCACCGGCCACGCGGTGGACTTCATCGATACGCCGAGCCCCGCGATGATGTTCGTCGCGTGCCCCGTCGTGGACGCCGCCGCGACATGCTTGACCGGCTTGAACTCGGTGCCGGTGTAGTACTCGGTGATGACCACCATCGCAGCCGTCAGCACGAGCCCGACCAGCGACGCGCCCCATATGCGCAGCGGCGACAGCGCCGCGTTCGCGCTGCCTATGTCGCCCATCATCCGCTGCGTGATGAAGTAAAAGCCGATTGCGGAGATCACGCCGGCGACGATGAGCCCGCGATAGAGCGCGTTCATGATCTTGCCGCCGCTGCGCGCCTTCACGAAGTAGCAGCCGACGATCGACGCGAGAATCGAGAATCCGCCGAGCACCAGCGGATAAGTCACGGCGGCTGTCGCCATCGTCGGCAGCAGCAGCGCGCCGAGCAGCATCGTCGCGACGATCGTGACCGCATACGTTTCGAAGAGGTCGGCGGCCATGCCGGCGCAATCGCCGACGTTGTCGCCGACGTTGTCGGCGATCACCGCCGGGTTGCGCGGATCGTCCTCCGGAATGCCGGCTTCGACCTTGCCGACGAGATCGGCGCCGACGTCGGCGCCCTTGGTGAAGATGCCGCCGCCGAGGCGCGCGAAGATCGAGATCAGCGAGCCGCCGAACGCGAGGCCGACGAGCGGCTCGATCGCCGCATGGAGGCCTTCGTTCTCGAAGTTCGGCGCGTAGTGGGCCGACGCCACGAGAAACCAGTAGAAGCCGGCGACGCCGAGCAAGCCCAGCCCGACCACCAGCATGCCGGTGATCGCCCCCCCGCGAAACGCGACCGCAAGCGCTTCGCCAAGGCCGGTGCGCGCGGCCTCGGCCGTGCGCACGTTCGAGCGCACCGAAACGTTCATGCCGATGTAGCCGGCGAGCCCCGAGAGGATCGCGCCGACCGCGAAGCCGCCGCCGGTGCGCCAGGAGAGAAAGATGCCGATGAGAATGAACAGGATCACGCCGACGATGCCGATCGTCGTGTATTGCCGGTTGAGGTACGCCTTGGCGCCGGCCTGGATCGCCGCCGCGATTTCCTGCATGCGGGGGTTGCCCGCCGGTTTGGCGAGGACCCAGCGAATGGACACCGCGCCGTAGACGATCGCCGCAATCGCGCAGACGAGCGCGAAGATGAGCGAATTGGACATTGGAGACTCCCTTTGCGAAACGTGATCTTCTGGAACAGCGATCGGAGCGTCGTCTGGCGGACGCGTGCCGATGATGCCGGTGCGAGCCCTCCAGGGGTGCGCATCGGGCCGTTCGACTGCGCGGCGGCGCCCCCTGGAGGGCCCCGGCCGCAAAACACGCTATTTTGCCAGTTTGCGGGCGGGGAAGTCGAGCCTGAGCGAAGGGCGTTCAGGTCGGCCGCGGTCGACGCGCGACGTCAACGAAGCAGCGTCAGATCGCGAATCCCGCCGCGAGCTTCTTCGGCACGGCGACGTTCTTCAGCCGAACGTAGTGCGGCAAGCCGTCACGGTACGGCGGCGGCGCCTCGCCGCGAATGAGCGGCGCGAGATAGGCGCGCGCCCTTTCGGTGATGCCATAACCGTCGCGCGTGATGAAATTGCGCGGCAGCATCTTCTCGCGGTTGGCGACATCGGCGAGCGGTGCCACGCCGAGCTTCCACCGGTAAGGACGGTCGGACACGCGCACGATCGCCGGCATCACCGCATTCTGTCCGCGCAGCGCCAGCTCGACGGCGGCCTTGCCGACGGCATACGACTGGTCGAGGTCGGTCTTCGACGCGAGATGGCGCGCCGCGCGCTGCAGGTAATCGGCGACTGCCCAGTGATACTTGTAGCGCAGCCGGTCCTTGACGAGCGCCGCGATCTGCGGGCCGACGCCGCCCAGCTGTGCGTGGCCGAACGCGTCCTTCGTCCCTGCCTCGCCCATCAACTCGCCCTGCGCGTTGCGCAGGCCCTCGGATACGCCGACGCAGCAATAGCCGAACGTCTTGACCCGCGCATCGACGGCCGCCAGGAACGCCGCCTCGTCGAACGCGATCTCGGGAAACAGCAGCACGAGCGGGATCGGCGTCGCTTCGTCGTCGGCGAGCCCGACGGCCGCCGTGATCCAGCCGGCGTGGCGGCCCATCACCTCGAGCACGAACACCTTCGTCGACGTTTTCGCCATCGACGCGACGTCGAACGCGGCCTCGCGCATCGACGTCGCCACGTACTTCGCGACCGAGCCGAAGCCGGGACAGTTGTCGGTGACGGCGAGGTCGTTGTCGACCGTCTTCGGCACGTGCACGGCGACCAGCGGATAGTCGAGCGCCCGAGCGATCTGCGACACCTTGAGGCACGTATCGGCGGAATCGTTGCCGCCGTTGTAGAAGAAGTAGCCGATGTCGTGCGCGCGAAACACGTCGATCAGCCGCTCGTATTGCGCGCGGTTCTCGTCGAGCGACCTGAGCTTGTAGCGGCAGGAGCCGAACGCGCCGCCCGGCGTGTGCCTGAGTGCGGCGATCGCGCGTGCAGGCTCGCGGCTCGTGTCGATCAGGTCTTCGGTCAATGCGCCGATGATCCCGTTGCGGCCGGCATACACGCGACCGATCCTCGCGCGGTGCTTGCGCGCCGTCTCGATCACGCCGGCGGCGCTCGCGTTGATGACGGCCGTCACGCCACCCGACTGGGCATAGAAGGCGTTACGTCGACTGGACATGGGGTGATCCTCCTGGCTTCGAGTCGGCTATGGCAGCGCCGGCGGTCCGTTCCAGCAGCGCGAGATTGCGGGCGAGCGACGCGTCGTGCGGACGCACGGCGCACGCGAGGGTCTGCGTCGCGCGCGCGTCGTCGACGCGTCCCGCCGCGCGTTGCACCATCGCGAGCAGGGTGAGCGCAAACGGGTCGTTCCGGCTTGCATCGAGCACTTCCCGGCAGACCGCCTCGGCGCCCGCGAGATCGCGCGCCTGCGCAAGATCGGCAGCGCGTTGCAGGCCGCCGCCAACGCGCTCGACGAGCGCATCGTGCCGCGCCGCCCATTTTGCATAGATGCGGTCGCGGAACGCCGCAAAGCGCGCGTCGTCCTGGTTGACGCCCGCGCCCGCGCCCGAATCGCCGGCCTCGGCACGCCACTCGAACGTTTGCCGCGGCTCGAAATGAAAATGCGTGTGCTGCGCGCACTGAATGAAGAAGTCCCAGTCCTGGAGAATGTCGAGCGACTCGTCGAAGCGGCATCCGCGCGAAACGAGCTCGCGCGAGAACAGCGACATCGAAAGGTGGATGAAGTTGCGCTCGAAAAGCTCGATCGGCGCGAACGGCTGCCCGACCGGCTGCGTCGTGCCATCGGCGAAGCGTGCGCGTGCGAGCGTGTACACGACTTTGCAGGTCCCGGCGTTGCGCAACGCCTCGACGAGACCGGACACGTGTGCCGGGAGCAGCACGTCGTCGTCGTCGAGAAAGGTCATCCAGTCGCCGGTCGCCGCATCGAGCCCGGCGTTCGCGGCCTGTGGCCGGGAGCGAGCCGATTCCCCGGGAACGAAGCGCACGCGATGATTGCCTATCGTTCCGGGTGGCACCGGGTGTGCGGCGCCGCATGCCGCGACGATCACCGCCTCGATGCGCTCGTAATCCTGCATGCCGATCGACGCCAGCGCCTCCTGCAACGACGCCCGCGCCATGCTGCGCACGACGATGCTTACGAGCGGCAGCATCGGATCGCCGCGTTTCGCGTCAGCTTCGCAACGCCGCCATGCATGCGTCGCGAATGCCTTCGACGGTGCCGAGGCCGTTCACCTTGCGATAACGCGGCGACTTCGGATCGCCGCTCGCTTCCCATTGCGCGTAATAGGTGACGAGCGGCTCGGTTTGCGTGTGATAGATCGCGAGCCGCTTGCGCACGGTCTGTTCGGAGTCGTCGGCGCGCTGGATCAGCGGCTCGCCGGTGACGTCGTCGCGGCCGGTGATCTTCGGCGGATTGAACTTGACGTGATAGGAGCGCCCCGACGCAACGTGGATGCGCCGCCCGCTCATGCGCTCGACGATCGCCGCGTCGGGTACGTCGATCTCGATCACGTAGTCGAGGACGATGCCGGCATCCTTCAGCGCATCGGCCTGCGGGATCGTGCGCGGAAAGCCGTCGAGCAGATAGCCCTGCGCGCAATCGTCCTGTTGCAGACGCTCCTTGAC
>DASSVX010000173.1:0-21270 GCA_035705655.1 Casimicrobiaceae bacterium
GTGGCGACGGCGTTCGCCGCGCAAATCGGCTGGCGTCGCGACGGATAGGGGAGGGACCAGTCCATCACGCCTCCTGGAACGCTTCCTCGCGCTGGCGGCGGATGTTCGGCACGGCAATGACCAGCACGAGCAGGATCGCCGCGGCGAGCAGTCCGGCCGAGATCGGGCGTGTCGCGAACACCGACGCATCCCCGCGCGACAGCAGCAGCGCGCGGCGCAGGTTCTCCTCCATCATCGGACCGAGCACGAAGCCCAGCAACAGCGGCGCCGGCTCGCATTCGAGCTTCGCGAACAGCACGCCGAGAAAGCCGAAAAACGCGGTTTGCATCACGTCGAAGCTCGTATTGTTGACCGTGTAGACGCCGATGGCGCAGAACAGCAGGATCGCCGGGTAGAGCATCCGGTACGGCACCGTCAGCAGCTTGATCCAGATGCCGATCAGCGGGAGGTTCAGCACGACGAGCATCAGGTTGCCGACCCACATCGACGCGATGAGTCCCCAGAAGAGCTGCGGATTCGACGTCATCACCTGCGGGCCCGGCTGGATGTTATGGATGGTCATTGCGCCGACCATCATCGCCATCACCGCGTTCTCCGGGATGCCGAGCGTCAGCAGCGGAATGAACGATGTCTGCGCGCCCGCGTTGTTCGCCGACTCGGGTCCGGCGACGCCCTGGATCGCGCCCTTGCCGAACTGCGACGGATCCTTCGCGAGTTTTTTCTCGATGCTGTACGACGCGAACGACGACAGCATCGCGCCGCCACCCGGCAGCACGCCGAGCATCGAGCCGAGTGCCGTGCCCCGCAGCACCGCCGGAGCCGCCTCGCGCAACTGCGCCTTCGTGAGCCACATCCCCTTGAGCCGGGTCTTGATCACCTCGCGCTTCTCGGTCGATTCGAGATTGAGGATGATCTCGGCGAACCCGAACAGTCCCATCGCGACGACGACGACGCCGATGCCGTCCGACAGTTCGGGGATGCCGAAGGCGAAACGCTCGACACCGGAATTGACGTCGGTGCCGACGATGCCGAGCAGCAGCCCCAGGATGATCATCGCGATGGCCTTCACGAGCGAGCCGTGCGCGAGTACCACGGCGCCGATCAGGCCGAGAACCATCAGCGAAAAGTATTCCGCCGGACCGAACTTGAGCGCGAGTGCCGACAGTGGCAGCGATACGCCGGCGACGAGCAGCGTCGCGCACGAACCCGCGAAGAACGAGCCGAGCGCCGCGATCGCGAGCGCGGCTCCTGCCTGGCCCTTGCGTGCCATCTGGTAGCCGTCGAGGCACGTGACCACCGACGAGGACTCGCCGGGCATGTTGACGAGGATGGCCGTGGTCGAGCCGCCGTACTGCGCGCCGTAATAGATGCCGGCCAGCATGATCAGCGCCGACACCGGCTCCAGCGCATAGGTCGTGGGCAGCAGCATGGCGATCGTCGCGACGGGACCGATGCCGGGCAGCACGCCGATCAGCGTGCCGAGCAGCGCGCCGATCAACGCGTAGAGCAGGTTGACTGCGGTGAGCGCGGTGCCGAAGCCGATCGCGAGATGGTGAAAGATTTCCATGCGCTCGAACGCGAGGGGGTCGCTGGGCAGGTGGTGCGAACGAAGAGAGCTAGTCCTGGCCCGGCCAGATCGGAAGCTGCAACTGCAGGCCGACGACGAAGACGCCGACCGCGAGCGCTGCGAGCAGCACGCCCGCGACGAGCGCTTCACGCGGGCGGAACTCGTGGCTTGCGGCGCTCGCGGTCACGATCAGGATGACGGTGGAAAGCGCGACCCCGACGGGTCGCACGATCGCGCCGAACAGCACCACGCTGCCGAGGACGATCAGTGTCGGCCGCCAGCGAAAGGCGGGAATGCGCGCGCCGGGAACGCGCGTGGCGCGAAACGCAAGCAGGGCACCGAGAACGATGAGCAGGATGCCGAGGATGCGCGGGAAATAACCCGGGCCCATGCGTGCCGCCGTACCCAGCGTGTAGCGGCTGCTGAGAAGGATCGTCGCGACGCCGATGGCGATGAAGAGCGCGCCAGCATGGAAATCCCTGGGATTACGAATCACCCGCATCACACTTCCGTATCGTGCAGCCGCCGTTCACCCATCGTGGCCGAGGCGGCTCTTTTAGCATAGCACCGGGGCCGGTGCACGAAAGGCCACAAAAAAGCAGGCTCGTTGCCAAGCCTGCCTTTGCCGTGCCGGACCGCGTTGCGGTCACACGCCGTTCTTCGCCCGGAGCTCCTTGAAGTACCTGTCGAGCCATTGCGCCTGCAGGCGTTGCTGGAGCTGCGGCTTCACTTCCTCGAAGCTCGGCACCTTCGCGTCGCGAATGTCGTCGACTTCGATCACATGCCAGCCGAATTGCGTCTGCACCGGCTGCGGCGTGAACTTGCCCTTCGGCGTCGCCTTCATCGCGTCGCCGAACGGCTTCACGAAGTTGGCGGGCGCATTCCAGTCGAGGTCGCCGCCCTTTTCCTTGGAGCCGGGATCCTCCGACCGTGCCTTGGCAAGCTCGTCGAACTTCGCGCCCTTCTGCAGCTCGCCGATGATTTCCTTGGCCTGGTCTTCGGTCTTCACGAGGATGTGGCGCACCTTGTATTCCTTGTCGCCGATCTGCGTCTTGATCGCGTCGTATTCCTTGTGCAGATCGGCGTCGGGGATCGGATTCTTCTTGACCCAGTCGGTGACGTACGCGCGCACGAGCACCGTTTGCGCCGCGAGGTCCATCTGCGTCTTCACATCCGTGCTCTTGTCGAGGCCCGCCTTCTTGGCTTCACGCGAGAGCAGCTCGCGCGTATTGAGCTCTTCCTTCACCGCGTTGCGGATCTCGGGAGTGTCCTGTCCGCCCTGCGCGAGGCGTTCCTTCAGCAGCAGATCGTACTGCCCCTGCGTATAGAGAACCTTCTCGGGCGCTGCGGCGGACTGCTGCGGCGCCGCCTTCGCCGGCGCGGCGGACTTGGCCGCGGGCTTGGCGGGTGCAGCGGGTGCCGCGGGAGCCTGCGCGAACGCGCCACCCGTGCAAAGCGCGGTCATGACCGCAAAGGCAACCAACGTACGTTTCATTGCTTCGTCCTTTCGTGATTACGGATTTCGTCCGGGGTGTACGCCTCGATCGAGAGCGCGTGAACCGGATAGGGGATAAGGTCGCCGACGCGCTCGAGGATGGCCCGGTGGCGGGCCAGGCGGGTCAGCCCGAGGAAGTGCTCCGACACGATCGTCATCGAAAAGTGCCCCGCACCCGAAGATGCGCCGGCGTGACCCACGTGCTTGTCGCTGTCGTCGCGAATTTCGAGCCGCGCCGGCGCAAGCGGCGCAAGCCGCTGCTCGAGCGCGCTCGCGGCATCGCCGGCGCGCATCGGCCGCGCCCCGCTCATCGTGACGGCTCGGTCACGTGACGGGCGAGGAACAGGCCCTGCGCGAGCGCGAACGCGAGGAACAGGCCGATACCGCCCCAGACCTTGAAGTTGACCCATGTCTCGGTCGGGAAATGAAACGCGATGTACCAGTTTGCAAGCGCCATTGCCGCGAAAAAGATTACCCACGACCACGTGAGCCGCGTCCAGATCGGCGCGGGCAACGCGATCTCCTTCATCACGACGGCGAGCAGATCGCGGTGCCACAGGAGCTTGCCCGCCGCGAGAACGCCGCCGAACGCAAGGTAGAGCACCGTCGGCTTCCACTTGATGAACGTCTCGTCGCGAAGCCAGAGCGTGGCGCCGCCGAAGACGACGATGATCACGAGCGAGAGCCAGTGCACGGCCGAGACCTTGCCGCGCCAATGGAACCACGCGATCTGGATAACGGACGCGGCGATGGCCGCTGCCGTGGCAACCCAGATCCCCTGCCACTTGAATGCGACGAAGAAAACGAGCAGCGGAAAGTAGTCCGCGAGAAAGCGCATAAACAGTCGATTATACCTTGTCTTTTGGGCGTGCCGGCCGCACCGGCATTGCCGGATTCACGGGCGCGCCGGCGTTCGGCTGCCGCCGCGCCGCCGCTCGCCCAGGCGGCCCGGCAAGCGCAAGCCGAGGTCGCGTGCAAGGCGCGTCCAGTCGAATGCAGCGCCGGGGTCCGTCTTCCGGCCGGGGGCGATGTCGCTGTGCCCGACGATGTCGACGATCGGATAGCGCCGCCGCAACGCGCGCGCGAGCCGGCCGAGTGTTGCGTATTGCATCGGCTCGTACGCGATGTCGTCGGCGCCTTCGAGCTCCACGCCGACCGAGAAATCGTTGCAGCGCACGCAGCCCCGCCACGCCGATTCGCCCGCGTGCCACGCGCGCCGCGTGCAGGGAACGAACTGCACGAGGGTGCCGTCGCGGCGCACGAGATAGTGCGCCGAGACGCGCACATTGGCGATCGCTGCGAACGCGGGATGCGCGGCCGGGTCGAGGCGGTTCGTGAAGAGCCGCTCGATCGCATCGCCGCCGAACTGACCGGGCGGCAGTGAAATGCCGTGCACGACGATCATCGAGATCGGCGTATCTTCGGGTCTGTCGTCGCAGTTCGGCGATGCGACCTGCATGGCGCCGCTCGTGCGCCCTGCGGCGTCGATGGCGAGCCGGGTCGCACGCCGGCGTACCGGTGCGCCGGCCGGGCGGTCCAGGCGGGCAGGTTGTCGTCTCTTCACGATGGGCGCGGGATTTTGCCATAACCCCGGCGCGGAAACTCTCCGGCCTGTCCGGCTGCCCAACCATCCCGGCCCGATCCATCCCGACCAGCCACGCGAGGTCCCGAAAGCCGCCTTCGAACGATGGATTCCAGGACAGCCTTCCGCCGGGTCGGACTCGCACTGCGCTTCATCGCGCCGCTCACGCTGGTGCTGGCGCTCCTGGCGCTCGCGCTGGTGCCGCTCGTCGATGCGCTGACGCTGCGCTGGTGGGTCTCCGACCTGGAAACCCGATCGAAGCTCGTGGCCAACACGATGCAGGAGCAGCTCGTCGACCTGGTCGAGCAGGGCAACGGCGCACGCGTGCGGCAGCTTTTTCGCCGCGCGGTCGAGGACGAGCGATTGTTCGCGGTCGCGTTCTGCAACCGTGACGGGCAGATCGTCTACCGCACCGACACGTATCCGGTCGATCTCGGCTGCAACGAAATCAGGGGCAGCGGGCCGGACGCGCACGTGCTGCGGCAGTTCCCGCCGGCGCCAATCCACGTGACGTGGTTTGCGATCCCGTCGACGGGAACGCGAATCGGCACGCTCGTGCTCGTGCACGACATGAGCCTCGTCGACCGCCGCAGCGCCGACACGCGCAGGTACCTCATCGGCTTCTTCATCCTGCTCGGCGTGCTCGTGTCGCTGATCACCGTGTTCGTCGCGCACCTTTCGTGGCGCGGCTGGATGGCCGGCATGCGCGCGCTCCTGCGCGGCGAAGGGATCATCCAGCCATTTCGCGAATCGGCCAATCCCGACCTGCAGCCACTGGTCGGCGAGGTGCGGGCGCTGCTGCGCGAAGTCGACCAGAGCCGGCGCAATACCGAGCGCGGCGCCACGTGGAATCCGGAGATGCTGCGCTCGGTGCTACGCAACGATCTCGCCGGCGACGAGATCCTGCTCGTGTCCAACCGCGAGCCGTACATTCACATGCAACAGGGAGATCAGGTCGTGATCCGGCGTCCGGCAAGCGGCCTCGTCACTGCCATGGAGCCGATCATGCGCGCCTGCTCGGGCACCTGGATTGCGCACGGCAGCGGCACCGCCGACAAGGCGATGGTCGACCGCCACGATCATATCGAGGTGCCACCCGACAATCCGAGCTACACGCTGCGCCGCGTCTGGCTGACCGAGGAAGAGGAGCGCGGGTACTACTACGGTTTCGCCAACGAAGGATTGTGGCCGCTGTGCCACATCGCGCACGTGCGGCCGATCTTTCGCACCAGCGACTGGGAGCGCTACGTCGAGGTGAACCAGCGCTTCGCCGCGACCGTGTGCTCGGAGGCGCGCACCGAGGATCCCGTGGTCCTCGTGCAGGACTACCACTTCGCGCTGCTGCCGCGCTTCATCCACGAGCAGCTGCCGAAGGCGACGATCATCACTTTCTGGCACATCCCCTGGCCCAATCCCGAGTCGTTCGGCATCTGCCCGTGGCGCGCGCGCGTGCTCGATGGCCTCCTCGGCAGCACGATCCTCGGCTTCCATACGCAATACCATTGCCGCAATTTCATCGACACCGTCGACCGCTACATGGAGGCGCGCATCGAATACGAGGCATCGCGCGTTTCGTACGGAGGACATCGAACGAGCATCGAGCCGTACCCGATCTCGATCCAATGGCCGTCGCCATGGGCCGAGGTGCAGCCGAGCGTGGCCGAGTGCCGCCGGCGCGTGCTCGAGCGCGAAGGCTTTCCGGCCGATGTGCGCATCGGCATCGGCGTCGATCGCATGGATTACACAAAAGGGATCATCGAGCGCTTCCACGCGGTGGAAAAGCTGCTCGAGCTGCACCGCGAGTACGTTGGCCGGTTCGTGTTCGTGCAAATCGCGGCGCCTTCGCGCTCGTCGCTCGACGACTACCGGATGTTCGAGGAGGAGGTGCATGCGCTCGCCGCGCGGATCAACGCACGCTTCGCCGACGCCGCCGTGCCGCCGATACGCCTCAAGGCCGAGCATCACGAGCCGGAGCAGATCAACGAGTACTTCCGCGCGGCGGACATCTGCGTGGTCACGAGCCTGCACGACGGGATGAACCTCGTCGCCAAGGAATTCGTCGCTGCGCGCGACGACGACCAGGGCGTGCTGCTGCTCTCGCAGTTCACCGGCGCCGCACGCGAATTGCACGACGCACTGCCCGTGAACCCGTATCACGTCGATCAGTGCGCCGAGGTCCTCGACCGTGCGCTGCGGATGCCGCCCGACGAACAGCGGGTGCGCATGCGCAGCATGCGGCGGCTCGTTCAGGAGTACAACGTGTATCGCTGGGCGGGCGCGATGCTGCTCGATGCGAGCCGTGTGCGCCAGCGGCAGCGGATCGTCGATCGCATCGACCAGCACCGCACGCGGACGGTGGAAGTCGGTTGATCTACGCTTTTTCACCCGAAGGCGTCGCCTGTCTTGACGCCGTCCTCGCGACGAGGCCGCTGCTCGCATTCGACATCGACGGCACGCTCGCGCCGATCGTCAATCGTCCGGAAGACGCGCGGCTGCCCGACGACGTGCAACGCTGTCTTGCAGTACTTGCGCGGCACAACGACGTTGCGATCATCACCGGGCGCTCGGTGAGCGATGCACGCCCCATGTTCGCGTTCGAGCCGCGCTATCTGATCGGCAACCATGGCGCCGAAGGCATGCCGGCGTGGCGCGAGCGCTCGGCCGCATTCGCGCAGACGGTGCGCGGCTGGCGCGACGCGCTCGACGCATGCGCGTCACTTGCAGACAGCGGCGTAACCATCGAGGACAAGCGGTATTCGCTCTCGCTGCATTACAGACGGGCGCCGGACAGGAACGCGGCCCGCCGCGCGATCGGCGCATGCATCGACACGCTCGTCCCGCCGGCCAGGATCATCGACGGCAAGGCGGTGGTGAACGTGCTCCCGCCCGATGCGCCGGACAAGGGCGAGGCGCTGCGCGCCTTGATCGGCGAGGCCCGCTGCTCCAACGTGCTCTACGTGGGCGACGACGACACCGACGAGGCGGTGTTCGGCTTGCACCTGCCGAGCGTTCTGACGGTGCGCGTCGAGGCTGCGTCCGACAGCGATGCGACGCTGTTCCTGCGCAATCAGGCCGAGGTGCTGACGCTGCTGCAGCACATCGTGCGGCACTGAGCCTACTTGATCCCCAGCCGTTCCATCCGGTAGCGCATCGCTCTGAACGTGATCCCGAGCAGCTTCGCGGCCGCCGTGCGGTTGTAACGCGTCTTTTCGAGGGCCTCGTTGATCGCCGCGCGCTCGACGCGGTCGAGATAGTCCTGCAGCGGCCACTTCTCGCCGGCGGGAATCGGCGCATCCGATTCATCGTTGACGGGCGTGAGGTGCAGATCCTCGGCGGTGATTCGCTGCGGATCGGCGGCAAGCGACAGGCCGCGCTCGAGGATGTTCTCGAGCTCGCGCACGTTGCCCGGGAAGGGGTAGCGCTCGAGTGCGATGACCGCCTCGGGCTCGAGTCCCGCGGCGTTGCCGCGCGCGAGCCGCGTGAGGATGGCGGTTGCGATCAGCGGAATGTCCTCGCGCATTTCGCGCAACGAAGGCATCGACAGCTCGATCACGTGCAGCCGGTAGTACAGATCCTGGCGAAACTCGCCATTCTCGACGAGCGCCGACAGGTTCTTGTGCGTGGCGCTGATGAGCCGCGTGTCGACGGCGTCTTCGGTGGTCGAGCCGACCTTGCGCACCTTCTTTTCCTGGATCGCGCGCAGCAGCTTGACCTGCATCGCGAGCGGCAGGTCGGCCACTTCGTCGAGGAACAGCGTGCCACCGGTCGCGGCCTGGAAGAACCCGTCGCGATCGGCTTCGGCGCCGGTGAACGCGCCCTTCTTGTAGCCGAAGAACTCGCTCTCCATCAGGTTCTCGGGAATGGCGCCGCAGTTGACCGCGATGAACGGGAGGTCGGCGCGCGGACCCTTGAGATGAATCATGCGCGCCGCGAGCTCCTTGCCGCTGCCTGACTCGCCGTTGATGAACACCGGCGCCTGGCTTTTCGCGAGCCGCTCGATCATCCCGCGCACCTGTTGCATCGCCGGCGATTCGCCGAGGAGCTGGTAGCTCGCCGCCGGTTGCGGCTTTTCGGGCACCTTGAGCGCCTGCTTGACCAGTGCGCGCAGCTGTTCGAGTGCGACCGGCTTCGCGAGGTAGTCGAAGGCGCCGGCCTTGAGCGCCGCGACAGCGTTCTCCGCACTGCCGAATGCGGTGATCACGGCCACCGGCACGTCCAGCGCCTTCTGCGTGATGTGCTCGACGACGCGCAGTCCCTCGCCGTCGGGCAGGTTCCAGTCGGTGAGGCACAGGTCGAAGGACTGCGCGTCGAGCTGACGCTGGGCGTCGGCTACCGACTCGGCGCGCGACGTGTCGAGGCCCATCCGCGACAGCGTCATTTCGAGCAGTTCGAGAAGATCGGGCTCGTCGTCGACGATCAGGACCTTCGGTTGACCACGGGTTCTGCGGGACATGGGGATAGGCGATCGTGAGGAAAGTGGCGGGCAGCGGCGGATTCTAGTCGATCGCCTGCGCGGCGGCCGCCGGTGTCAACGCGCGCTTGAACGTCACGCGGAAAATGGCGCCCGGCGATTTGGCAACGAGCTCGAGCGCCGCGCCGTTTGCATCGGCAAGCTCGCGTGCAATATACAGACCAAGCCCGGTTCCGCCGGGTCGCGTCGTGAAGAACGGCTCGAAGATCTGCGCGCGGAATTGCGTCGGCACGCCCGGCCCGTCGTCGGCGAGCTCGCAGATCACCGCGTCGCCCATGTAACCCGGACGCGCCGCGATGCGGATGCTGCCGCTGGCCTTGCGGCAGTGCTGCCACGCGTTGCGCACGAGATTCCATGCGATCTGGTTCAGGTGGCCGCGATCGAACATCACGAGCAGATCGTCAGCGATGTCGATATCGACCCCATCCGCGGGAATGCCTTCCGCCTGGACGATTTCCTCGGTGAGCGCGCGCACGAACTCGCCGAGCGGGATCACTTCGGGCTGCTGGCGGTCGCGCCGGTTGAGCTGCAGCACCTCGCCGACGATGCGGTCGATGCGCTTTGCATTGCTGCGGATCATGCTGAGCAGCCGCTGCCCCTCGGGCACCACTGCGCCGTCCTCCTCGAGCAACTGCGCCGCCTGGTTGATTGCCGAAAGCGGATTGCGCACCTCGTGGGCGATCGACGCGGTGAGCCGGCCCATGGCAGCGAGCTTCATCTGCTGCGCCTCGTTCTGCGCGCGGCCGAGATCCTCGAGATAGATGAGCGTGCCGCCGTTCAGCCCCGAGCCGATGCGCACGAGCCGCACGCGCAGCAGCCGCTGCGTCGCGTCGATCTTGAACGGTGGCAGCGGATCGGAAAAATCCTCGTTCCAGCGCCGCCAGTAGTCGTGCAGCGTCGTCGAGAACTCGGCGAGGCGCATGCCGCCGCGCATGCGGCCAAACCCGCCGAGCAGCCGCGTGACCTGCGCGTTGTGCCCGCGCACCACGCCGGTGAGATCGACGACGAGCACGCCGTCCTGCATGTCCTGGATGATCAGCCGGTTGACGTGCTCGAGGTTGGCGACGTCGATGCCGCGCTGTGCCGCGAGGTCCTCGGACGCCTTGGTGTAGCGCCCGATGACGACCGCGGTGCCGACCATCGCGAAGTAGCCGAGGCAGATCAGCGCCGTCTGGAACAGTTGCGTGCCGGCAATGTCGCCGCCCGCGAGGCGCCAGGTTTCGAGGCCGAGCAGGACGATGGCGGCGAGCGCTGCGTGAAAGAACGCCGTTTGCGTGCGCAGCAGCCAGCCGCTCGCCGCCAGCTGGGGAAAGAGCAGGATGGGCAGCGGTGCGCCGGTGCTGCCGCCGGCGATCATCACGAGCGCGATGAAGAAGATGTCGCCCGAGAGCAGCCCGAGCAGCGTTTGCGCGATCGGCAGCACCAGCCGTTCCTGCTGGATCCAGCCGAACGAAGCGAGCCCGAAGATGAAATAGAGCGACGCCGCGGTGATGAACGAATTGGGCGTGCCGACGTTGAGCGAGCGAAGATCGAGCAGCAGCGCAAGGCCGAGCAGCAGCGCACCGCACACCGCACGAAAAAGTCCGACAATCCACAGGATCCGCCGCGACGAGCCGACGATGGATGCAGGCAGCGGGGGCGGACTGTACGGCGGAACGGCGGGCGAGGGATCCACGGTCGGTTGCGCGCGGGCGGCACCCGCGATGTTCAGCCAGCGCCGGCGGTTGCCCGTGCGGCGGCTCGCGCATTGCGCGGCGCGCTGCACGGCGCGCGGCCTGCGGCTCGCGCGAATTGTGCCAGTAACGGAGCGGCGGCGGGAGAACTTTGGGCGCCGCGGTGCGCGATCGACGCGCCGGCGTGGATCGGACGCAACACTTGCCGGCCCGGGAATGCACCGGCGCGGCTGTTCAACCGCGCTTGCGCGCGTCCCTCGGCAGGCACTGCGGGTCGCCGCAGACGGGGCCGCGCGGCCCTTCCACGGCCTCCGTGCGCGGCAGGTACACGCCACAGTTCACGCAGCGCGTCATCGCCGTGTCCTTCGTCTTCGCCGAACTTCCCCGCGTCTTGCCATTCGCTGCGCGGCTGTTGGCGGCGTTGATGAGCCGCAGCACCAGCAGCACGACGAAGAAGACGATCAGCCAGAAGATGATCTTGCCCATGTCTCGCGCTACAGCAGCTTGCCGGGATTGAGAAGCCCCTGCGGGTCGAGCGCCGCCTTGATGCGCCGCATCAACGCGAGCTCGATCGGGCTCTTGTAACGCGCGAGCTCGTCGCGTTTCAACTGTCCGATGCCGTGCTCGGCGCTGATGCTGCCGCCGGCCGCGACGACGCGATCATGGACGATGCGGTTGACCTGCGGCGTGTTCGCGAGGAATTCGCGCGCATCGCAACCCTCGGGTGCCGCCACGTTGTAATGCAGGTTGCCGTCGCCGAGATGACCGAACACGACGACGCGCGCGCCGGGGAACGCGCTCGTGATCGCGGTTTGCGTGGCGGCGGCGAATTGCGCAATTGCCGAGATCGGCAGCGAAATGTCGTGCTTGATGTTCTGCCCCTCGCGCCGTTGCGCCTCGCTGATGTTCTCGCGCAGCGCCCACAGCCGCGCGGCCTGCTCCTGCGACTGTGCGATAGTCGCATCCGTGACGATGTTGCGCTCCGCGGCGCTGGCGAGCGCGGTTTCCACCGCATCGGCAAGCGTTACGTCGGCGCTGTCGTCGATTTGAAGCAGCGCGTACCACGGGTGGCCGGGTAGCGGGTCGGGCGACCCGGCATGGTGCTTGCGCGACAGGTGCAATGCAAAGCCGCTGATGAGCTCGAACCCGGTGAGCCGATCGCCCAGCGCCTGCTGCATCGACCTCAACAATTCGACGGCCTGCGCGATGCCGGCGATGGCGGCGAACGCGGTCACGCGCGAACGCGGCGACGGGAACAGCTTCAGCACGGCCGCCGTGATGATGCCGAGCGTACCTTCGCTGCCGATGAGCAACTGCTTGACGTCGTACCCGGTGTTGTCCTTGCGCAGGCCCCGCAGGCCGTTCCAGACGTTGCCGTCGGCAAGCACGGCCTCCACGCCGAGCACGAGCTCACGCGCGTTGCCGTAACGCAGCACGGCCGTGCCACCCGCGTTCGTCGCCAGGTTGCCGCCGATGGTGCAGCTTCCTTCCGAGGCGAGCGATAGCGGAAACAGCAATCCCTCGGCATGTGCCGCCCGCTGCACATCCGCGAGAACGACGCCCGCGTCCACAGTGATCGTGGCGTTGGCGCGATCGATGGCACGGATCGCCCGCATCCGCGCAAGCGACAGCACGACTTCTCCGCCGCCCGCATCCGGCGTCGCGCCGCCGCACATGCCGGTATTGCCTCCTTGCGGCACGATCGCGACGCCGGTGTCGGCGCACGCGCGCACCACCGCGGCCACTTCGGCCGTGCTCGCCGGTTGCACCACCGCGCGCGCAGCGCCGTGATAGCGGCCGCGCCAGTCGACGACGTACGGCGCAACGTCCGCGGTGCTCGTCAATACGTGATGCGCGCCCACGATGCCAGTCAGTCGCTCGATCGTGGTTGCGCCGGTGTTCGTCATGGCGCACGATATTAGCGCACCGTGCGCGCCGCTTCGCAAACGGTGGTTATCGGGTGCCGCGCAGGAGCGACGACATGGTCGACGAATCGGATAAGCATCGCAGTTCGGCGCCGCCGTTGTCGGCGCAGGATGCGCTGGCTTTCATGCAGAAGATGTGGAATCCGTTCGCGATGCCGATGCCGGGCTCGGCGAGCGGTGCCGTGACGCCCACCGAGGTGCCATCGGGAGCCCCGGCCCAGCCGGCGAACGATGCCTCGGCCGCCGATGCCGTGCCGGGGATGCTCGCGTTCCCCAATCCTGCGGCGATGTTCGCGGCGCTCGATCCGGTGCAGATCGAGCGCAAGATCGCCGAGCTCAAAATCATCGAGGGGTGGCTTGCGATGAGCCTCAACCTGATGCAGATGAGCATCAAGACGCTGGAGCTGCAGCATGCATCGCTCGAGGCGATGCACGGCGGTGCCGCGCGCAAGGGCAAAGGCCGCGCGAAGCCGCCCAAATCCTGACGCGCCGCGCTGACCGGCGCGATTACGAAGGGTGCGCGCTCGTACACCGGCACGCGTCGCGCCGGTCGAGCCGCTAGCGCGAGCGGGCAAGGTTCTCCGGGGATTTCGACTTGCGTTCGGTGCGTCGGGCGTTGTCTCGCGTGCCGGGCGACTTCGCTTTCGCGCCCGAGGCGAGCTGCGCCTCCTGATATAGCGCCCGGCAGTCCGCGTCGGGGGCATTGCCAAGGTCGATGAGCGGCAGCAGCGCGAGGGGCGGCGCCAGAACGCCGAGACCAACCGCTGCACCGATCCGCGCAACCGCCTCGCCGACCGCCGGACGCACCACCGGCGTTGCAAAGGTGCCGGTGATCATGATCGGCCCGCGCAGCGCGACAAGGCTCGGCTTCTTCGAATCGGCCTTGAGCGACAGGTCGTATTTTTCGTCTCGAAAGTCGATGCTGCCCGCGCCATGGATCAATTCATCGGAACTGTCGACGACCATGAGATCGGGGACGAGCTGGCCGCGCGTCGCGTGCATCGCCGCGATCGCGCAATGGATCTCGGCTTTCTCGTCGCCACCGCGCATGAGCAGCGCCGCGGCACGCGCGAGATCCAGGTTCGTGAGAACGAGCTGCAGCGTGCTCATCTCGCCGCCACGCATTGCGATCGCCGCCTCGCCCTGCATCGACGCCAGCAGATCGGCGGGGCTGTTGCCGGTTGCGCTGAACTGCGCTCGCCCGCCGAAGCGGCCGGCCGATCCGCTGGGCGAGGCGAGCTGGGGGAAAAGGCGCTTCAGCTCGACACGCCGTATTTCGACCTGCGCCTTCGCCGCCGGCTGACGTTGGGTGAGGTCGAGCGTGAAGTTGCTTACGACGTGCCCGTCGGCCACGCCGAAGTCGAGCGGCTCGAAGTGCAGCACGCCGTCCTTGAGAACCATGTGCGCGACGAGATTGTCGAGCGGGAAGCGGCCCCACTTGACGCTTGCGCCGCGAAACCTGAGGTCGACGTCGTGCTGGCGCAGCTTGCCGAGGTCGAACGGCTTGTCGGGCAGCACCCGCGACGACGCGGCCCGCTTCCGCACCTCGTTGCGCTGCGCCGGCGTCTTCGCCTTCTGGCCCGGTTCACCCGGCGGCAAGCCGATGAATCCGCCGAGATCCTTGTAGTCGAACCTGCGCGAGGTCAAGTCGGCGATCGTCGCCACCCGCGGGTGCGACATGTCGAGCGCGAACTCGCCACTGAGGTCGCTTTGGCCAACCGTTCCCTTGATGCGCTGGAAGTTCCAGCGATCGTTCTCGTGCGTGAGGTCGCCCGCGAGGTTGTACGGGGGCGTCCACGGAAGCGGTGAAGGCACGAGCGGATAGAGTTCCGACAGATCGGGGCCGCGCAGGTGCAACGCGCCGCGAAGATCTTCGGGAGCGGAGGGAACGATCGTGCCGTCGAAGGAAATGCCGGTTGCGCCGGCACGCAGGTCGAACGCGAGCTGATATGGATCGTCGACCCGGCGCAGCGCTGCAAGGCCATGGCCGTGGCCCGTGATCGTGAAGGGGTCGCCGCGCAGCGTGCCTTGGCCATCGAAGCGCAATTCGTCGGGCGTATTCGCCGCGCCGGTGGCCGTCTGCACGGCGATGGTGATGTCGCCGCGCAGCGTCGGGTCGCGATAGCGCAGCGTCCCACCGTCGATGCTGATATCGCCGAACGCCGGCGCACCCGATCCCTTGCCGCCGAAATGCCAGTTCGCTTCGCCGGCCGCATTCTTCTCGAGCACCACCCGTGGTTCGCTCAGGCGGATCGTGTCGGGCGTGAAGTGAAGCAGGGACGGAACGTCGAACGTGAGTGCGATGCGCGTGGCGTGTGCCATCGGCTGCAGATCGGACCACTGCGCATTGGCAATCGAAAGATCGTTGACTTCGACGAGCGTGGGGAACCCGAGGCGGACGCGCAGGTCGCCATTGATGGTCACGCCTCGATGCAGGCGGTGACCGAGGTACGAGGCGAGTGGCCCCCGCAGTGCGTTCCACGGGAAGAATACGACAAGCAGCGCAAGCGCCGCGAGAACGACGGCCGCGATTGCACCGTATCGAAGGCCGCGCCGGCCGGTAAGTGACATGAAAGATCGCGTCGACGAGCGCGCGCGAACGCACGAACGTTACCGAGAAAGTCGAAGCGTACGGGTGCCCCGGGGCAACGGCAATCCGCCGCTTGCGCAGCGTTGCGTAAGAATGGTCTTACGCTTCCTGGAGCCAGGCGTTTCGCAGCGCGACTGCGCGCTCGGGGGCGTCCGTTCGCAATGCAAGATGGCAGGTGTCGAGCGGTGCGGCCAGCAGCTCGACGTCGACGCTCACCAGCTCATCGCGGCGAAACGCGTGCACAGGGATACGTTCCCCGGGCGAGCGGCGCCGCATCAGCGCATTGACCGCGTCGGCGGAGGCGCGAATGCCGTCGATGGCGACCAGCACGTCGTTCGCTGCGAGGCCGGCACGCTCGGCCGCACCGCCGCTGTATACATGCAGAAGCTTCAGGTCGTTGCCGATTTTCGCGCCGAGCGAGGCTTTCGGCAGCGTCCCGGTTGCGGCCTTGCCGCCGCCATCGTTTGCACCGGTCGAGGGACGCAGATGCCATTCGATTCCGAAGGCGTCGAGCAACGTATCGAGCGGCGGGTCCTCGGTGCCGTGCACGTACCGCGCGAAAAACGCGCGCATCTCGTCGCCGCCCATCTCGCAGGCGATGCGCTCGATCGCGTCCTCGGGAACGCCGATGCCTGCCTGCCCGTAACGCTCCCACAGCGTTCGCATCAGCGAGTCGAGCGAGCCCTGCTTACGTTGACGCAGTGCCAAGTCCAGCGCAAGTGCGACGAGCGAGCCCTTCGTGTAGTAGCTGACGACCGCATTCGGAGAGTTTTCGTCGGAACGATAGAACTTGATCCACGCGTCGAAGCTCGAATCGGCGACGCTCTGCCGCAAGCGGCCAGGTGTGCGCAACACCGCGCTGACCGTGCGCCCCAGCAGCTCCAGATAGCGCGTTACGTCGATCAGGCCACAGCGGACGAGTGCAAGGTCGTCGTAGTACGAGGTGATGCCCTCGAAGGCCCAGAGCTGCCGCGTGTAGTTTTCGCGCGAAAGGTCGTACGGGGAGAACGCCTCCGGCTTGATCCGTTTCACGTTCCATGAATGGAAATATTCGTGGCTCGCGAGACCGAGGAAGTGCAGATATTCGTCGTTGATCGCCGGGTCACCGCGCGCCGGCAGCTCGTCGCGGCGGCAGAGGAGGCTCGTGCTCGACCGGTGCTCGAGACCGCCGTGGCCATCGCCAAGCGCGGTAATCTGGAACAGGTAACGCGCGAAGGGTGTGGGAGCGCCGAACAGATCGATGTGGCATTGGCACATGCGCGCGAGATCGCGTGCGAGCCGCTCGAGGTCGCAATCGTGGCGGCCGGTGACCGCGATTTCATGGCGCACGCCGCCCGCGCTGAAGGCCGCGAGCGCGAAGTCACCCATCTCGACCGGATGATCGATGAGCTCGTCGTACGTCGACGCGCGATAGCGGCCGAACCCATGAGGGGATGCGCCGTCCGTGTCGAGCGTGGCGGCGACGCGCCAATGCGCATAAACGTCGCCCACGGGCGGCGCGATATCCAGCAAACAGGCCGAAGCCTCGCGTCCTTCCGGGCACAGGAAGACGCTGGGTCCGTTGAAATAGGCGCGCGTGGCGTCGAGATAGGCGGTACGCACGGAAAGGTCGAACGCGTAAACGCTGGCGATCACCGTGAGCCTGCCGTGGGCTGGGTCTGCGCGCCACACGTCCTTGGCTTCCTTGCGGATATTTACCGCCACTCCATCCGCTTCCGCGCGCACATCGATGAACTGACGGGCGAATTCGCGTATCAAATAGCTTCCGGGAATCCACGCGGGCAGGCGGAAGCGTTGTCCCGCGGGGTCGGGATCGTCGAGCATGCATCGCACCTCGAATAGATGCGCATTCGGATTGCTCGGCGTGATGCGGTAGGAAATGATCGACATGTCGAGGGCTCTACGAGGCGGCGCAGCCAACAACACCTGCACGATTGCGGCGCAGTGGCACAACCATTTTCAGGAGGTAACGGGCAATGAGACTTTCCGATGCATTCGTCAACGTCTGGTCCGGCCGGGCGCTCAGCGTGCTTCGCATTGTCACCGGTTTCATGTTCATGTCGCACGGCATGCAGAAGATCCTTGGTTTCCCCGTGCCGCCGCCCCCGTCGTTCCAGCTCTTGTCACTCACCGGCCTCGCTGGCGTGCTCGAATTGATCGGCGGTGCCCTGGTGCTTCTTGGGCTCTTCACGCGCCCGGTCGCATTCATCCTGTCCGGGGAAATGGCGTTCGCCTATTTTCTCGCACATGAGCCGCATGGTTTCTGGCCACTCGTCAATCGCGGAGAGCTCGCAGTCCTCTATTGCTTCGTTTTTCTCTACCTCGCGGTCGCCGGAGGTGGAATGTGGAGCATCGACCATTGGTGGCGCAGTCGAAGGATCGCTCCGGGTGAAGCCTTGCGCGGGCGCCTTGACGCACGCGGTGCTTGACGCCGACGTCCGAGATCGGCCGCCAGCGACGTTGGTACGCGAGTAGATCAAGCAGTTTGCCTCGTCGTAGCGACGTGTCCAACAGCAGGCTCAGGTTCCTCCAATCTGCGCAAGCACGGCGTGTCGGTAATGCGCGGACCGGGCCGTCACACCCCTACGGGCAGCGAATTCCTTTATTTCCTCGACCCGGTTGGCTTGACCATCGAGTGTAGTCACGATCGAAACCGCGCGCCCGCTTGCCTGGACGAACGCATGTCCGCTTCGTGGTGCATCACGAGATCGCTGCGAAAGATCGCGTTATGGCAGCCTTTGGCCAAGTGAGGCTTGGGCTCGGGAACAGGGGGCGACCGCGTCGCGGCGACGGCGTTCAAACATGGCAGGTCGCCGGCGCTATCATGTGCGGACTGGAGGGAGGAACAGCCGGTGGCTGTCACGCACCTCGGGTCACGAGCGTGGAGTCGTCATGTGCAGGAACATCAAGACTTTGTTTAACTTCGATCCCCCCGCGACGGACGAGGAAGTTCATGCGGCGTCGCTGCAATTCGTGCGCAAGCTGAGCGGATTCAATCATCCATCCAGGACGAACGAAGCGGCGTTCGCCCGCGCGGTCGATGACGTCGCCGCGGTTGCGCGGACGCTGATCAAGTCCCTCGTAACGTCCGCGGAGCCGCGTTACCGCGACGTCGAAGCCGAGCGCGTTCGTGCAAGAACGCTTGCGCGCTTCGGTTCGCGCGGGTGATACGCGGGGTGCGATGCTTGAGATCCTCTGGCGATCCTCGTCGATCAACGCACGGAAGCTCGACTTCGAAACCGCGGAAAGAAGAAATGAAACCAATTGCTGCCGTATTCGCTCTGCCGATCGTACTCGCGATTACGGGATGCGCACTGATTCCGACTTCATCCTCGAGTCCGCGGACGACGCGTTCGTGCGTAGTCTCGGGTTGTGGTGTCCCAGTCGAGCACCATGGGTGGTGGCCGTTCTATGGACTCGAGGTGGCCGACGAAGTCGATGTCACCGCTCCGCGCCCCACGATCATCACATGGAAACTGATCGGGCGGCCGCAGACCCGCTTTCATCATACGAAAGGGATCGTCTTCGAGGATGTCCGCATCATCTGCAAGGTCGACGAACAGGACGATCACATCTACAGCTGCACGGACAATGCACCACCAGGGGAATACAAATACTCGATCCAGGCGATAGGTCCTGGCGCACCGCCAAACCCTAAGGACCCCTGGATCGTGAACCGCTAGGCAGCGGGGAAGCGGGCCATAGCGCAGCGAGGACGTGCCGCGGATAGGCGCATCTTTTTGCTTGCTCGCCACGACGCAGCACCATTCACTCCGCGAAGCGGCCCACGACCTTTCTCTTGAGCGAGATCTGTCGCCCGCGGATACTGCGCCGACAAGCGCTGCGTCGCAGTCAGTGCCGGCGCATCCTTGACCGGTTGGCGTAGTCGGTAACCCACCGTCGAACGCGGAACGCCAAGTGGCCCACAAGCTCGCCGGTGCGACAGACCCCGATCTCGAACGAAGTGGATCTGCTCGCGACACGCCTGTGGCTCACTATTTTTTCGGTTCGTCTCGCGCATGATGTCGACCTCGGGGTCGCATTCCGCGAGCATGCCTCACTCCATGTGGTTTGGCGCAGCGTGCGCACGGACCGTGGCGTCCCGGTTACTTGCCTTCCGTTCCCGGCAACGGATTGAGCTGCATGACTTCGATGGATGCCTGCGGGATTGCGAAGTGGGGGTGACCCTCGAAGGCTCTTGTCGCCGCATCGTGCGATTCGGCTTCGACGATGGCATAAAGCATGATGTCGTTTCTCGCGTCGGCGACGCCTTGTGCGGTTATCCGCTTGGTCTTGCCCACACCGGCGCCCTTGTCGGCGAACAGCTTGGCGTGACCCGCCATCCAGTTTCGCCAATCCCGCATCATCTTCTCCTCCGGCTCCTTGCGCTTTTCGGCGGGGGTCTTCTTCCATTCGTCGATGACCGCGGCGGGCGCAATGTACAAGACAAGGAATCTGCTCATCTCCTGGCTCCTTTCTTCGCTGGGGCGATGGCCCGCGCTCACTTTTCGCCCGGGCCTGCAAAGCGTTCGGCATGGTCATCGAGGTTCGAGTTCCTGGGTCAAATGGCAGGACTCGCCTCGGTCGTTGCTTCACCCGCTGCGCATTCACGAATCGCATCGAGCGAGGCGGTGGCTTGCGATCCGTGGCAGACTGATTTACCGGTGCGCCAGTCCGGCAACCGCCTACTCGACAACGCGCGCCAACGTTCATTGGAATTCCCCCAGTTTCCCGGACACATCCATTAATGCCAATATGGCAACTGGAGGTGTGCGATGGCAGCAGGGACACGACGGAAGTTTACGGCGGAATTCAAGCGTGAGGCAGTGAAACTTGCGGCGCAGCCGGGTCGTTCGGTGAGTGCGGTGGCGCGCGAGGTGGGAGTCGAACGTTCAGTGCTGAAGCATTGGGTCGACAACTTTGCGGCCGGGAAGTACGAGAAGGATCGCGCATTGCCGCTGAAGGCCGTGCAGCAGCAAGAAAATGAGCGGTTGCGCCGAGAGCTGGCGAAGGTTCGAATGGAGCGCGACATTCTAAAAAAAGCGCTGGGCTACTTCGCCAAGGAACCGACGTGAAGTTTGCGTTTGTAGCCCGGTATCGTCCGGTATGGCCGACGCGAATGATGTGTCGGCTGCTCAACGTATCGACCAGTGGTTTCTACGAGTGGCTTGGACGGCCACCGAGCGCGAGGTCAGTGGCGAACGCGAGCCTGTTGGTGCGCATTCGAGAGAGCTTCGCCTTGAGTGGTCAGACCTACGGTTCACCGCGAGTATGGAAGGATATGGTTGTGGCGGGTGAACGCTGCAGCGAGAATCGCATTGCGCGGTTGATGCGAGGAGCGCTGCTCAGCGGCCAGGCGAAGCCACGACGTAAGCCGACCGATGCAGGGATGCGTCCCGAAAATAGCATCGCGCCCAATGTGCTGGAACGCGATTTCACGGCCTCCGCACCCAATCGAAAGTGGGCGGCGGACTTCACGTATATCTGGACCGGCGAAGGCTGGTTGTTTCTGGCAGTGGTCATCGATTTGTTCAGCCGTCGTGTCGTGGGGTGGTCGATGCAGGCGACGATGACCGCGCAGCTCGTGCTCGACGCACTGGTGATGGCCCTGTGGCGACGCGGCAAGCCAACGGAACTGCTACATCACTCCGACCAAGGCAGCCAATACGCTAGCGAAGACTTCCAGCGTCTGCTTTCTGCTGAAGGTATTGCCTGCAGTATGAGCCGGCGCGGTGACTGCTGGGACAACTCCGCCATCGAGAGCTTCTTCGCTTCGCTGAAGAAGGAGCGCGTCTACCGCACGATCTACCGAACACGGGACGAAGGCCGTGCCGACATTTTTGACTACATCGAAGCGTTCTACAATTCCCGGCGCAGACATTCGACGCTCGGGCAGGTCAGCCCCACAGAGTTCGAACAGAGCTATGCGGGGTTAACGTAGTGTCCGGAGAACCAGGGGAATTCCAC
>DASSVX010000174.1:0-6851 GCA_035705655.1 Casimicrobiaceae bacterium
GTCGCCCAATGCAGATGGCCGAGGATGAAACTGCGCGTGCCGTCGATCGGGTCGATCACCCACGTGTAGCGTGAGGTTCCCGCATGGCGGCCGTGCTCCTCGCCCTCGACGCCATGCTCGGGATAGCGGGCGAGGATCGCGGCGCGAATCGCGGCTTCCGCCGCGCGATCGGCGTCGGTCACCGGATCGTAGCCGCGCGCGCCGCCCTTGTCGTCGATCGCGATCGCTGCGCGGAAATGCGGCAGGATCGCAGCGCCGGCATCGCGCGCGGCCTGCAGCGCGAACGCCGCGAACGCTTCGTCGCGATCGGCGTCAGGCGGCGGCATCGTCGCGGCGGCCGTCGCGCGGGACGATCGACACGCCGGCGAGCTTCTCCTGCGCCTCGATCAGCGACGGCACGTATTTGTCGCCGAAGCCGAGCGCGTTCGCCGTGACGAGGCTCTGATGCACCGCCTCGCCGACGATCGACGGAATCATCATCGATTCGGTGAAATGCGTGTAGTAGCGCAGATCCTTCGCGGCGTTCGACAGCGTGAACTTGAGCCCCGACAGATCGCCGCTTTCGAGCATCTTCCCGACGAGCATCTGGAAGAGGCCCGAATTGACCGCGCCCGCCGAGATCACCTGGTGCAGCTTGCGGATCGACAGTCCCGACTTCGCGGCGGCAGCGCAGGCTTCCGCGGTGGCGGTGCAGATCGCCTGCGCGATGAAGTTGTTGATGAGCTTCAGCACGATGCCGTGCCCGGGAGGTCCGGCATGGACGATGTTTTCGCAGAACGCCGCGAACGTCGGCTGCAACTCGGCGAACGTCGCGTCGTCGGCGCCGATCATGATGTTGAGCCGTCCCTGCTCCGCCTCGACCGGGGTGCGTGCGAGCGGCGCGTCGACGAAGCGCACCTGCTGATCGGCGAGGACGTTGCGCATCCGCGACGTCGTCGCCGGCTCGCTCGTCGATGTGTCGACGACGATCAGCCCTTCGCGCGCCGCACTCGCGATGCCCTCGGGACCGAGCACCACTTCCTCGACCTGCGGCGCGCCGGTCACGCAGAGGATCACGATGTCGGCGTTGCGCGCAAGCTCGGCGTTGCTTGCCGCTTCTGCCGCGCCGGCGGCGAGAAGGTCCTGCGCGGCCGCGCGATTGCGGTGCACCCGCAGCGTCAGCGGGAAGCCTTTTGCCAGCAGGTTCTTTGCAATGCCATGGCCCATCAGGCCGACACCGACGAAGCCGATCCGCGGTTTGCTCATCCGGAACTCCTCCATTTCATTGAACGGTGACAGGGTCGATCGCGACGAGCCGTGCGCGACGCCGCTCGTGCAACATCATCAGAAGGCCGCTGCCCGCGATCACCGCCATTCCGGCGACACGGTAGCCGTTCGGAAAATCGCCGTAGAGAAACCAGCCCAGCAGCATCGCCCAGACGAGCTGCGTATACGTGAACGGCGTCAGCGCCGACGCGGGTGCGAGGCGGAAGGCGAGGATGAACAGGAAATGGCCGAGCGTGCCGAACAGGCCGCCGCAGACGATCAGCAGCACGTGCGTCCACGGCATCGACAGCGGCCAGTCGAAGCCAGGTGCCAACGCCGACATGATGACCGTGCCCATCAGCGCCGGATAGAACAGCAGGACGCGCGGGTCCTCGCCGGCGAGCATGCGCGTGGTGATCTGGTAGCAGGCGTAGAAGATCGCGGCGCCGAGTCCGAACAGCGCGGCGCCGTGGAACACGTCGCTGCCCGGCTGGACGATCATCAGCATGCCGGCCACGCCGGCGGCGACGAATGCAAGGCGCGCCTGTGTCAGCCGCTCCTGAAGGAGCAGGCGGCCCATCAGCACGACGATGATCGGCGTCGAGTAGTTGAGCGCGGTCGCTTCGGCGAGCGGAAGCGAGCGCAGCGCATGGACGAAGAAAAGCGACGATGCGAGCAGCAGCACGCCGCGAAACGCCTGGACGCGCAAGCGCTGCGTGCGCACGAGACCGAGACGCATGCTGGGCCCGAGCCACACGAGCATCGCAACGAACTGGACGCCGTAGCGGGCCCAGACGAGCAGCGGCACCGAATAGCGCTGCGTCATGAACTTGGTGATCGCGTCGAGAATGGTGAAGCACAGCACCGAGCTCGAGATGAGGACGATGGCGGCGGTCGGCACGTGGCCACCGAAGGGCCGCCCCGACGTGCGAACAGCGCCCCCCGGGGGACAGCGTAGCGGCGCAAGGGGCGACCGTGGAGAAACCTTCATGCCATTGCGCATCGCCTGGATTATCGCCGATCTCAATCGTGCAGCCGATCCGGCATAATCGTCGCTTCGGCGGGCGCCGCCCGCCCGTCCACCGCGCCGAGGTCACCCATGCCGGTCGTTTCGCTTGCTCGACTGCTGTTTGTCGCGACGCTCGCCATGCTGGCCGGCGGCGCCTCGCTTGCCGCGCCCGATGCGCTCGCGCAAGCCGCGAGCACCCGGCAGAACCGCGTCGTGATGCAGGTCAGCGACAACGACCCCGCGAAATGGAACCTCGCCCTCAACAATGCCCGGAACCTGCAAACCGACCTCGGCGCGGCGAACGTCGACATCGAGATCGTCGCGTACGGCCCCGGCATCGGCATGCTCAAGTCGGAATCGGTCGTCGGGAACCGCATCACCGAGGCGCTCGGTCAGGGTGTGAAGGTCAGCGCTTGCGAAAACACGATGCGCGGTCAGAAGCTCGCGAAAGCCGACATGCTGGACGGCATCGGCTACGTTCCCGCCGGGGTCGTCGAGATCATGCAGAAGCAGCAGCAGGGCTGGGCGTATCTGCGGCCGTAAGGCCACGGCGCGCGCGTGCGAGGCGGATGGAGCGGGTGAAGGGAATCGAACCCTCGTATGCAGCTTGGGAAGCTGCCGTTCTGCCATTGAACTACACCCGCGCCGGGTTGCGCATAAGCGGTTCGACGTCGCGTAAAACGATCTTCGCGGTCGGCTGCGATTGTAGCGCCGCGCGGGCGTCGCGCCACATGTTTCCGAATGTGTCGGGCGCGTGGGCGGGTGGCGGACGGCTTAAACTCGAGAGTTTGAATGCGTCGCCCGATGCCGCGGGAATCAACGCTCCGCCTCCATGGTCCTAGCACGATGTCCGCACCGCGCCGCACACTGATCGCCGTCGTCTGCCTGCTGGCGATCGCAGCCGTCGCGGCGGTCGCATTCCGGTTTGCACCGGGTTCGCGCGCCGCACTGCCGAAGTCGGCGCCGGCGGTTCCGGTGAGCGTTGCGCCCGTCGTCACGAAGAGCGTTCCCGTGCGACTGCGCGCCATCGGCAACGTCGAGCCGTACACCACCGTCGCAGTGAAGGCGCGCATCGACGGCCAGATCGTATCGGTGCATTTCAAGGAAGGGCAGGAAGTGCACAAGGGCGAGACGCTGTTCGAGATCGACCGGCGGCCGTTCGAAGCGCAGCTCGCACAGGCGCAGGCGAACCTCGGCAAGGATCGCGCGGTTCTCGACCACGCGAACGAGCAGCAGAAGCGCTACAAGGAGCTGCTCGAGCAGAAGTTTGTGTCGCCCGACGCGTATGCACAGATTCGCACGAACGCGGCCACCGCCGCCGCGCAGCTACGCGCCGACGAAGCGGCGATCGACAGCGCACGGCTGCAGATCGGCTACTGCACGATCCGCTCGCCGATCACCGGTTACGCCGGCAAGATCCAGATCCAGGAAGGCAATCTCGTCAAGGCGAACGATACGAACTCGCTCGTCGTGCTGAACCAGGTCGTGCCGATCAACGTGTCGTTCTCCGTGCCCGAGCAGAGCCTTGCCGCGGTGCGCAAGTACCAGGCCGACGGCGAGCTTCAGGTGAGCGCGCAGGTGCCGAGCGGTGGCCTTGCGCCGGTGGGCGGCAAGCTTTCGTTCATCGACAACACGACCGACGCGTCGACCGGAACCATCAAGCTCAAGGCCGAATTCGCGAACACCGACAAGGCGCTGTGGCCGGGGCAGTTCGTCGATGTCGTGCTCACGCTCACGCACCAGGACAACGCAATCGTCGTTCCGGCCACCGCCGTGCAGAACGGTCCGAACGGCCAGTACGTGTTCGTCGTCAAGCCCGACCGCAGCGTCGACCTGCGCGACATCAAGGTGGCGCGAAACGAGGGGGATATCGCCGTGATGGCCTCGGGGCTCAAGCCGGGCGAGACCGTCGTCACCGTCGGTCAGCTGCGCCTCGCGCCGGGAACGAAGATCGCGATCGCCGACGCGAAGGCCAGCGAGTGACCGGCAGCACGCAGCGGCGGCGCTGACCCGATGAGCGGACCGCAGCACACCGGCGGCAACATAGCGGCGCTGTTCGTCGGCCGGCCGGTCATGACGTCGCTCGTCATGCTCGGCATCCTGATCTTCGGCATCGTCAGTTACCGGCTGCTGCCGGTGAATGCGCTGCCGAACGTCGACTTTCCGACGATCCAGGTATCGGCAAGCCTGCCGGGGGCGAGTCCCGACACGATGGCGTCCGCCGTCGCCACGCCGCTCGAAAAGCAGTTCTCGACGATCGCCGGCATCGACTCGATGACGTCGCAGTCGACGCAGGGCAGCACGTCGATCACCATCCAGTTCTCGCTCGATCGCAACATCGACGCCGCCGCCCAGGACGTGCAGTCGGCCATCGCCGCCGCGGCGCGCTCGCTGCCGTCGGCGATGCCCAACCCGCCGACGCAGCGCAAGGTCAACCCGGCCGAATCGTCGATCCTGCTGCTGGCGCTCACGTCGAAGACGCAGCCGCTGTCGGTGGTCGACGACTACGCGGAGAACAACCTCGCACAGCGCATCTCGACGATCAACGGCGTCGCGCAGGTGCAGGTCTACGGGTCGCAGAAGTACGCGGTACGCATCCAGCTCGATCCGAACGCGCTCGCCACGCGCGGCATCGCGCTGACCGACGTCGAGCAGGCGGTGGGCAACGCGAACGTCAACATCCCGACCGGCACGCTGTACGGCGCCGAGCGCGCGACATCGGTGATGGCGACGGGGCAGCTCAACGACGCAAAGGAATACGCGCCGATGATCGTCGCCTACCGCAACGGCGCCGCCGTGCGGCTGAACCAGCTCGGGCGCGTGTTCGACAGCGTGCAGAACGACAAGGTGGCGGCCTGGTACAACGGCACGCGCGGCGTCGTGCTCGCCATCAGCCGCCAGCCGGGCACCAACACGATCGAGGTCGTGGACGCCATCCGCGCGATCCTGCCGTCGTTCCAGGCGCAGCTTCCGCCGTCGGTCGAACTGTCGATTCTCTACGATCGCTCCGAATCGATCCGCGAGTCGGTGCACGACGTGCAGTACACGCTGCTGCTCGCGCTCGGTCTCGTCATCGGCGTGATCTTCGTGTTCCTGCGCAGCGTCACCGCGACGATCATCCCGAGCCTCGCACTGCCGATGTCGATCATCGGCACGTTCTCGCTGATGTACCTGTTCGGCTACAGCCTCGACAACCTGTCGCTGATGGCGCTGACGCTCTGCGTCGGCTTCGTCGTCGACGACGCGATCGTCGTGCTCGAGAACGTCACGCGGCACATGGAGATGGGGAAGTCGCGCCTTCAGGCGACGCTCGACGGCACGAAGGAGATCGGCTTCACGATCGTGTCGATGACGCTGTCGCTCGTGGCGGTGTTCATTCCGGTGCTGCTGATGGGCGGCATCCTCGGGCGTCTGTTGCACGAATTCGCCGTGACGATCATTGTCGCCGTGCTGCTGTCGGGCTTCGTGTCGCTGACGCTGACGCCGCTTCTGTGCAGCCGCATGCTGAAGGTCGAGCGCAAGGAGGACCACGGGCGCATCTTCGCGGCGAACGAGCGTGCGTTCCAGGCGGTGTTGAGCGCGTACCGGAGCAGCCTGCAATGGGTGCTGCATCACCGGCGCCTGACGATGCTCGTGTTCACCGCGATCTTCGTCGGCACGGCGTTCCTGTTCTCGTGGATGCCGAAGGGCTTCCTGCCGAGCGACGACGTGGGCCAGCTCTTCGTCATCACGGAGGCGGCGCAGGACATCTCGTTCGACGCGATGAAGAACCTGCAGCAGCAGGTGGCCGCCATCATCCAGCGCAATCCGCACGTCGAGAACGTGATGTCGTTTGCCGGCGCCGGCGGCCCGAGCTCGTCGCTGAACAACGGGCGCCTGTTCGTGACGCTGAAGCCGCGCAACCAGCGGCCCACCGCCGATGAAATCGTGCAGGAGTTGCGGCCGACGCTGACACGCATCCCCGGCATCAACGCATATGTCCAGAACGTGCCGACCATTCGCGTCGGCGGACGGCTGTCCAAGAGCCAGTACCAGTACACCGTGCAGGCGCCGGACACCGACGAGCTGTACAAGTGGGCGCCGCAGCTCGAGACGAAGATCCGCACGCTGCCCGGGCTCGCCAACGTGACGAGCGACCTGCAGATCACGCAACCGCAGATCACCGTCGACATCGACCGCAACAAGGCGTCGGCGCTCGGCGTGTCGGCGCAAACGATCGAGAACACGCTGTACGACGCCTACGGCGCGCGGCAGGTGTCGACGATCTTTGCACCCACCGACCAGTACTGGGTCGTGATGGAGCTCGAGCCACGCTACCAGACCGATCCGTCCGTGCTGTCGCTGCTGTACGTGCGCTCGAGCAGCGGGGCCCTCGTTCCGCTCAACGCCGTCGCCACACTGCGGCCGACGGTCGGCCCGCTCGCGATCAACCACCAGGGCCAGCTGCCAGCCGTGACGATCTCGTTCGACACGAAGCCGGGCGTGGCGCTGTCGCAGGCGATCGAGGAGATCAATGCGGCGACCGCGCAGATGCAGCTGCCGGCCTCGGTGATCGGCACGTTCCAGGGAACGGCGCAGGCGTTCCAATCGTCGCTGC
>DASSVX010000175.1:0-4239 GCA_035705655.1 Casimicrobiaceae bacterium
CCCGTATCAGTATCGGCAGTTCCGCATCATCGAGTTCCCGCGCTACGCGGCGTTCGCGCAATCGTTTCCGAACACGGTGCCCTACTCGGAGGGCATCGGCTTCATCGCCCGCGTTCGCGACGCCGATCCGGAGGACATCGATTACCCGTATTACGTCACGGCGCACGAGCTCGCCCACCAATGGTGGGGCCACCAGGTGCCGGGTGCGAACGTGCAGGGCGACACGATGCTCGTCGAGACGCTCGCGCAGTATTCGGCGCTGATGGTCATGAAGAAGAAGTACGGCCACGCGAAGATGCAGCGGTTCCTGCGCTACGAGCTCGACCGGTACCTGATCGGCCGCAGCACCGAGCAGAAGAAGGAGCTGCCGCTCGCGCAGGTGGAGAACCAGGATTACATCCACTATCGCAAGGGCAGCCTCGTCATGTATGCGCTCGCCGACTACATCGGCGAGGAGAATCTGAATCGCGCCATACGCGCGTATCGCGACAAGTGGGCGTTCAAGGGGCCGCCGTACTCGACGACGAAGGACCTGCTCGCGGAGATCCGCGCGGTGACGCCGCCCGCGCTCGCGTACGTCATCGACGATCTATTCGACACGATCACGCTCTACGACAATCGCGCGTTGTCGGCGACGGCGAAGGCGCTTCCCGACGGGCGCTACGAGGTGACGCTCAAGGTGTTTGCGCGCAAGCTCAAGGCCGACGAGCTCGGCAAGGAAACCGAGGTGCCGCTCGCCGATTTCATCGACATCGGCGTCGAGGACGAGCACAGCGAGCCGCTCTTCCTCGAAAAGCGGCGGATCGCGGCAGAGGAGTCGACGATCAGCGTGATCGTCGCGCGGAAGCCGGCGCGGGCCGGCATCGATCCCTACAACAAGCTGATCGATCGGCGGCCGAAGGACAACACGCTGCCGGTCACGGTCGAATAGCGAAAGCCTCCGCCCCGGCGATCGCCTACTTGCCCTGCTTTTCCTTGGCGAGCTTGTACTGCTTGTCGAACGCCTGCAGCACGAGGCTCACGTGCTTCGGATCTTCCGACGGCACCACCTCGGCGTCGGAGATGCCGGTGTTCTCGCAGGCGACGATGGCGCCGGTCTTGCCGCGCCAGCGCTTGTTGACGACTTCCATGTTGATGCGGCAGCGAACCACTTTCTCGGGCTTGTCCCAGCCGTTGGCGGCGTCGGGATTGCCCTTGAAGCCGAGCTTCTCGAGGCCGGCCATCACGTCCGACACGCGTCGCAGCGCGCGCGCATCGTAATTGGGATCGTTGCGCCAGAACTGGGTCTCGAGAAAGACCTTGTCGCCGGCGGCATTGCGCATGTAGACGTACGGGTTGAGCTTGTGCGCGGCCTGGTCGGCATTTTCGGCCGGCTGCGCAAGGACGGTCGCGCTGGCCACTGCCAGCACGAGACCGATCACAACGGAGATCGCGTTCGACATTCGGGTCAGGCCTCGCTTGAATGAACGGTCATTTCTAGCATATCCGCGTTTCGAATGCGCAAAATGCCCTCTCCAGGCAGGCGCAGGTCACGCTGCGTGCGACAGCACGCCGCCTTCTCCGGGCTGCGGGGCACGTCCGTCGAGCATGATCCGCCAGACACCGGAGAACAGCAGCCAGAAGCCGGTTAGCAGTCCGATGAAGCCGATCGAGCTTGCCGGCCACCCCCAGGCGATCAACCCGCCGATCACGATCGCGAGCAGGCCGTCGAAGAGGACCCACCCCCAGCCCTTCGCCGGCCGCACGCGGAACGCGAGGATCAGGCGCACGATGCCGCCGGCGAAGATGAACGCGCCGATCCAGAGCGCGAGCGTCGCGATGCCGGCCACCGGGAAGAGGAGGATGCAGAGTCCGAGGATCAGCGTGATGATGGCTGCCGCGAGCTTCCAGCCGAAACCGCTGCGGCGCCGGGTCTGGAAGGCGTGGACGAGCTCGACGACGCCGGCGAAGATCAGCAACCACGCGAGCGTCAGGACGGTCGCGAGCGCTGCGACTTCCGGCATCAGCAGCGCGAGTATGCCGATGACGATCAGCAGGATTCCCCAAGCGATCGACCAGCCGCGGCGGTGACCGTGCGGGTTCGCACTCGAAGCCGGTTGCGCCGTTGCCATCGTTGCCTCCTGTTGCGGTTCACCGCTCGCGCGGCGTGGGCCCGAAGCGGCGCATGGCAGCCACCGGTTGCGCCGGTACGCCGTGCAGCCTCGAGCCTGCGCCCGCATCCTTGATCACGACGCTGCCGCCGCCGACCATCACGTCGGCGCCGACATCGACATTGTCGACGACGACGCTTCCGATGCCGAGCAGCGCATTCGCGGCGATCGTTGCATGTCCTGCAATTGCCGTTCCGGCCGAGAGCCAGGCCCGCGCAGCGATGTCGACGCCGTGGCTCACGTAGACGAGGCTGCCGAGCTTTGCGTCGGAGGCGATCGTGGTGTGCGAGAGCATGCCGCGACAGATGCAGGCGTGGGCGCCCACGTCGACGCGGTCGCCGATACGCACGCCGGCAAGATGCGGAAAGAAGCTGCGCCGGCCATCGGCGCGGTCGTGGTAGGCAAGCCCCAGCCAGCCGATGATCGCGCCCGGACCGATCACGCAGTCGCGGCCGATCTCGCTGTCCTCGTAGAGCACGGCACCCGGGCCGACGCGCGTGCCCGCGCCGATACGAACCCGGGGTCCGACGCACGCGAGCGGCGAGATCGCCGCGCCTTCGCCGATGGCCGCTTGGGCATCGATGCCGGGGAGGGGGTCGACGGGGCGCCCGGAGTGCGGGAGAAGCGCTTCGACGATGTCGATGAACGCACTGCGGACGTCGTCGACCGCGACGAACGTCTGCTCGGCCCGCGGCATTGTCGCGAGGACGTTCGGCACGATGACGACCGCGGCCGGCGTGTGCGCAAGATGCTCGGCGGCACGCGCCGCGTCGCAGAACGCGAGCACGTCCGATTCGTGTGTCGACAATGCACCGATTGCACGAATCGGCCGGTCAGGATTGCCGATCAGCGCTGCCCGCGGCAGGCGGTCGCACACCGCGCGCGCCGTCGCGGCCTGCGGAAGCGGACGGGCAAACCCGGAGGTCATGCCAACTCGACCCGCGTACGCGCATCGTGCTCGGCGCATTGACGCCATACCGCCTCGCCGGGGAGCCCATCGTGCGGCAGGTAACGGGCGAGGTCCACGCCCGCACACTTGAAGCGCCACAGCAGGTACGGATGCAGTCCGGCGAGCGGCGTGCGATAGAACACCGTGTGCGCGTCGTTGGTGCCGAACGGGCGCCCGCGCAGCCTTTCCAGCACTTGGCGATCGCCGCCGGTGCCCCCGGCGAACCGCGTCATCGCCCATTCGGGGAATACGTCGTGGCAGGCGAGCTTGTCGATGAAAAAGCAGTTCGTGTCGACGAACCCGCCCTGCGCCTGCGCGTAGACGCCCCGTCCGGGCCCGATCGACTCCCACGTATCGCGGCAGAGCAGCGTGCTGGTCCGGGCCTCGACGAAGTGGCGAAGCGAAAACGCCCACGCCTTGCCGGTGACTGCCGCCACCATCGAGGCGATGTGTTCGGGCGCGTACCAGTTGTCGTCGTCGAGATACGTGACGTAGCGGCTGTTCGCGGCATAGCTCAGGATCGTCTTCAGCGCGCCGCCGTAGCGGCTCGGGTACAGGCCACCGTTGCGCGCCGATGTCGAGTAGCCGAGATCGAGGATCGTGACGCCGATGTGCGACGGACTCTGGCGCGCGAGATCCTCGACGGCCGCACGGTCGCCGATCCAGCGGTCGACGCCGACGAGCACCTGGATGCGGCCGGCGAACGCCTGCGCGAAGACGGAGCGCAGCGCCTGCGCAAAGGTGTCGCGGACGACGGTGACCATGACGACGCTCGCGTCGAAGGGAGTCTGGAGGTCGGTGCCCATCGCCCGGGGTGTCCATTGAACCGCAGCGAATCATACCCAAAGCACGGGAACCGCCCGGCGCGGCCGCCTGCCCAAGCACACTTGGCCGCCGCACGCGACGAGCCGCGAATCGGCCCGCTGTCTCCGTGGGCAAATGCGTGGCATGGAAGAGGCTGATGGTTGACGAGAAGGACGCGATGACCCTATAATCGCGGTCTTTTCGCCTCCCGAACAAGGCCAGCAAACGCTGCCTTCCGGGGGCCAAGGCGTCTCGGCACTGCGGCATCGGTGCAAAGCTGCGGCGCAAAAAGTGGCCTAAGCCGGCGCTTCGCGACTGTAATCGCGGAGCGGGATG
>DASSVX010000176.1:0-2103 GCA_035705655.1 Casimicrobiaceae bacterium
GAGCGCGCTGCTCGGCACCTATTTGAGCGAAGTGCAGGCGCCGCAGCGGCTCGCGCAGGTTGTCGCGGACATCACGCGCAACAAGTGGCTCGTGCTGGCGCTGCTCAACGTGCTGTTCCTGTTGCTCGGCATGTTCCTGCACTCGGCCGCGGCGATCATTCTGGTCGTGCCTGTTGTGATGCCCCTCGTTCGCGCCGTGGGCATCGACCCCGTGCATTTCGGCCTGATCGTCACCGTCAATCTCGGCATCGGTCAGCAGACGCCGCCGGTTGCGAGCGTGCTGATGGTCGCGAGCGCGATCGCCCGCGAGTCGATCTGGGCGGTGACGCGGATCAACATCTATTTCATCGCCGTGCTCGTTGCCGTGCTGTTGCTCGTTACGTACGTGCCGGTGACGGGGCTCGGTCTCGTCGAGCTTTTCTACCGATGAGCGAATCCGCGCGCGACGCTACGGTTATCACGTCCCGCGACGGCGCCATCGCGACGCTGACGCTCAACCGGCCGCACAAGCTCAACGCGCTGACGCTGTCGATGTGGAAGGCGCTCGGCGATGCGATTACCGAGCTGTCCGCCGACGATCAACTGCGCTGCGTCGTCCTTCGCGGCGCCGGCGAGCGTGCATTCTCGCCCGGCACCGACATCGGCGAGTTCGCGCACGAGCGCGCGAATTCGACGCAGGCGCGCACTTATGGCGCTGTGATGCACAGGACACTGCGTGCGCTTACCGATTGTCCAATCCCGCTCGTCGCTCAAATCCACGGTATCTGTGTTGGCGGTGGTCTCGAGATCGCTGCGACGTGCGACCTGCGGATCTGCGGCGCGTCGAGTCGCTTCGGCGCACCGGTGAAGAATCTCGGGCTCGTCATGGCGCACGCCGAGATGGCCGCACTGGTGCGGCTCGTGGGTACCGCCGTCGGGCTCGAGATCCTGCTCGAGGGACGCATCTTCGACGCGGCTGAAGCCCAGGCGAAGGGACTCGTAACGCGTGTTGTTGCCGACGCGGATGTCGTTAGCGAAGCGGCGGCGACGGCGGCGCGGATTGCCGAAGGCGCGCCGCTCGTCGCGCGCTGGCACAAGCGGTTCGCGCGTCGGCTCGCGGATTCGACGCCGTTATCTGCCGCGGAAGCCGACGAGGGCTTTGCGTGCTTCGACACCGACGACTTTCGCATCGGCTACGCGGCGTTTCTCGCGAAGCGCAAGCCCGAGTTCACGGGTAAATGACGGTGGTGCAGCAACGTGGCTGAGGCGGCGAAGAACGCGATCGCAACGCATCCGGGGCCGCTGCGCGGCATGCGCGTGCTCGAGCTTGCGCAGATCATGGCCGGCCCGACCTGCGGCATGCTGCTCGCCGACATGGGCGCGGACGTCGTCAAGGTCGAGAAACTTCCCGGCGGCGACGATTCACGCAGCTACAGCGAACCACGCATCAACGGCGAGTCGGCTCCCTTCATGATGCTGAATCGCAACAAGCGCGGCATCGCGATCGATCTCAAGAAGCCGGCCGGCCGCGACGTGCTGCTGCGGATGGTGCGGGACGCCGATGTGCTGATCGAGAACTATCGGCGCGGAACGCTCGAGAAGCTCGAGCTTGGCTACGACGTGCTTTCGAAGACCAACCCGGGTCTCATCTATTGCGCGATCTCGGGCTATGGCCGTGATGGCCCGTTCGGCGACAAGGGCGGCTTCGACCTGATCGCGCAAGGGTTTGCCGGGCTGATGGCGATCACCGGCGAGCCCGGGGGACCGCCGGTCAAGACCGGTCCGCCAGTTGCGGACATCAACGCGGGCATCCTCGCCGCGGTCGGCATTCTCGCCGCTTACGCGCACAAGCAACGCACCGGGCAGGGCCAGGTCGTCGACACGTCACTGATGGAAGCGGCCTTGCAGCAAACCTACTGGCACGCGGCGATCTATTTCGCGACGGGCGCGTCGCCGGGACCGACAGGATCGGCGCATCTGTTGACGGCGCCCTACCAGGCGTTCGCCGCCAGTGATGGATGGCTGAACATTGGCGGCGCGAACCAGGCGAACTGGGAGCGGATCGCCGCGATGCTGGGCCATCCGGAATGGTGTGACGACCCGCGGTTCATTTCCAATGCGGCA
>DASSVX010000177.1:0-5929 GCA_035705655.1 Casimicrobiaceae bacterium
CGACACGGCGCGGCCCGCGGCGCCATGCGGCCGATAGCTCGTGCGCGCCCGCGCGAGATAGGGTGCGTAGCGCGGGAAGAGCGCTGCGATCAGCGCACTCGCATCGGCGGCGAAGCGCGCGATCATCGCCGCGAGCGCGTCGAGATCGCCCGCGCCGCCCTGCGCGCCCTTGATCGCATCACCGTCGAGACTGATGTTCTTCGCCCTGCCATCCGACCAGCGGATGTCGAGGAAGCGCTGCTCGGCGGGCGACAATTCGAACGCGAGATGCGGCAGCGCGAGCACGCCGCCGCTCTCGAGCTCGCGCGCATGGCGCTCGGTGTCCGCGGGCGAAACTTCGGGCCGCCATCGCGCGACGTCGATGTCGACAATCGGGGTCATGGAAATTGGGGCCAGGCTCGATTTTCCGGATGCACTCAGCGATCCTGTGGTGGCGCACCACGGAAAATCGAGCCTGGCCCCAATTTCCGTGCACCATGGAAAAGCGACCCTGGCCCCAAGCGCTTACCTCGGCAGCGACGACGATCCCATCAGGAACGCATCGATTGCCTGTGCGCATTGGCGGCCTTCGCGAATCGCCCACACGACAAGCGACTGGCCGCGGCGCATGTCGCCGGCGGCGAAGACCTTCGGCACGCTGGTCCGGTAATCGTCGGTCGTCGCCTTCACGTTGCTGCGCGCATCGCGCTCGACGCCGAACTGCTCGACGAGCCCGGTTTCGCCCGGGCCGGTGAAGCCCATCGCGAGCAGCACGAGATCGGCCTTCATCTCGAATTCGCTGCCCGGAATTTCCACCATCCGCATCGCGCCGCTGCCGTCGCGCTGCCATTCGACGCGCGCGGCAACCAGCTTCTCGACCTGGCCATTGGTGCCTTCGAAGCGCTTCGTCGCCACCGACCAGTCGCGCTCGCAACCTTCTTCCTGCGACGACGACGTGCGGAGCTTGATCGGCCAGTACGGCCACACCAGCGGCTTGTTCTCGGTGATTGGCGGCTGGGTGAGCAGCTCGAACTGCGTGACCGACAGCGCGCCCTGGCGCGTCGACGTGCCGACGCAATCGGACCCGGTATCGCCGCCGCCCACGACGATCACGCGCTTGCCCGCGGCACTGATCTGCGCGGTCACCGCGTCGCCTGCAACCAGACGATTCTGCTGTGGCAGGAACTCCATTGCGAAATGCACGCCGCGCAGCGCGCGCCCCGGCACCGGCAGGTCGCGCGGCTTCTCGGCGCCGCCCGAGAGCGCAATCGCGTCGAACTCGCCGAGCAGCGCCTGTGCCGAGACGTTGCCGCCGACGTGTGAATTCGGATGGAACTCGACGCCTTCGATCGACATCTGCGCCATGCGCCGGTCGATCAGGTGCTTCTCCATCTTGAAGTCGGGAATGCCGTAGCGCAGCAGGCCGCCGATGCGGTCCTCTTTTTCGAACAGGACGACGTCATGTCCGGCACGCGCCAGTTGCTGCGCACAGGCAAGTCCGGCAGGGCCCGAACCGACGACGGCCACGCGCCGGCCGGTCTTCTGCACCGGTGGCAGCGGCACGACCCAGCCCTCGTCGAAGCCCTTGTCGATGATGAAGTGCTCGATCGACTTGATGCCGACGGGATCGTCGTTGATGTTGAGCGTGCACGCCGCCTCGCACGGCGCCGGACAGATGCGTCCGGTGAATTCGGGGAAGTTGTTCGTCGAGTGCAGCACGTCGAGCGCCGCCTTCCACTGGTGCCGGTAGACGAGGTCGTTCCAGTCGGGAATGATGTTGTTGACCGGACAGCCGGTCTGGCAGAACGGGATGCCGCAATCCATGCAGCGTCCGCCCTGCGTCGACGCGGCCGCGTCGTCGAGCGCGTGGATGAACTCGCGGAAGTGACGCACGCGCGAGCGTACGGGGTCGGACACTTCGGCGATCCGCTGCCATTCGAGAAAGCCGGTGATCTTGCCCATCGTCGCCAGCCCCTACGCGACCGCGCGCTGTGCGGGAACGCCCGCAGGCTTCGCGTGCTGCGCCTTCACGTGCATTTCCGATAGCGCGCGCACGTACTCGTTTGGGAACACCTTCACGAATTTCGCGCGCGTCGCGTCCCAGCGGTCGAGCATCGACAGCGCGAGCGTCGATCCCGTGAAGCGCAGATGGCGCTCGATCAGGCGGCGCAGGATCGCTTCGTCGGCCACGCCTTCGTGCAGCAGGCGTCCCTTGCCCGCGCTCACGAGCTCCTTTTCCACGCGCTGCTGCTCGCTTTCGGAAAGCACCGGCCCGAGTGCCACCATCGCCGGGTTGCAGCGCGATGCGAAACTGCCGTCGGCATCGAACACGTAGGCGACACCCCCGCTCATTCCGGCCGCGAAATTGCGACCGGTGCGGCCGAGCACGACGACGGTCCCGCCCGTCATGTATTCGCAGCCATGATCGCCGGTGCCTTCGACGACCGCGCTTGCGCCCGAATTGCGCACGCAGAAGCGCTCGCCGGCGATGCCGCGGAAATACGCCTCGCCGGCAATGGCGCCGTACATCACCGTGTTGCCGATGACGATGTTCTCCTCGGCCTTCGCCGGGCACGCGGGATCGGGATAGACGACGATGCGCCCGCCGGACAGTCCCTTGCCGACGTAATCGTTGGTGCCGCCCTGCAATTCGAACGTGATTCCGCGGGCGAGGAATGCACCGAAGCTCTGTCCGGCGATGCCCTCGAACGCGACGTGCAGCGTGTCTTCGGCGAGCCCGTCGTGGCCGTGCCTGCGCGCAACCACCCCGGAGAGCATCGCGCCGACGGAACGGTTCGCATTGCGGATTCGCGAGGCGAGCCGCACCGGTTGTCCCTTGTCGATTGCCGGTGCCGCCGCTTCGATCAGTTGATGATCGAGCGCGCGCGCAAGGCCATGGTCCTGCGTCTCGCAGTGATGCCGCGCGACCTCGGGCGGCATCGGCGGCTGGTGGAACACGCGGCTGAAATCGAGTCCCTTCGCCTTCCAGTGCTCGATGCCCTTTTTCGTATCGAGCAGGTCACTGCGCCCGATCATCTCGGACAGCGTGCGGAAGCCGAGCCCGGCCATGATGGCGCGCAACTCCTCCGCCACGAAGAAGAAGTAATTGACGACGTGCTCCGGCTGGCCGGTGAAGCGCCGCCTGAGCACGGGGTCCTGCGTCGCGACGCCGACCGGACACGTGTTGAGGTGGCACTTGCGCATCATGATGCAGCCTTCGACGACCAGCGGCGCCGTCGCGAAGCCGAACTCGTCCGCACCGAGCAACGCGCCGATCGCGACGTCGCTGCCGGTCTTCATCTGGCCGTCGACCTGCACGGCGATGCGCCCGCGCAAGCGATTGAGCACGAGCGTCTGCTGCGTCTCCGCAAGTCCGAGCTCCCACGGCGTGCCCGCGTGCTTGATCGACGATTCCGGCGAGGCACCGGTGCCGCCGTCGTGGCCCGCGATCGTGACGTGATCCGCCTTGGCTTTCGCGACGCCTGCGGCCACCGTGCCGACACCAACCTCGGAGACGAGCTTCACCGAGATCGACGCCCGCGGATTCGCGTTCTTGAGGTCGTGGATGAGCTGCGCGAGATCCTCGATCGAATAGATGTCGTGATGCGGCGGCGGGGAGATGAGACCCACGCCGGGCACCGAAAAGCGCAACTGCGCGATGTATTCGGACACCTTGTGGCCAGGAAGTTGGCCGCCCTCGCCCGGCTTCGCACCCTGCGCCATCTTGATCTGCAACTGATCGGCCGACGCGAGGTATTCGGCGGTGACGCCGAATCGGGCCGAGGCGACCTGCTTGATGCGCGAGCGCAGGCTGTCGCCGGCCTTGAGCGCAATGTCGTGCTCGACCGGACCCTTGCCGATGATCGTCGCGAGCGTGTCGCCGTCCTCGACGACGCTTTTTCCCGCGCGCATCTCGGCGCGATAGCGCATCGGGTCCTCGCCCCCTTCGCCGGTGTTCGACTTGCCGCCGATGCGATTCATCGCGATGGCGAGCGTCGTGTGCGCTTCGGTCGAGATCGAGCCGAGGCTCATCGCGCCCGTCGCGAAGCGCTTGACGAGCACCGATGCCGGCTCCACCTCGTCGATCGGCACCGGCGTGCGCCCGGCCGTTTTGAACTCGAACAGCCCGCGCAACGTCTTCAGCCTGCGGCCCTGCTCGTTGATGAGCGTCGCGTATTCCTTGTAGGTCGAGTGCGAATTCGCGCGCGCCGCGTGCTGGAGCTTCGCGATCGTGTCGGGCGTCCACATGTGCTCTTCACCGCGGATGCGGTACATGTAATCGCCGCCGGCATCGAGTGCGCCTGCGAGCAGTGGATCGTTGCCGAACGCGAGCGCGTGCAGCCGCTCGGCTTCGGCCGCGACCTCGAAGAGACCAATCCCCTCGATCGTGCTCGCGGTGCCCGTGAAGTACTTGTCGACGAACGCCTTCTGCAGGCCCACCGCCTCGAAGATCTGCGCGCCGCAGTACGACTGGTATGTCGAGATGCCCATCTTCGACATCACCTTGCAGAGGCCCTTGCAGATCGCCTTGATGTAGCGCTTCTGTGCCTCCTTTCCGGCGTCGGCCGAGAGCTCGGCGAGGGTCTCGAGCGCGAGATACGGGTGGATGGCTTCCGCGCCGTAGCCTGCGAGCAGCGCGAAATGATGGACCTCGCGCGCGGACCCCGTTTCGACGACGAGGCCCGTCGACGTGCGCAGTCCCTTCTTCACCAGATGCTCGTGCACCGCCGCGGTCGCGAGGAGCGCCGGGATCGGCAGCATGTCGGCGCCGATCATGCGGTCGGACAGGATCAGGATGTTGTAGCCCTGATGGATCGCATCCTCGGCGTGCGCGGCAAGGCTTGCGAGCGCCGCTTCCATGCCGTTGCCGCCCCACGCGGACGGGTAGCAGATGTCGAGCTCGATCGAGCGAAAGGCGCCGCCCGAGAAAAGCTCCACGTGGCGAAGCTTCTCCATGTTCTCCGGTGTCAGCACCGGCTGCTGCGCCTCGAGCCGCATCGGCGGCTCGCCATCGGGCGTCGTGCCGTGCCCGTGCACGCCGTTCGCGATCTCGGCGTCGTCGTCGCGCGGATCGAGCGCCAGGAGATTGGGACGCGGTCCGATGAACGAGACGAGCGACATGACGAGCTCCTCGCGGATCGGATCGATCGGCGGGTTCGTCACCTGTGCGAAGAGCTGCTTGAAATAGTTGTAGAAGACCTTCGGCCGATCGGAGAGCACCGGCAGCGCGGCGTCGTTGCCCATCGAGCCGACCGGTTCCTCGGCATTCGCCGCCATCGGCGCGAGGATGATCTTCTGGTCTTCCTGCGTGTAGCCGAACGCCTGCTGCCGATCGAGCAGCGGCACCGACGTCGGCGTGGTGGGCGCCGGCTCGGGCATCTCCTCGAGCCGCAGCCGGTAACGCGCGATCCAGTCGCGATACGGCTTGGCGGTGGCGAGCGTTCGCTTCAACTCGTCGTCGTCGACGATGCGCCCCGCGTCGAGGTCGACGAGCAGCATCTTCCCCGGCTGCAGGCGCCATTTGCGCACGACCTTCGATTCTGGAATGTCGAGGACGCCCGACTCGGAGGACATCACGATGAAGTCGTCGTCGGTCACGATGTAGCGCGCGGGCCTGAGGCCATTGCGATCGAGCGTCGCGCCGATCTGGCGGCCGTCCGTGAACGCCATCGCTGCGGGGCCGTCCCATGGCTCCATCAGCGCCGCGTGATATTCATAGAAGGCGCGCCGATCTTCGTCCATCAGCGGATTGCCGGCCCATGCCTCGGGAATCATCAGCATCATCGCGTGCGCCGGCGAGTAGCCGCCCATCACCAGAAGCTCGAGGCAATTGTCGTACGACGCCGAGTCTGACTGGCCGTCGTAGATCAGCGGCCACAGCTTCTGCAAGTCGTCGCCCAGAACCTTGGACGCAATTGCACCTTCACGTGCGCGAATCCAGTTGAAGTTG
>DASSVX010000178.1:0-7344 GCA_035705655.1 Casimicrobiaceae bacterium
GACCGTGGCGCGTGTACTCGACGATCGGCGTGCGCTTGCCGTAGCCGTTCTCGGTGGCGGCAAGCACGACGTCATGCTGTTCAGCTCAGGCGGCAAGGCGGTGCGCTTCGACGAGAACGACGTGCGCCCGATGGGACGCAACGCGCACGGCGTCCGCGGCATGATGCTCGACAAGGGCCAGAAGGTCATCGCGATGCTGGTCGCCGAGGACGAGGAGCAGTCGGTGCTGACGGCCACCGAGAATGGCTACGGCAAACGTACGCCGATCGTCGAATACACGCGCCACGGTCGCGGCACGAAGGGGATGATCGCGATCCAGCAATCGAGCCGCAACGGTCAGGTGATCGGCGCGGCACTCGTGCGCCCCGACGACGAGATCGTGCTCATTTCCACCGGCGGGGTGCTGATCCGCATGGGCGTGAAGTCGATCCGCGAAATGAGCCGCTCGACGCAGGGTGTGACGCTGATCCACCTCGACAAGGGCGAGAAGCTCGCCGGGCTCGAGCGCGTCGTCGAAAAAGACGACGAGGAAGTCTGAGTGCGGGGATTGCCCTCACCCCAACCCTTTTCCGCGAGCGGGAGAGGGTGCGGCGAAGCCGCGGGTGACGGGGAACATCGCCCATGACCCTGCGCGTCTGGAACTTCAGCGCGGGCCCGGCGGCGATGCCCGAGCCGGTGCTGCAGCGTGCGCAGCAGGAGCTGCTCGACTGGCACGGCCGCGGCATGTCGATCATGGAGATGAGCCATCGCAGCGCCGATTTCGGCGCGGTGATGACGAAGACCGAATCCGATCTTCGCGCGCTGCTCGCGATTCCGGCGAATTATCGCGTGCTGTTCCTGCAGGGCGGCGCGCTCGGGCAGAACGCGGCGGTGCCGCTCAATCTCCTGCCGGCCGACGGCGTGGCCGACTACGTCGATACCGGCCACTGGTCGCAGAAGTCGATCGCCGAAGCGCGCAAATACGGCCGCGTCAACGTCGCCGCGTCGGGCGCCGATGCACAGTACACGTTGGTTCCCGCGCAGTCCGGCTGGCGCCTGTCGCGCGACGCGAGCTACGTGCACGTCACGACGAACGAGACGATCGGCGGCGTCGAGTATTCGTGGGTGCCCGACACCGGCAACGTGCCGCTCGTGGCCGACGCGTCGTCGCACTTCCTTTCGCGACCGCTCGACGTCGCGAAGTTCGGCGTGATCTATGCCGGCGCGCAGAAGAACGCCGGTCCTGCGGGCCTCACGCTCGTCGTCGTGCGCGACGATCTCACCGGCCGCGCGCGGCGCGAGTGCCCGAGCGTGTTCGACTACGCGGTCCAGGCGGGTGCGGCGTCGATGTTCAACACCCCGTCGACCTTCGCAATCTACCTGGCCGGGCTCACCTTCGAGTGGCTCGCGGCGCAGGGCGGGCTCGCGGCAATCGAGCGGGCGAACATCGCGAAGGCGAGCGCGCTGTATGCGCAGATCGACGCCAGCGGCTTCTACCGCAATCCGGTCCGGCACGCCGATCGTTCGCGGATGAACGTGCCCTTTTTCCTGCATGACGATCGCCTGAACGAGCCGTTCGAGGCCGGTGCGGCCGCCCGCGGCCTGTCTCAGCTCAAGGGCCACCGCGCGGTCGGCGGCATGCGCGCGTCGATCTACAACGCGATGCCGATCGAAGGCGTGCACGCGCTGATCGACTGGATGCGCGAGTTCGAGCGGGAGCATGGCTGACCTTCCGTCCACCGACGACGATGCGCGCGAGGCGCCGCTGCGCGTGCACCGCGACGCAATCGACGCGCTCGACCGGGAAATCCTCGCGCGGTTGTCCGAGCGTGCAATGCATGCGCAGGCGATCGGCGCGCTGAAGGCCGACAGCGGGTCGCCCGCGTGGCGGCCCGAGCGCGAGGCGGACGTGCTTGCCCGGCTGTGCGAGCAGAACGCGGGACCGCTTTCCGACGAAGCGGTGATCGGCGTCTTCCGCCAGGTGATGTCGGCGTGCCTCGCACTCGAGCAGCGGCTTCGCGTCGCCTATCTCGGTCCCGCGGGCACGTTCAGCCATGCCGCCGTGGCGAGGCGGTTCGGCACGTTCGTCGACGCCGTGCCGTGCGCAACGATCGACGAGATCTTTCGCGCGGGCGAGGCGGGCCGCACCGATTACGCGATCGTCCCCGTCGAGAACTCGACCGAGGGCACCGTCGGACGCACGCTCGACCTCATGGTCACGACCGACCTTTCGATCTGCGGCGAGATCAAGCTGCGCGTGCAGCAGAACCTGTTGTCGAATGCGCCCGGGCTCGATCGCGTCATCAAGGTCTATTCGCATGCGCAATCGCTCGCGCAGTGCGCACAGTGGCTCGCGCGTCATCTGCCCGGTGTCGAGCGCGTGCCTGTGTCGAGCAATGCCGAAGCGGCGCGGCTCGCAGCACTCGAAACGGGGGCCGCCGCCATTGCCGGCGATATCGCCGCGCCGATCTACGGCATTGCGGTGCTCGCGCCGCACATCGAGGACGAGCCGAACAACACGACGCGCTTCTGGGTTCTTGGCCGGCAGGCGCCGGGCGTGTCGGGTCGCGATGAGACGTCGCTCGTGATGTCGGCCGCGAACCAGCCGGGCGCAATGCACGCCCTTCTCGAACCGTTCGCGCGTCATGGCGTGTCGATGTCGCGCATCGAATCGCGGCCCGCACGCACCGGCTTGTGGGAATATCTGTTCTTCGTCGATCTCGTCGGCCATCGTGACGACGCACCGGTGAACGCCGCGCTGACCGAGTTGGCGCGCAAGGCGCAGTTTCTCAAGCTTCTCGGCTCGTATCCCGCAGATCAAGCATGAAGCATTCCCCAGAGCACTCGGCAGTGACGAAGGCGCCGGAATACATCCGTGCGATTGCACCGTACGTGGGCGGCAAGCCGATCGACGAGGTGGCGCGCGAGCTCGAGCTCGATCCGGCCACGATCATCAAGCTTGCGTCGAACGAGAATCCGCGCGGCGCGAGCCCGAAGGTGCAGGCCGCGATCGCCGCCGCGCTCGCCGATCTCACGCGTTACCCCGACGGGAACGGCTTCGCGCTGAAGACGGCGCTCGCGTCGCGCCTGCATCTCGCACCGGAACAGATCGTGCTCGGCAACGGCAGCAACGACGTGCTCGAGCTCGTCACGCAGGCGTTCCTGCGCCCGGGCGATGATGCCGTCTATTCGCAATATGCATTCATCGTTTATCCGCTTGCGACGCAGGCGCGCGGCGCGCGGGGCATCGAAGTGCCGGCGAAGGACCATGGTCACGATCTGGATGCGATGCTCGCGGCAATCACGCGGGACACCCGGGTCGTCTTCATCGCCAATCCGAACAATCCGACGGGAACCTGGCTCGCGGGTGACGTTGTCGAACGCTTCGTTGCCGCGGTTCCGCGCGACGTGATCGTCGTTCTCGATGAGGCCTACAACGAATTCCTCGATCCCGCCGAGCGCGCCGATTCCTCGGCATGGATTTCGCGGTACCCGAACCTCGTCGTGTCGCACACCTTCTCGAAGGCGCACGGACTCGCGGCACTTCGCGTGGGCTACGGCGTGATGGACGCGGCGATCGCCGATCTGCTCAATCGCGTGCGGCAGCCGTTCAACGTGAATTCGCTCGCGCAGGCGGCGGCCCTTGCGGCGCTCGACGATACGCAATATGTCGAGGACAGCCGCGTTCTCAATCGCGAGGGAAGACGGCAGCTGGAAGCGGGACTGCAGGCGCTTGGTCTGCGTTATCTTCCGTCGCGCGGCAACTTCGTGCTGTTCGAAGTGGGCGACGCGATGGCGGTCTACCAGGCGCTGCTGCGCCAGGGCGTGATCGTTCGTCCGGTGGCCAATTACGGCCTGCCGGCGTGGCTGCGCGTCACCGTGGGTACGCCGCGGGAAAACGAGCGCTTCCTCGCGTCGCTCGCCCGCTCCACCGCGGCGTCGAGCGACACGGCCCGTGCGCATTGAGAAGCTCGTCGTCATCGGCGTCGGATTGATCGGCGCATCGTGCGCGCTTGCAGTGCGCCGCGCATGCGCCGTCGGCGAGATCGTCGGCGTCGGCCGTTCGCGGTCGAATCTCGACCGTGCGCTCGCAAGAGGCGTGATCGACCGTGCGGCGATGCTCGGCGACGACTGGACGCGCGAAGTGCAGGGGGCCGACTTCGTGCTGATCGCGATCCCGGTCGCGCAGTACCGCGAAACGCTCGCAGCCCTGGCACCCGCGCTCGGGCGCGATGCGATCGTCACCGACGCGGGCAGCACGAAGCAGGATGTCGTGCTCGCCGCGCGCGAGCTCTTGAACGAGCGCCTGCCGCAGTTCGTGCCGGGGCATCCCATCGCCGGCAGCGAGCGCTCGGGCGCCGATGCGGGCGACGCGTCGCTCTACGTCGGACGACAGGTGATCCTGACGCCGTTGCCCGAGACATCGAGCACTGCGTTGAAGCGCGTCGAGGAGTTCTGGACCACGTGCGGCGCGCGCGTCGAGCGGCTCGACCCCGCCCGGCACGACCGCATCCTCGCCGCCGTCTCGCATCTGCCGCATCTTCTCGCCTTCGCGCTCGTCGCCGAGCTCGCGTCGCGCAAGGACAGCGCCGAATATTTCAGCAACGCAGGAAGCGGCTTTCGCGATTTCACGCGCATCGCCGGCAGCTCGCCCGAAATGTGGCGCGACGTGGCACTGGCGAACCGCGATGCGCTGTTGACCGAGCTCGGCGCCTATCGCAGCGCCATCGAAGCGCTGATGCTGTCGATCGAGCATGGCGATCGTGCGTCGCTCGACACGATGCTCGGTCGCGCTGCCGAGGCGCGCCGGCACTGGGGTGAAACGGCAACCGGCGTCGGCCCGAGTGGACGCGCTTAGCACGAGCTCCACCGGCGTGCCCGATGTGGCGCGACTGGAGGTCGGTCCCATTCGCCACGCGGAAGGCGTGGTGGCGCTGCCCGGCTCGAAGAGCATATCGAATCGCACGCTGCTGCTCGCCGCCGTTGCCGAAGGCACGACGACGCTAACCGGGCTGCTGCGGGCAGACGATACGTCGCGGATGCTCGACGCGCTCCACACGCTCGGCGTTCGCGTCGATGCCCGCGATGCGCAATGCACGGTCGAAGGTATCGCCAATGCGTTTCCGCAACGCGCCGCGACGCTGTTCCTCGGCAACGCGGGAACCGCCGTGCGTCCGCTGACCGCGGTGCTTGCGATGCTGGGCGGCGACTACCGCATTGCGGGCGTGCCGCGCATGCACGAGCGGCCGATCGGCGATCTCGTCGATGCGCTGCGCCATCAGGGCTGCGACGTGACCTATCTCGGCAATGCCGGCTATCCGCCGCTCCGGTTGGGGCCGTCGGGCGGCCGCGCGGGCGGCCGCGTTCCGATTCGCGGCGACGTCTCGAGCCAGTTCCTGTCGGCGCTGCTGATGGCGCTGCCGCTCGCGCAAGGCGCCGATGCGTCGGCCACCGACGTTGCGCTCACCACGGCGCTGATCTCGCGTCCGTATGTCGAGATCACGCTGCGTCTGATGCGCCGCTTCGGCGTCGACGTTGCGTCGCCCGATGCGTCGACGTTCGTCGTCCCGGCCGGTGCGCGTTACCGCAGCCCGGGCTGCATGCACGTCGAAGGCGACGCCTCCGCGGCGTCCTATTTCCTTGCCGCGGGCGTGATCGGCGGCGGACCGGTCCGCGTCGAAGGCGTCGGTCGCGACTCGATCCAGGGTGACGTTGCATTTGCGGACGTACTGGCGCGCCAGGGCGCGGATATCCGCTACGGAAACGGCTGGATCGAGGCGCGCGGCGCGCGCCCGCTGCAGGGCGGCACGATCGATTGCATTGCGATCCCCGATGCCGCGATGACGCTTGCGGTGGTCGCCCTCTTCGCGCGTGCGCCGATCCGGCTCGTCAATATCGGCAGCTGGCGGGTCAAGGAAACGGATCGGATCGCGGCGATGGCCACCGAGCTCGCCAAGCTCGGTGCAACGCTTGCGGCCGGGAACGACTGGCTCGAAGTGTCGCCGCTCGCGACGTTTCGCCACGCGACGATCGACACGTACGACGATCACCGGATGGCGATGTGCTTCGCGCTCGCAGCGCTCGGCGGTTCCGGCGTGACGATCAACGATCCGGGCTGCGTGCGCAAGACCTTTCCCGGCTACTTCGGGTCCCTCGCGGCCATCGCGCATTGACGGGCGCAATGGCCCCGGTCGTCGCCATCGACGGACCCGCCGCATCGGGGAAGGGCACGATCGCGTACAACGTCGCCCGCACGCTGGGCTTTCATTATCTCGACAGCGGCTCGCTCTATCGTCTCGTCGCATTGCGTGCGATCGAGCAGGACGTGCCGCTCGACGACGCCGTGGCGCTCGCCAGGCTGACGGGCGGCAGCGTCATCTCGTTCAGCGCGGGCCGGGCGTGGCTCGACGGTCGCGACGTCGCCGATGCGCTGCGTGCCGAGAACGTGTCGGCCGCCGCCTCGCGAATCGCCGTGCATCCCGACGTGCGCGGCGCGCTCCTCGCACGCCAGCGGGCATTTCGAATGCCGCCCGGACTCGTTGCGGAAGGCCGCGACATGGGCAGCGTCGTCTTCCCCGACGCGCGGCCCAAGGTCTTCCTGACCGCCAGCGCCGAGGCGCGTGCGGAGCGGAGGCATAAGCAGTTGATCGCAAAAGGAATCTCCGTTAACATTGACGGTCTTTTGCGCGATATCCGGGAGCGCGACATCCGGGATTCGACACGAGCGGCGGCCCCGCTCGTGGCGGCCCCCGATGCGGTGAGCCTGGATACGACCGATCTGTCGATCGCGGAAGTGACTGCGGCCGTGCTCGCCCTCTATCGCGGGCAGGCCGCAACGCACTGACGTCGTCGACATGGCTTGCCCGTGAACGCGCGGGCGCCGCAAGGCGTCTTCGGGTTTGACGAACAGGATTCACGCAAAGGGCCGCGGGTGCGCGCTAATTTAGCCGGCGCGCACGCTACGCGGATTTCACCAACCTGCCCGCCTCGGGCGAGATGACGGGTTCTCGTTCAAGGCGGCAAATGCAAAAGGAACCAACCCCCATGGCTACCGCCACGCAAGTCGCAACACCCAGTGCAGGCGCCGAGAATTTCGCGGCGCTGTTCGAAGAATCGCTCGCGCGCCAGGAAATGCGCCAGGGCGAGCTCATCACCGCGGAAGTGATCCGCGTCGATTACAACGTCGTCGTCGTCAACGCCGGCCTCAAGTCCGAAAGCTTCATTCCGATCGAGGAATTTCGCGACGACAAGGGCGAAGTCGAGGTCAAGCCAGGCGATTTCGTCACGGTCGCCATCGAAAGCCTCGAGAACGGCTACGGCGAAACGCGCCTGTCGCGCGACAAGGCGAAGCGCCTCAAGGCCTGG
>DASSVX010000179.1:0-7132 GCA_035705655.1 Casimicrobiaceae bacterium
AGGTGCAACGCGGCGCGGGCAACCTCGAAAAGGCGTCCGACAAGGCCGACGACGACGCACTCGAGTAGACGGCAGCCGCGGTCCGTGACGGCGCCCGTTGCCGGCGCCCGCGGCCCCCTGCGGGGTGCGCCCGCGGCCCCTCGCGGGGTGGGTCCGCGGCCCCCGGCGGGTATGGCAGGCCCGTGATCCGCGCCCGTTGTCGCCATGCGCAACAATTGATTGGCTACGCGCGGCGGCACGCGCCACCGGCGCGCTCTCCAGCCACGCTCCCTCGCGGCGGAACCTCCCGCGTACGCGCGGGCCTCACTCGATATGCCGAAGGAGAACTCAATGAGGACGTCGATGAAGGGAGCGCTGGCCGCAATCGCGCTGACGGGCGTACTCGCGGGCTGCGCAAGCTACGATTACGGTTACGGTTACGCGTACGACCGGCCGTACTATGGCTACGGGTACGACTATGGCCCGTATTACTATGGCTACGGCCCCTACGGCTACGCTCCGGGCTATTACTACGGTGCGCCATCCGTCGGGTTCAATCTCGGTTTCCGCGACTTCGACCGGCACGATCGCTACGATCGGCGTGATTACCGCCGGAGTGACCGCTCGTATCGGCGCGGCCACGATCGCGGCAGCGTCCGCGCGCAGCAGCACACGTACACGCGGCCCGCGCGTTCCAACCAGGACGTGCATCGGCAGCGGCGTACCGATACCACGGCGCGCCAGCGCGTGCCGGCCGCGCCTCCCGCACAGCGATCACAGGCCGCAGGCAATCGGCGCGCCGCACAGGCGGCGATGCGCGCCGAGCAGCAGTGAATGCGCCTTCTGCCGGCGGCGGCGCGCGCGTACACGATCGGCGCTGATGCGCCCGGTGCGGGCGGCGACTCCGCAAGCTTCGCCGAAGCGTTGTCCGTCGACGCGCACATGAACACCGCGGCAAGTCGATGACCGTGGCGCTGTCGCCGCGGCCGGTCGCGGCCGCGCCGGTGTCGATGCCGCGCGCGGAGCATCCCCGATGAGCTTCGACGTTGCACAGGCCACGGCCGGGCTGCATGCGCTGATCGCCAACTTCAGCCAGCGGCTGCCGTACATGGCGGTCGCGCTGATCGTGTTCGGCGTGTTCTACATCACGGGCATCGTCGTGCGCCGGACCGCGGCGCGGTTCACGCTGCGTACCCGTCGCCATCACAGCGTCGGCATCGTTCTGGGGCGGCTTGGCCAGGGCATGCTGGTCCTGCTCGGATTGCTGATTGCGCTCGTGATCGCGGTGCCCGGATTCACGCCGGGGCAACTCGTCAGCGTGCTCGGCCTGTCGAGCGTCGCCATCGGCTTTGCGTTCCGCGACATCCTGCAGAATTTCCTCGCGGGTATCCTGCTGCTGCTGTCCGAGCCATTTCGCATCGGCGACCAGATCAAGTCGGGCGACTTCGAGGGAACCGTGGAGAACATCGAGACGCGTGCGACGTCGATCGTCACCTACGACGGGCGCCGTATCGTGATGCCGAATTCGACACTTTTCGTCAATCCGGTGACGGTGAACACCGCCAACGAGAAGCGGCGTCTCGAATACGACATCAAGCTGCCGAAGGATTGCGACATCCAGAAGATGCGGCACCTGATCGTGCGCACCGTCGCGCCGCTGCCGCAGGTGCTCGACGATCCCGCGCCCGACGTCCTGGTCGTCGGCTTTACCGACAGCGACGTGACGTTGCGTGTGCGCTGGTGGATTCGCCCGCCGCGCCACTTCGAGCTGCAGCGCGGCCTCGACACGGTGCTCGTTCATGTCCGCGATGCGCTGCAGGCGGCGCGTGCGCGTTCCGCGGCGCCACCGCAATCGGTGTCGAAGGAGAGCCGCTGACGACGCCGCTGGCGGGCTGCAGCGAACCGCGGGCCTCCTGGCAGCGATGATCCGCCGATGACGCTCTTCGCCGACGTAGTGGCGGCGTCGCGCCGCGTGGCCGGGACAGCGAGCCGCAACGCGAAGATCACGATACTCGCGCAGACGCTGCGAAAGCTCGCGCCGGTCGAGGTCGGCGTCGCCGTTGCCTGGTTGTCCGGTGAAACGCGGCAGGGGCGCAGCGGCGTCGGTTATGCGCTTCTTCGCGATGTCGCGCGCGGTGCCGCAGCGAACACCGCGTCGCTGTCGATCGGCGACGTCGACGCGGCGCTCGACGTGCTTGCCGGCGTGTCGGGGGCCGGCTCGAGGGCGAAGCGGACGCAACTGCTTGGCGACTTGCTCGACCGTGCCACCGACACCGAGCGCGACTTCCTCTTTCGGCTGTTGACGGGCGAATTGCGCCAGGGCGCGCTCGAATCGGTGATGGTCGACGCGGTTGCCGAAGCGTCGGCGCTGCCCGTGGCACTGGTGCGCGAGGCGGCCATGGTCGCGCACGGCATTGCAAGCGTTGCGCACGCCGCGATGACGCAAGGCGCTGCGGGCCTTCGCCGCTATGCGCTTGCGACGATGCAGCCGATCGCGCCGATGCTCGCGCAGCCGGCGAGCGACGTGGCCGACGCGCTGCGCGCATTCGGCACCGCGGCATTCGAGTGGAAGCTCGACGGCGCGCGCGTGCAAGTGCACAAGGCGGGCGACGACGTGCGCGTGTTCACCCGCAACCGCAACGACGTGACCGCATCGGCGCCGGAAATCGTCGATGCGGTGCGCGCGTCGGACGCGGCGGAGCTGATCCTCGACGGGGAGGCGATCGCCCTCAAGGGCAACGGAGCGCCCGAGCCGTTCCAGGTCACGATGCGCCGCTTCGGACGCACGCTCGACGTGCACGCGATGCGCGAGTCGCTGCCGCTGTCCGTCTTCTTCTTCGACTGCCTGCGCCTCGACGCCGATGCGCTCACGACGCTGCCCGCCTCCGATCGATTCGACGCGCTGTCGCGCGCACTTCCGGGCGAGCTCTTGATGCCACGCATCGTCACCGGCGATATCGCCGCGGCCGAGAAGTTCTACGACGACGCACTTTCGCGCGGCCACGAAGGCATCATGGCGAAGTCGCTGACTGCGCCGTACGAGGCGGGCAGGCGCGCGCCGTCGTGGCTCAAGGTGAAGCGCCTGCACACGCTCGACCTCGTCGTGCTCGCCGCCGAGTGGGGACATGGACGGCGCAGCGGCTTCCTGTCGAACCTGCATCTCGCGGCACGCGACGCCGAATCCGGCGCCTTCGTGATGCTGGGCAAGACGTTCAAGGGGATGACCGACGCGGTGCTCGCCGCGCAGACGCAGGCGCTGCTCGCCCGCGAGATGCGGCGCGACCGGTGGACCGTGTACGTGCGTCCCGAGCTCGTCGTCGAGGTCGCGTTCAACGATCTGCAGGCGAGCCCGCGCTATCCGGGCGGGCTTGCACTGCGCTTCGCGCGCATCAAGCGCTACCGTAGCGACAAGACGGCGGCGGACGCCGATACGATGGAAACGGTGCGCGCAATTTACGAAGGCCAGCGCGCGCGGACCAACGACGCGGCAGGCTGACGCGCCGAGCCGTCAATCCCAGCGGGCGTCGCGCACCTGCACGCGGCCGGCCTCGACGCGGACCGGAAACGTCGTGACGTCCTCGTACGCGGGGGGCGACAGCACCTCGCCCGTCCTGATGCAAAAGCGTGCGCCGTGACGCGGGCACACGATCACGTCGCCGTCGACGGCACCGCCCGTCAGGATGCCGCCATCGTGCGTGCATACGTTCTCGATCGCGTAATACGCGCCGTCGAGATTGAATACGGCGACGTCGGTCCCGTCGACATCGGCCGAGCGCCAGGTGCCGGGCGGGAACGCGCTTGCGGGCGCCACATCGATCCAGTCGGACATCGGACCCCGGTAGCGTGACGAGCGCGCGAACGTCCCGTACGCTTTCAGAGCAACCCGAGCGAAAGCTTCGCGTCCTCGGAAAGCCGATCGGGGTTCCATGGCGGCTCCCACACGAGCTCGACGCGAACTTCGCTGACGCCGGGCACCTCGTACAGGCGCTGCTCGACGGTGCCGGGAAACGTTTCGGCGACCGGGCAGGCGGGTGCCGTGAGCGTCATGCGGATGTCGACCTTGCCCGCGGCGTCGACGTCGAGCCCGTAGACGAGCCCGAGATCGTAGATGTTGACCGGGATCTCCGGGTCGTAGATCGTGCGCAGCGCCGCGATGACGTTCGTTTCCAGTCGTGCGGTTTCCACTTGCGGGCCGTCCGTGGCGGGTGTGGTTTCCGTGCGCTCCGTGTCTGTCGATTCGCTCATCGCATTGTCACTCCGTGGATACCGGCTGCCGCCGCTTCGCCAGCGCCGCATTCAGCGTGTGCCATGCGAGCGTCGCGCATTTGACACGCGCCGGAAATTCGCGCACGCCGGCCAGCACCTCGAGCTTGCCGAGCTCGGGCGACGCTTCCGCCGGCGCATCGGTGACCATGTCGCGGAAACTTCGGAACAGCGCGTCCACTTCGTCGAGCGTGCGGCCCTTCAGCGCCTCGGTCATCAACGACGCGGACGCCGTGGCGATCGCACAGCCGGCGCCTTCGAACGTCACGTCCTGCACCACGCCGTCGTCGACCTTGAGATAGATCGTGACGCGATCGCCGCACAGCGGGTTGTGACCCTCGGCGTGGTGGCTGGGATCGGCCAGCGCGCCCTGGTTTCGCGGCCGCTTGTAGTGGTCGAAAATGACCTCCTGGTAGAGGTCGCGGAGGTCACCGCTCATGCGAACATCCTTCGCACGCGCTCGATGCCGGCCGCGAGCGCGTCGACCTCTTCGCGCGTGTTGTACAGCGCGAACGACGCGCGCGCGGTGCCGGGCACGCCGAAGCGCGTCATGATGGGCATCGCGCAATGGTGTCCGGCCCGGATCGCCACGCCGCCGTGATCGAGGATCGTGCCGACGTCGTGCGCGTGCACGCCTTCCAGCGTGAACGACACGATGCCGGCCTTTTCCTTGGCGGTGCCGATGATCCGCAGACCGGGGATCTCCGACACGCGTGCCGTTGCGTAGGCGAGAAGATCGCGCTCGTGCGCCTCGATCGCGTCGATGCCCACGACGCGGACGTAATCGAGCGCGGCGCCGAGACCGATGGCGCCGGCGATGTTCGGCGTTCCCGCCTCGAACTTGTACGGGATGTCGTTGTACTCGGTCTTCTCGAAGGTGACCGAGCGGATCATGTCGCCGCCACCCTGGTACGGCGGCATCGCCTCGAGACGCGCGGCCTTGGCGTAGAGCACGCCGATGCCGGTCGGGCCGAAGATCTTGTGGCCGGAGAAGGCGTAGAAATCGCAGTCGAGCGCCCGCACGTCGACGGCGACGTGCGCGATCGCCTGCGCACCGTCGACCAGCACGGGGACGCCGGCGGCGCGGGCGAGCGCGATGATCCTGCGGATCGGCGTGATCGTGCCGAGCGCATTGGATACGTGCGTGATCGCGACGAGCTTCGTGCGCGGGCCGAGCATCGACGCGTAGGCATCGAGATCGAATTCGCCGGCATCGTCGACCGGTACGACCGTAAGGACGGCGCCGGTCTGGGCGCACAGGAGTTGCCACGGGACGATGTTCGAGTGGTGCTCCAGCGCGCTGATGACGATTTCGTCGCCCGGGCGAAGCATCGGCCTTCCGAAGCTCTGTGCGACGAGGTTGATCGCATCGGTGGTGCCGCGCGTGAACACGACTTCCTCGGCCGCGCCGGCGTTGATGAAGCGCGCAATGTTCGTTCGTGCGGCCTCGTAGTCGTCGGTTGCGCGCTGGGAAAGCGTATGCACGCCGCGATGGACGTTCGCGTTGTCGTGCGCGTAGTACCGGGACAGCGCATCGATTACCGACCGCGGCTTCTGGGTCGTCGCCGCATTGTCGAGATAGACGAGCGGATGACCGTTCACGCTTTCGGCCAGGATCGGAAAATCGGCGCGCCGGCGCATCACGTCGAACGCGCGGTCGACGGGTGCTGCGAAGACTTCGCGCTCCATTTTCATCCGAGCTCCCGGATGCGCCCGCCCTGAGGGAGCCGTTCGACCAGCACGCGCTCCAGCATGGCGCGCAACGGTGCGATGCGCACGCGCTCGATCACGTCGTGCGCGAACGCGTAGGTGAGCAGCGCCCGCGCCATCGCCTCGTCGACGCCGCGCGAGCGCAGGTAGAACATCGCGTTGTCGTCGAGCTGCCCGACGGTGGCGCCGTGCGTGCATTTGACATCGTCGGCGTCGATCGAAAGCTCCGGCTTCGTGTCGACTTCGGCGCCTTTCGAAAGCAGCAGGTTGTGATTCGAAAGCTGCGCATTCGTCTTCTGCGCCCCCGGATGCACGATCACCTTGCCGTTGAATACGCCGCGCGCCGCATCGTCGACGATGCCCTTGTAGTACTCGCGGCTCGTGCCGCGCGGCTTGGCATGGTCGATGCGCGTATGGTGATCGACGTGCTGGCGTCCGCGCACGAGAAAGAGCCCATTGAGCTCGGCCTCGCAGCCCTCCGCATCGAACGACGTCGTGATGTCGTTTCGCGCCAGCGCGGCGCCGAGTGCGATCGAGTGCGACTCGAGGCGGCTCGCCCGCGACTGCGCCGCATGCATGCCGCCGACATGCAGCGCGCGCGCCGGCTCCTGTTGCACCTTGTAGTGCGCGACCGATGCGTCGGCCGCGACGAAGAGCTGCGTGATCGCGTTGGTCAGCGCCGCGGCGGCGTCGACGCCGACGTAATGCTCGATCAGCGTCGCGCGTGCGCCTTCGCCCGCGACGACGATGTTGCGCGGATGGATCGCCGCGTCGGGCGCCGTGCAGACGAAAAGCGCCTGGATCGGCTCGGAGACGACCGTGCCGCGCGGGAGGTGAAGATAGACGCCGTCGGCCATGAACGCAGCATTGAGCGCCCCGAACACGGTCTGGTAGCGGTCGTCGCCAAGCACCGGCTCGAGCGCATCGGGCGCGCGCTCGAGCGTCTGCGCGAGACTTTCCAGCGTCACGCCCGCCGGCAGGCGGCCGATCTGCGACAGGCTCGGCGCATATCGGCCATCGACGAACACCAGCCGATGCGAGGCCACGCCAGCCAGCGCGAAAGCGGCCGTGTCCACGTCGACGACGCCCGCGCTCACGGGGATGGCGAACGGGCGCTTCGCGATTGCCGCGACGCTCGTGTATTTCCAGTCCTCGTCGCGCGGGCCTGGCAGGCCGCGCT
>DASSVX010000180.1:0-5064 GCA_035705655.1 Casimicrobiaceae bacterium
GACAGCGAGCGCATCGCCGCCAGGTCGTGCGATGCCAGCGCCAGCATTCCGGGAACGACGAGGACGAGCGTATCCGCCATGCGATAATGGGCCGCGATCCTGCCTGCGACGAGCGTAGCGTAACGCCCGCGCATCGCGTCCCTGGTTTCCCAGCGTCTTTCCTGATCGATCGTGTCGCCGTACGAACTTGCCGTCGGCCTGCGTTATACACGTGCCCGCAAGGGCTCGGGGCGCAACACGTTCATCTCGTTCATCGCGCTCACGTCGATGGCCGGCATCGCGCTCGGCGTCGCGGCGCTGATCGTCGTGCTGTCGGTGATGAACGGCTTCCAGCAGGAGCTGCGCAACCGCATCCTGTCCGTCGCGTCGCATGTCGAGATTCGCGGCTATCCCGATCTTCGGCGTCCCGACACCATCGCCGCCGAGGCGCGCAAGAATCCGCGCGTCGTGGCAACCGCGCCGTACGTCAACGGCCAGGCGATGCTGTCGGCCGGCGACGTCAACCGCGGCGCGCTGCTGCGCGGCATCGTCCCCGCGGACGAGGAGAAGGTCGCGGACATCGGAAACCACATGCGCCGCGGCACGCTCGATTCGCTGACGCCGGGCGCCTTCAACATCGTGCTCGGCGCCGAGCTCGCCCGCGCGCTCGGCGTGCAGGTCGGCGAAAGCGTCGTCGTGATCACGCCGCAGGGCACCATCACGCCGGCGGGCGCGCTTCCGCGCCTCAAGAGCTTCAACGTGAGCGGGATTTTCGAGGTCGGCATGTTCGAGTTCGACAGCGGCCTCGCACTCATCAATCTCGACGATGCCGAGAAGCTCTACCGCCTCGACGACCCGACCGGCGTGCGCCTCAAGCTCGACGACATGTTCGCAGCGCCCGCCGTTGCGGCCGAGCTCGCACGAAGCTTGCCGGAGGACGTCGAGGTGCGCGACTGGACGCGCAACCATGCGAACTTCTTTCGCGCGGTGGCGATCGAGAAGCGCGTGATGTTCATCATCCTGACGCTGATCGTCGCGGTGGCGGCGTTCAACATCGTCTCCGCGCAGGTGATGGCGGTGACCGACAAGCGGGCGGACATCGCGATCCTGCGCACGCTGGGCGCCGCACCGTCGTCGGTGATGGCGATCTTCATCATCCAGGGCGCGCTGATCGGCATCATCGGCACGCTGATCGGCGTGGTGGGCGGCGTGCTGCTCGCGCTCAACGTCGAGACGGTCGTGCCCGCCATCGAGCACACGCTGCACATCCAGTTTCTCGACAAGAGCGTGTACTACATCAGCGACCTCCCCTCCGATCTGCAGATCCCGGATGTCGTGACGATCGCGATCATCGCGCTCGTGCTCGCGCTGCTGGCGACGCTGTACCCGAGCTTCCGCGCGGCGCGCGTCAATCCGGCCGAGGCGCTGCGCTATGAGTGACGGCGGGGCTACGAGCGGCGAAGGGCCGCCCCGGGACGTCCTCGCGAGCGGGGCGAAGCCCAGGCCCGAAGGGGGCGACCGCGAGCGTGGACGCGAGGCCGACGACACGGCACTGCGCGCGACGAAACGGTTCAAGGAGGCCGAGGCGAGTTCCGCCCCCTTGGCGTGGGGGGGCCTCCACCCCGTTGTCGCCTGCCGCGATCTGCGCAAGACCTACCGCACCGGGCCGCTCGACGTTCCGGTGCTGCTCGGCATCGACCTCGACGTCGCGAAGGGCGAGCGGCTCGCGATCGTCGGCGCGTCGGGATCCGGGAAGAGCACGCTGCTGCATCTGCTGGGCGGGCTCGATGCGCCGAGCGGCGGCGAAGTGCGCGTCGAGGACGTGGCGCTCGCCACACTGTCCGAAGGTGCGCGCGGCGCGTTGCGCAATCGGGCGCTGGGCTTCATTTACCAGTTCCATCATCTGCTGCCCGAGTTCACCGCACTCGAGAACGTCGCGATGCCGCTGCGCATCCGCCGTGTCGACGAGCGGAAGGCGCGCGAGGAGGCGAGCGAGATGCTCGCCCGCGTGGGACTCGAAAATCGCGTACGCCACCTGCCCGGCGAGCTGTCGGGCGGCGAGCGGCAGCGCGTAGCACTCGCCCGGGCGCTCGTGACCCGTCCGCGGTGCGTGCTTGCCGACGAGCCGACGGGCAACCTCGACCGGCGTAACGCCGGCGCCGTGTTCGAGCTGATGCTCGAGCTCAATCGCGTCGTCGGCACGGCGCTGATCATCGTCACGCACGATGCCGAGCTCGCCGCGCGGACGGACCGGACGCTGCACCTCGTCGACGGGAAGCTGCAGTAGCGGCGCAACAACGGACGGGCACGGCCAGCCGCTCGCGCCACGCCTGGTCGATCGCCCCGTCTCGACGACGCGCAGGGCGAAGACGACGCGCGACACGACGCCGGCTGCCTGGATCAGTACTCCACCGGGACGGGATCCATCGACCGCCACAGATACCACGTCGCGACGCTGCGCCACGGCCGCCACTTCTCGCCGAACTCGCGCAGTGCCGCGAGCGTCGGGCGCTCGCCGTCGAAATAGTGCACCGCGATCGCCTTCTGCAGCCCGAGATCGTCCACCGGCAGCACGTCGGCGCGCATCTCGTGGAACATGAGGAACATCTCGGCCGTCCAGCGGCCGATGCCCTTCACGTCGACGAGCGCCTCGATCAGCGCTTCGTCGTCGAGCGCGGGCCAGATCCGCGGGTCGAGCCGTGCCGACGCGAAATGCCGCGCGAGGTCACGGATGTACTCGGCCTTGCGCTCGGACAGCCCACATGCGCGCAGCGTTGCGATGCGCTTCCGCTGCACACGGACCGGGTCGAGCGTCGGCGGCGGCGTGGTTGCGCCACAGGCGTTGACGAGACGTTCCCAGATCGACTGCGCGGCCTTGACCGATATCTGCTGGCCGACGATCGCGCGGGCCAGCGTGGTGAACGGGTCGCCACGGCGGGTGAGATGGAGCCCGGGACTGGCGGCGATCAGCCGCGCGAGCACCGGGTCGCGCGAGGCGAGCTCGCGCGCGGCTTCGTCCCAGTAAGGTGGCTTGGTCATCGGGAATCGGCGCGCGGCACCTCGCCGCAGCGGCCTTGTCGCACGGCGCGCAACGAAATCGCGGGTACCGCGGTCATACGCGCGCCGCGCAAAGCGCTCGCGCAGACGGCGGAAATGGTACATTACGCCGCCCATTTTTAGAGACTCCGGAGCATGGATGCGTAGTCGTCGGCAATTGGCAAGCGGCCTCGTCGCGCTGCTGATTGCCGTTTCGGCATGGGCGGCCGACCCGGGGAAGGTGCTGCGCATCTCGTTCCCGGTCGCCGAGACGGGGTTCGACCCGGTCCGCGTTTCCGACCTCTACTCGAACATCGTCAACGAGGCGATCTTCGAGCGGCTGCTCACCTACGACTATCTGGCGCGGCCGGCGAAGCTCGTTCCGATGACCGCCGAGACGATGCCCGAAGTGTCGGACGGCGGCCGCACGTACGTGCTGCATCTCAAGCGCGGCATCTACTTCGCGCCCGACCCGGTGTTCAAGGGCAAGCAGCGGGAGCTCACCGCCGAGGACTACGTGTACTCGTTCAAGCGCTTCGCCGATCCGGCGAACCGTGCGCCGTACGGATTCATGATCCAGGGCAGGATCGAGGGTCTCGACGAGGCGATCGAGGAAGCGAAGAAATCGGGAAAGTTCGATTACGACGCAACCATTCCCGGCATCGTCGCGCTCGACAAGTACACGCTGCGCTTCAAGCTGACGAAGGTCGATTACCTCTTTCCGTACACGCTCGCGCACGTGCCGTTCGGCGCGGTCGCACGCGAGGTCGTCGATGCCTACGGCGCCGACGTGCAGGCGCATCCGGTGGGCACCGGGCCGTACATGCTGAAGGAATGGCGGCGGGCCGCGAGGATCGTGCTCGAGGCCAATCCGAACTACCGCAAGGTCACCTGGGACTTCGCGCCCGGTGACGACGCGTGGGACAAGGACGTGGTCGCGGCGATGAAGGGCAAGACGATTCCGCAGATCGCCCGCGTCGAGATCTCGATCATCGAGGAGAGCCAGTCGCGCTGGCTCGCGTTCCAGCGCAAGGAGCTCGACTACCTGGCGGTGCCGGCGACGTTCATCGACCAGGCGCTCGACGCGGCGAACAACCTGAAGCCCGAGTGGACGCAGCAGGGCGTGACGCTGTACCGGGCGATCGATCCGAGCGTTGGCTACACCTTCTTCAATTTCCGCGATCCGCTTATCGGCGGCTTCTCGAAGGAGAAGATCGCGCTGCGCCGCGCGATCATAATGGGATACAACCTCGACCAGGAGATCCGGGTCATCGCCAGGAACCAGGAGGTCCAGGCGCAGATGCCGATCCCCTATGGGGTGGTCGGATTCGATCCGAACTATCGCAATGTCAACCAGTACGACCCGATTCTGGCCAACAAGCTTCTCGACTACTTCGGTTATCGCAAGGGACCGGATGGCTATCGGACGCTGCCCGACGGCAAGCCGCTCGTCCTGCGCCAGGCGACCGGCACCGCCGCCATCGACCGCGAATACAGCGAGCTGTGGAAGCGCTCGATGGATGCGATCGGCGTGAGAATCGTGTTCGAGCCCGGCAAGTTCTCCGACACGCTGAAGGCCGCCAAGGCGTGTCACGTGATGATGTGGCAGGCGTCGTGGACGGCCGACTACCCGGACGGCGACAACTTCATGCAACTTCTCTACGGGCCCAACACGGGCGAGAGCAACAACGGCTGCTACGAATCGAAGGCGTACGACGCGCTGTACGAGAAGTCGCTCACGCTGCCGACCGATTCCGAGGAGCGCAATCACCTGTTCCTCGACATGACGCGGCAGATGGAGGTCGACGGCGCCTGGAGCCTGCAGTCGTCGCCGATCCGTAACCAGCTCATCCGTCCCTGGGTGAAGGGCTACAAGAAGCATCCGATCCTGCAGGCCGAGTTCGTGTACCTCGACATCGATCTCAAGGGTTCGGGCAATCAGTGAGGACGCGATGACGAAAGCGATGTCTGCGCGCACCGATCGATGCCCGTCCGAGTCTGGCGCGCGGCGCGCCGGCGCGCGCAGGTTCGGCGTCGCACTCGCATCGG
>DASSVX010000181.1:0-2858 GCA_035705655.1 Casimicrobiaceae bacterium
CGAGCGGATCGACCAGGTAGATCCTTCGCGTCCCGCGCGGAAGCGCCGGCGGGGCGTCGATGCGGACGACCGCGAGATCGGGATGCTCGGCGAGCAGCCTTGCAGCCGGTACGGCACTGCTCGTCACGAGCCAGACGCGAACGACGCGATCGCGCTCGGCGTTCTGGATCGTGCGTGCCTGCCTCGACGCGTACAGCGCGGCGGGACAGTCGCCGCCGCAGTCGCCGCCGGCCGCGTAGAGCACCGCCCAGCGCCCGCGCAACGCGTCGCTGCGAAACGGCATCGCGTCGAGGCGCGCGCCGGTGATCGTCGGCAGCGTTCCCGACAACAGCTCGCCGTAGTTCACACGCGCATCGCGCGGCCACGCGTAGTAGGCGACGTACGCGAGGACGACGGGGGCGATGGCGATTGCCACCAGCAGCAGGAGGATGCGCTTGTTGCGCGCGCTCGTCCCGGTCCGCGCCGCGTCAGCCGGCGGCATGCGTTCGCCTCGCAAGGCGTGGACGAACGAGCGCGAACCACGCCCAGAGGCCGATGGCCATCGCCGCGAACGTGTACCACTGCACCATGTAGCTCAAATGCCGGTCGATGCCCGTGTCGGGCAACGGAAAATCCTGAACGAGACCCTCGCCGCCGCCCGCTTGCGTCGCGTCGACGACGATCGGCAGCACGACCATGCCCGTCGCCTTCGCATAGCGCGCCGGATCGAGGTGCTCCCACAGCGGCCCGCTCGGCGCGCTGCCATCGCCGAGCTCGAAGTAACGCGCCGGCGGGACGTCGACGCGGCCGTCGACGGTGACGACACCCGTCGGCGGCGCCGGCCGCGGCAGCGTTGCGCGCGAGCGACCGACGGGAACGAAGCCGCGATCGACGAGCACCGTGCGTCCGTCGTCCATTCGCAGCGGCGTCACGACGTCGAATCCGACCACTCCGGCATGCACCTTGTTGTCGATCAGGATCTGGTGCGCGGCATCGTATTCGCCGGTCGCCGTGACGCGGTGGAAACGCCACGCGTTCCAGTCGTCGACGCCGGCAGGCAATGCAACGGGCGCTTTAGCGGCGGCACGCGTGATCGATGCCTGCAGCGCTTCCTTCTCGAGCATCCGCCGGTGCTGCCAATTGCCGGCGACGATGCACAGCGCGGCGACGACGAACGCGGCAACGGTCGGCAGCCACTTCGGCCGGCGCACGCGCGGCGGCTCGCGCATTTTCAAGTGCTACACTGGCCCAAGACTCGCGATCGTCATGAGAGCCATCGTCATCGTCGCGCTGATCGCGGTCGTCACCGCGCTTTTCACCGCGCTCGTCTTTCTCTATCGCGACCGCGGACGCGGCAACCGCGTCGTCATCGCGCTCGCGGTGCGTGTCGTGCTGTCGATGGCGCTGATCGCGTTCCTTGTCATCTCGTGGTACATGGGCTGGATCGGCCCCGGCGGCCTTTAGCTCGCGAGAACTACGCCAACCAGTAGACGAGCACGAACAGCAGCAGCCACACGACGTCGACGAAGTGCCAATACCACGCGGCGGCCTCGAACGCGAAGTGGTGCTCGGCGTCAAAGTGCCCGCGGAACGCGCGCACCAGCATCACCGACAGCATGATCGCGCCGATCGTCACGTGGAAGCCGTGGAAGCCGGTCAGCATGAAGAACGTCGACCCGTAGACGCCGGTCGACAGCTTCAGGTTGAGCGACGAGTACGCGTGCGTGTACTCGTACGCCTGCAATCCCAGGAACGAGAAGCCCAGCGCGATCGTGACGGCGAGCCAGGCCTTCAGCGCGCCGCGGTGGCCGGCCTTCAGCGCATGGTGCGCGAGCGTCAGCGTGCCGCCGGAGGTCACGAGGATGATCGTGTTGAGCAGCGGGATGCCGATCGCCTCCATCGGCGTGAATGCCTGCTTCAGGTACGGACCGACGGTCGGCCATTGCGGCGCGTAATTCGGCCACAGGACCCGGCCGGTCAGCTCGCTGCCGAGATCCGGCACCGAGATGTTGCGCACGTAGAACAGCGCGCCGAAGAACGCGGCGAAGAACATCACCTCGCTGAAGATGAACCAGCTCATGCTCCAGCGGAACGACGTGTCGACGCGCTTGTTGTACAGCCGATGCTCGGATTCGCCGATGACTTTTCCGAACCATCCGAAAAACGTGAAGATCAGGACGCAAAAGCCGGCGAGCACCATCCAGGGCCCGGCCGCATAGCCGTTGAACCAGAAGGCGGCGCCGCTTCCCATCAGGAGCAGCGCGCACGCGACCATGATCGGCCAGTGCGAAGGCTGCGGGATGAAGTAATACGGCTTAGCGCCCGGTGCGGCGGCAGCGCTCATCGGTGGCTCCCAGGGGTCAGAGACGAGTTTCTCGCTTGCGAGCAAGTCGTCTCTGACCCCACTTCGGTTCTAGGATCTCGCATCATTCCCCTCGACCTCGAAGAACGTGTACGAAAGCGTGATCGTCGGGACGTCTTTCGGCAGCTTCGGATCGACGACGAACACGACCGGCATCTCGCGCTTCTCGTGCGGCGCGAGCGTCTGCTTCGCGAAGCAGAAGCAGTCGATCTTCTTGAAGTAGAGCGCCGCCTGCTGCGGCCCGTAGCTCGGAATCGCCTGGCCGGTGATCGGGTGGTCGGTCAGGTTGACGACCTCGAACATCGCCTGCGTGACCTGCCCCGGATGCACGTCGGTCGCGAGCTGCAGCGCACGGAACTGCCACGGCAGGTTCCGGAGGTTCGTGTCGAACTCGATGTGCACGCTGCGCGTCGCGTCGACCTGCGTGTTCGTGACGACGTCGGCGGCGTCGATGTTGCGCAAGCCCGTCACCTCGCAGATCTTCTCGTAGAACGGGACGAGCAGGTAGCCGAAGCCG
>DASSVX010000182.1:0-4722 GCA_035705655.1 Casimicrobiaceae bacterium
GTTCATGACGCGCGAGGAGACGTCGAAATACACCGATCTCCTGCCCGACGGCAAGGCGGTGCAGTTCTCGCTTGCGATGGAGGCGAAATCGGTGATCACGTCGCCGTCCGGCGAGATGGTGCTCGACGGCCCCGGCTTCCACGAGATCACCGGCCTCGCGTGGTCGGGCCGCGGCAGCATCCGTCGCGTCGACGTCTCGGCCGACGGAGGGCGCACCTGGCGCGCGGCGTCGCTGCAGGCTCCCGTGCTGCCGATCTGTCACACTCGCTTCCGCTTTGCGTGGACGTGGGATGGCAGCGAGGCGATCCTGCAAAGCCGCTGCGTCGACGACACCGGCTACGTGCAACCTACGCTCGGACAGCTCATCGCCGTGCGCGGCCTGAATGGTCCGCTCGGCTCGATCTATCACCTGAATGCGATCCAGAGCTGGCGCGTCGCCAACGACGGCAAGGTGTCGAATGTCCATCACTACTGAAGTAGTTTTCGCGCTGGCGCTCGCCGTACTCGGCGCCCAGGCGCACGCGGCCGACGCCGAGAAGCAGGCGTACGCATTCGGCACGCGACCGTCGGAGGCCGAGCTCGGTCATTTCGTGTCGCCGCTGCCCGATGGACGCGGATTGCCGCAAGGCTCCGGATCGGTGCTCGAGGGCAAGTCGGTCTACCAGCAGCAATGCGCGTCGTGCCATGGAGAAAAGCTGCAGGGCGGGCTCGGCGATCGGCTGATCGGCGGCCGCGGAACGCTCGTCAACGACAGTCCCGCGAAGGCACCGGTCAAGACCGTCGAAAGCTACTGGCCGTGGCCGACGACGCTGTTCGATTACATCAAGCGCGCGATGCCGATGGCGGCACCCGGCAGCCTCAGCGACGACCAGGTGTACGCGCTGACGGCCTACATTCTTTCGCAGGCGAACATCGTGTCGGAAGACGCGATCATGAGCGCCGACACGCTGCCGAAGGTCGTGATGCCCAATCGCGACGGCTTCATTCCCGACCATCGCCCCGAGCATTTCCCCCCCGTGGCACGCACGACGCACCAGACGCTCGCCATTGCACCGGCCGCGAAGTGACCACGCGACCGAAGACGCACCGTTTCGACACGCTGTCGCTGCACGCGGGATCGCGTCCCGATCCGGCGACCGGCGCACGCGCGACGCCGATCTACCAGACGTCGTCGTTCGTCTTCCCCGACACCGATCATGCGGCGGCGCTCTTCAACATGGAGCGCCCGGGACACGTGTACTCGCGCCTGTCGAATCCGACCTGCGCGGTGCTCGAAGAGCGCATCGCGGCGCTCGAAGGCGGCATCGGCGCAATCGCCACCGCGAGCGGCCAGGCGGCGCTGCATCTCGCGATCGTTACGCTGATGTCGGCGGGATCGCACATCGTCGCGTCGCGCTCGCTCTACGGCGGCTCGCACAACCTGCTCGACTACACGCTGCCGCGCTTCGGTATCGAGACGACGTTCGTCGATCCGCGCGACCTCGACGCGTGGGCCGGCGCCATCCGGCCAACCACGCGGCTCCTGTTCGGCGAAACCCTCGGCAACCCCGGGCTCGAGGTGCTGGACATCCCGCGCGTTGCAGCAATTGCGCACGCGCAGGCGCTGCCGCTGCTCGTCGATTCGACGTTCACCACGCCGTGGCTGATGCGCCCGTTCGAGCATGGCGCCGATCTCGTCGTGCATTCGGCAACCAAATTCCTTTCCGGACACGGCACGGTGATCGGCGGACTGCTCGTCGATTCGGGCGCGTTCGACTGGAATGGCGACGGCGTGCGCGGGAAGTTTCCGACGCTGACCGAGCCGTACGCGGGATTCCACGACATGGTGTTCGCCGAGGAATCGTCGACCGGCGCATTCCTGCTGCGCGCCCGCCGCGAGGGCGTGCGCGACTTCGGCGCGTGCATGGCGCCGATGACGGCGTTCCACATCCTGCAGGGCATCGAGACGCTGCCGGTGCGCATGGCGCGCCACGTCGAGAACACCCGCGCGATCGTGGCCTTCCTGCGCGAGCATCCGTTCGTCTCCGGCGTTGGCTACCCCGAGTTGACCACGCATCCCGACAATGCGCTGGCGGCGCGGCTGCTGCCGCGCGGCGCGGGCGCCGTGTTCAGCTTCAACCTGCGCGGCACGCGCGAGCAGGGACGCCGGTTCATCGAGGCGCTGCGGCTCTTCTCGCATCTTGCCAACGTCGGCGACGCGAAGTCGCTCGTGATCCACCCGGCGTCGACGACGCATTTCCGGATGTCGGACGAAGACCTGCGCCGCGCCGGCATCACCGAGGGGACGATCCGCCTTTCGATCGGGCTCGAGGATCGCGCCGACCTGATCGACGATCTGTCGCGGGCGCTCAACGCGGCGAGCAAGGCCTGATGCGCGTCGACGTTGCGGGAGCGTCGGTCTACGCGTACAGCGGCACGCGCGCATTCGTTCGCGGGCGGCCGAGCGTCGTGTTCGTGCACGGTGCGGCGAACGACCACGGCGTCTTCGCGTACCAGTCGCGTTACTTCGCGTGGCATGGCATGAATTGCGTCGCCGTCGATCTTCCCGGTCACGGACGCTCGGCGGGCGACGCGCTCGCGAGCGTCGAGGCACTCGCCGACTGGCTGCGCGACGTGTTCGACGCGCTAGGCGTATCCGACGTCGACCTCGTCGGCCATTCGCTCGGCTCGCTCGCGGCACTCGAATGCGCGTCGCGCCATGGCGAGCGCGTGCGCCGGCTCGCGTTGCTCGGTCCGTCGGTGCCGATGCCGGTCAGCGACGATCTGCTGGCCGCTGCCTCACGGAACGACCACGTCGCCTACGAGCTCATCAACGGCTGGTCGTTTGCGGCGGGCAGCCAGCTGGGCGGCAACCCGGTGCCTGGCATGTGGATGCTCGGCAATGCGATGCGGCTCATGGAGCGCACGCGCGATGGCGTGCTGTCGACCGATCTCATTGCATGCAACCGGTACGCGAACGGCCTCGAGGCAGCGGCGCGCGTTCGCTGCCCGACGCTCGTCGTGCTCGGTGCGCGCGACATCATGGCGCCGACGCGCAATGCGAAGGCGCTGATCGCGACGCTAGCCGACGCCACGACGGTGACGCTGCCCGAGACCGGTCATTCGATGATGGCCGAGCGGCCGGATCAGGTGCTCGACGCATTGCGCCGGTTTCTGCCGGTCAACCCCGCCACGTGATCGAGCATCCGATCGCCGGTGTCTGCTCCACCGGCGCGCGCCCGGTGCGCGCGACCTGCGCCATCGCTTCGTAGAGCTCGCGTCGCGCAGCGGGATTCGACGAGCGGCCCGATGCGTCGAGGCGTCCGCGGTAGGCGAGCGTCAGGTCGGCGTCGAAGCCGAAGAACTCGGGCGTGCATACGGCGTCGTAGGCGCGCGCGACATCCTGCGATTCGTCGACGACGTACGGAAAGCTGAATCGGTGCTCGGCCGCGAATACGTTCATGTTGTCGAACGAGTCCTCGGGATACGTCGCAGCATCGTTGCTCATGATCGCGATGCTGCCGATGCCGAGCGGCGCGAGCGCGTCGGCGTCGCGCGCGATCTTGGCCGCAATCGCCCGGACGTACGGGCAATGGTTCGCAAGGAACATCACGAGCAGGCCCTTCGGTCCACGTGCCGTATCGGGCGTGTGGCGCCGCCCGTCGATGCCGGGCAGGTCGAAATATGCGGCTGGCCAGCCGAGCGCGACCGGCGTCGTCATCGCCGTGCCTGTGCGATTGCAACCCGGCTCATCGGACTTCGCATGGCGCTTCCTCCTTCATCGGTGGCCGAACCATGGGAGAATCGTAGCACCGGTCGACCAAGCGCTCGCGAGTGACGCCACGCATCTTTGTCGGTGACGATGTCGCAGCGCTCGCGCCAGGGGTCGACTACGTGCTGCCGCAGGCGGCGGCACGCCACGTCGCGCAGGCGCTGCGCATGCGCACCGGACAGCCGCTGACGCTCTTCACCGGCAGCGGCGGCGAATACGCGACGACCGTTGCGCACATCGACCGCCGCCAGGTGGTCACGCACGTCGAGCGACATGAGGCGGTCGAGCGCGAGAGCCCGCATGCGGTGACGCTCGTGCAGTCGCTGATCGCGGCCGAAATGATGGATTTCGTCGTGCGCAAGGCGGTCGAGCTCGGCGTGGCGGCGATCGTGCCGCTGCTTGCCGCACGAAGCCAGGCGATAGCCGCGGATCGCGCCGAGCGCCGCGTTGCGCACTGGCGGCAGGTGGCAATCGCCGCGTGCGAGCAGTGCGGCCGCAACCGCGTCCCCGGCGTCGCGGACATCGTGCCGTTCGGCGAATGGGCCGAGGCGATCGAGCCGGCGGCGGCGCTGGCGATTCTCGACTTCGACGCGTCGCGATCGCTTGCTGCACTGGCGTCGACGGCGCCGCCGCGCAGCGTTGCGGTCGGCCCCGAAGGCGGATTTGCGGCAGACGAGTTGCGCGATGCAGGCGCGCGCGGAGCCATTGGCGTTCACCTCGGCCGTCGCATGCTGCGTGCGGAAACGGCGGCGATCGCCGCGCTCGCGACGCTGAATTCAATCGCAGGCGACGCGCAGTGACCAAATCGGGGTCAGAGCCGTAATTATTGCGACCGGCACCCTGGCGCCTGGCAACGCAGCTGCGCGCCGCAATAATTACGGCTCTGACCCCGATTTCCAGTGCCGGCCGCAATAATTACAGCTCTGACCCCAATTGGATTACGCCTCCGACGCCGGCCGGTCGCCCGCGAC
>DASSVX010000183.1:0-8103 GCA_035705655.1 Casimicrobiaceae bacterium
GCGCGGATTCATCGTCGGCGGTCCGCTCGCGTACCGCCTCGGCGCCGGGTTTGTTCCGATTCGCAAGAAGGGCAAGCTGCCGGCCGAAAACTTCGGCGAGGACTATGTGCTGGAGTACGGTCGCGACCGCCTTGAAGTGCATTGCGACGCGCTCGCGCACGGCGAGCGCGTGCTGCTTGTCGACGATCTCATTGCGACCGGCGGTACCGCGGAGGCAGCAACGCGGCTCGTCCGCACGGCGGGTGCGTTGCTGATCGGTTGCGCGTTCGTCATCGACCTGCCGGATCTCGGCGGCCGCCGCAGGCTGGAGGCGCTGGGGTACCGGGTGCGTGCACTATGTCAGTTCTCAGGACATTGAGTTTATTTATATCAGCGGTTTGTGGAGCTATTCTCAGAGTCTGCTTCAACTTTCTTTACGGCAACAGCCGGCGCCCGCAACGCAAACTCGGCGAGTGCGTCCTCGACCTGCTCGCTCTCGCCGGCGGCCTCCGTCACGACGAATGTGACGGCAGGGACTGCGATGCGGGCCGCCGCGAGCTGTCGCGGGAAATCGTCACGCAGGTGCCCGCCGCGGCCGAAGAACATCGGCACGATGCGCACGGCGTCGGCGCCCTGCGCCGCGAGCTGTACGGCAGCACTCGCAAGATCGGGCGCCATGTGCTCGAGAAATGCGAGTGTGACGATGCAATGCGGCGCCTGCGCGGCGATGCGTTCGCGTAGCCGCTCGAACGGCTCGGCCCAGCGTGGATCGCGCGCGCCGTGCACGTACAGGATCAATCCCTGCGCCTGGCTCGTCATCCGGCGATTATAGGGATGCGGCCGCAACGATCGGGCGGGCCCGGCCCGGTGGTTCATGCGGCCGGGCAATAAGTGCATAGCATCTGATTCCTTCTGTTCGCACGCGATGGCGGGTACTGTCGTGGGGTTGTCCGCCGTGCTTCGGCCGGACGTCCACTCTGCGAGGACAGCGCCATGTCACGTCTCATCCGGAATCGCACGATCGTCGACGACCGGTACACGTTGTTGCGCGAAGCGGCGTCGCTGGCCGATGTGCCCGATGGCGTTCCCGTCATCGTGCCGCTCGCGCTCTGGAAGGAGCGGCGCGCCGCGCTCATCGCGCGCGGCGAAGCGGGCGTCTGGCTCGCACCCGGCGACGATCCCGCCGCGTTGACCGACGACGTCCGTCGCCTGCCGCTCATCGCCATCGACTTCCCGCACGCCACCGACAGCCGCAGCCACTCGCATGCGCGGGTGCTGCGCGGCCGGTATGCATTCGCGAACGAGCTTCGCGCGATCGGCGACGTGCGCCGCGACCAGTTCGAGGATCTGTCGCAATCGGGTTTCGACACCGTCGCGATCGCGGCTTCGCCGCGCGCCGAAAGAGCGCTCGACGATCAGCCGAATTTTCGCTGCGAGGATGAGTCGAGCGCCGCGGCTCCCCGGCTCACCCGCCAGGACCGCGAATCACCAGGCGCCGCGCGGTTCCCGTGCGCATGAAGGCATGACCGGCGTCGTCTATCTGGTCGGCGCAGGACCCGGCGCAGCGGATCTGCTCACGCTCCGCGCGGCGCGGCTTCTCGCGCGCGCCGACATCGTGTTCCACGATGCGCTGGTTCATCCCGACACGGTTGCGCTCGCGGCGATCGCCGAAACGGTCGCCGTGGGCAAGCGCTGCGGGCGCCACTCCACGGCGCAGCGCTTCATCAACAAGCGGCTGATCGACGCTGCCGCGAAATACGCGGTCGTGGTCCGGTTGAAGGGCGGCGACCCGATGCTGTTCGGACGCGCGCAGGAAGAGATTGCTGCGCTCGAAGCGGCGGGCGTCCGATACGAGATCGTGCCCGGCGTCACAGCGGCGCTCGCGGCAGCGGCAACGATCGGAACCTCGCTCACGCAGCGCGGCAGCGTTCGTTCGTTCGCGCTCGCGACACCGCGGGTGGGCGACGGCCAGAACGGCAGCGACTGGATCACCGGCTTCCGCCATGCGGACGCGGGCGCGATCTACATGGGGCGCAAGGAAGCGGGCGCGATCGCTGCGTCGCTGATTGCTGCGGGGATGGCACCGTCGACGCCGGTCGCGATCGTCGTCGACGCGTCGCTTTCGACCGCAGAGACGCATTACTCGACGCTTGATCGCCTGCCTCGGTTGGCCGCGCGCGAAATCCACGGCGCGGCGCTGCTGTTGATCGGCCCGCAGTTTTGTTCGCGACACGCGCACGTCGGCGCCACGGCATTGCACGAGCCCCCGCTCGCTGCACGCGCATGACGCGGTATCATTCGCGCACGGCCGCAGGTCCCGGACGGCCCCTCGCGCAATGCCCGCGGCTCTCCGCCTCCCGCTTTTCGATCTTGCTCCCGATTCGCAGCGCGCCTGGCTCGTCGAGCGGCTGGCGCGACCTGCGCCGCCCGCCGCCCGCGGGTTGAGCGACGGCTTTCGCCTCCCCGGCCGGGAGGGCTTGAGCGTGCCGGCCGCGGTGCTCGTTCCGCTCGTCAACCGGCCGCAGGGCCTGCAGCTGCTCCTTACGCAGCGAAGCGCGGATTTGCCCGATCATCCCGGGCAGATCAGCTTCCCCGGCGGCCGCGTGGAGCCGGGCGATGCCGATCCTGCCGCGGCGGCACTGCGCGAAACCGGCGAGGAGATCGGCCTGGCGCCGGGCAACGTGCAAGTGCTCGGTCGCCTGCCTTCGTACGACACCGTCAGCGGGTATTGCGTGCAGCCGGTCGTCGGCTGGATCGATCCGCCGTTCGAGCTCGCGCCCGATCCCGTCGAAGTCGCCGACGTGTTCGAGGTGCCGCTCGAATTCATTCTCGACCGGTCGAATCATCAGCGGCACTTCCGGATGCTGGGCGAGATGCGCCGCGACTATTGGGCAATCCCGTGGCTTTCGCGTTATATCTGGGGCGCGACGGCGGCGATGCTGCTGATCCTCGATCGAACCTTGCGCGACGAATGATGCTGACGAAAACGGCGCCGCGCACTTGCCATTTCCGCGGGCTCTCTCCGCACGGATTCCATCACGTCGTCTACTACGAGTGGGGAGCGCGCGACAACGCGAACGTCGTCGTCTGCGTGCACGGCATCGGACGCAACGGCCGCGACTTCGACGTGCTCGGCGAATCGCTTGCGCCGACGCATCGCGTGGTCGCGATCGACATGCCGGGTCGCGGCGCCAGCGAATGGCTGCGCGATCCGATGGACTACGTCACCCCCGTCTATCTCGCCACGCTGACCGCACTGATCGCGGCGAGCGGCGCGGACGAGATCGCCTGGGTCGGCACGTCGATGGGTGCGCTGCTCGGAATGATTGCGGCCTCGCAACCCGGCACGCCGGTGACGCGCCTCGTCGTCAACGACGCGGGTCCTGCGCTCGAGCCGGCGGCGCTCGCCCGCATCGGGCAGTACTTCGGCGCCGATCCACGCTTCGCCACGTATGCCGAGCTCGACGCGTACGTGCGTCACATCTCGGCGCCGTTCGGTCCGCTCACCGATGTGCAATGGGAGCATGTCGTGGGCACGAACGCGCGCCAGCACGCGGACGGGAGCTGGGGTCTCGGCTACGACCCGGGGATCGCGGTGCCGTTTCGCGCGTTGTCGGCGCCGCCCGATCTGTGGCCGCAATGGGACGCGATCGGCTGCCCGACACTCGTGCTCCGCGGCGCGCAATCCGATCTGCTGTCGCACGCGACCGCAATGGCAATGGCCGCCCGCGGCCCGCGCGCGCGTGTTGCGGAAATTCCCGGTGTGGGGCATGCGCCGATGCTGCTCGCGGCCGACCAGGTCGCGACCGTCGTCGAATTCCTCCGTTCGCCCGTATAATCGTCGCGCCGCCTCCGCCCCCGACTGCATTCCGGCGCAACCGTCAGTCTCCATGTCGCTCGCTCTCCGACTGCCGCCGTTCGCCGAACGCCCGCGCGACGCTCCCGAAATCCGGCCGTCGCGCCTCGCAAGCTGGCTGACCGAAACGTCGACGCGCGAACCGGGCTTCGCCGCGCGCATCATCGGCGAGGCGCTCGCCGCGACCAATCGCGTTTCGATGAGTCATTCGCGGCGCCTCGATCTCACCGAGCAGTACTGGAAGACCGCCGCGCTCCTGTGGCCGCGTCTCGAGCACCGCTTCATCCGGGCCTCGCACCCGCTGCAGGGCGACGATCTCGAGGCCGCAAAGGCGGCGTTGATGCTCGCGAACGAGCTGTCGACGTCGTACAAGCGCCTGCTGGCCGGGGAGGCGTCGCGAAGGCTGCGTTTCGGCGGACCGCGCCGCCTCGTAGCACTCGTGCGCCGGGCCTTCCAGGCGACGTCACGCGTGCTTTCGAACAGCTACCTCACGTACGCGCCGGTGCCCGCGCACACGTGGTACGACGCGCACGAAATCTACATGTTCACGCGCGAGCGCAAGATTCATCGGCACGCGGTGACGATCGACCAACCCGACATCACGCTCGAGCGGCTGTATACGCAGTCGCTGCTGCTCGCCCTTGCCAATCCGTACGGATTCCTGCCGAGCCAGCTTGCCGTGGTGCTGCATTACCTCGAGGAGAACGCGCAACTCGCGAAGCTGACGCCGGTGCCGCCGGTGCACCGGATGGCGAAGGCGGTGGCGATCGTCCCGGTCGGCCACGACTTTCCGCCGTTCTCGGCGAACAAGGGCGGCAACGCCGAGGGCACGAAGCTGTTCCTGCTCACGTTCGACCTTGCCTTCGAGCTGCAGGAACAGATCCGTGCGATCGAATCGGGCGCCGCCCTGCCCCGCGAAGCGGGCAGCGACGCCGATGCGCGCATACGGCACGTCGCGCTGTTGAAGCGGCTGCTGCGCCAGTGGGCGATTCCGCCGGCGCGCCAGTTCAACCGGCTGCCGTCGCGTGCGCACGTCGCGATGTGTGCGGGGCTGTCCGGCGTATGGCACTACACCCGGGGCAACGAGCATCGGCCGCCGAACGGCGTTCCGCCGCCGCCCCCGATGACGCAGTGCCAGGTCGTCAACCATACGTCGGGCGGTTATGCGCTGCGCCTCATCGACCCGGCAGCAGCGCCGCTGCGCGTTGGCGATCTGATCGCATTGCGCGTCGAGGGGCGCGAGGGACTGCAGGTCGCGATGGTGCGCTGGTTTCGCAACACGCTGAGCGGCGCCGTTCTCGAATTCGGCTGCGAGCTTTTGTCCGATGCACCCGAAGCGGCGGCCGCCGCCGCCGAGCACGCGCCCGAAAGCCTGCTGATGCCGGTGCTCGTGCTTCCCGAGGAGCAGCACGATGCGGAAGCGCCTCCGCCGCAACTTGCAGCACCTGCGGGCGCCTTCGCGCTCGAGCAGGCGGTGAGCCTGCGCCGCCGCGGCGGCTCGGGCTTCGCCGTGCTGACGAAGCTCGTCGAGCAAGGGCCGGGATTCGACCTGTACGAGTTCGTGACCGTCACGTGAGCGGACGCGTAGACTCGAGCGCCGAAGCGCCGCCCCGAGGCGCGTAATGCGCCCGCCGGCCAACGTCGCGGCGCAGCCGCATGCGTGGGCGATCATTCCACGCGTCGCCGTCGCCGCGACGCTCGCGCTGCTACTTGCCTGGTTTCGCCGGGCGGCCGCTCGACGCTAGCCCCTCGGCATCGGCTCGCGCGGACGCCGCTCGCGAAAGCTGTCGATGATCAGCGCGACGGCGCCGATCGTGATCGCAGAGTCCGCAACGTTGAACGCCGGGTAGTACCAGCCGCGCCAGTGCAGCAGCAGGAAATCGACGACGTGGCCGAGCGTCAGCCGATCGAACAGGTTGCCGAGCGCGCCGCCGATGATCAGCGCGAGACCCGCGCAGAACAGCGCGCGGCCGCCGCGGCGCAGGAACCACAGCATCGCCGCGCACGCGGCCACCGCGATCAGCGCAAAGAACCAGCGTTGCCAGCCGCCGCCATCGGCCAGGAAGCTGAACGCCGCGCCGCGATTGAATGCGAGGACCAGGCTTGCGAACGGCGTCAGCGGCAATTCCTCGCCGGGGCGAAACGACGCGAGGATCAGGTGCTTGGTGAGCTGGTCGAGCACGATGACCAGCACGGCAAGCCAGAGCCAGCGCAAGTTCGCGGAAGCCGGCGCGCGCTGCGTCACGGCGGCAGTCGCCCGCGTCACGCGTATTGCCGCGGCTCGCCCGCGCCGAAGAGGTTCGCGATGCAGCGTGCGCACAAGCCGGGATGCGAAGGGTCGCCGCCGGCATCCGCGCGCCAGTGCCAGCAGCGCTCGCATTTGCGGTAGCGGCTCGGCGTCACCGCAATGGCGAACGGCTCGCCGCGACGCACGCTCGCCGCCGACGTGATGAGCACGAAGCGCAGGTCGTCGCCGAGCGACGCCAGATCGTCGTAGTCGTCACCGCCGGCGACGATGTCGACGTCCGCCTGCAGCGACGAACCGATCGCCCCGCCCTGCCGCACCGCCTCGAGCTCCTTTTGCACGAGTGCGCGCACGGCGAGGATGCGCTCCCACTTCGCGACGAGCGCTTCGTCGTGCGCCTCGGGCAGCATCCCGGCCCACGTGCGCACGAAGATCGTCGGATCGCCGGGATGCAGCAACTGCCACGCTTCCTCGGCGGTGAACGAAAGCACCGGCGCCATCAGCGCGAGCAGCGCGTCGCGGATCAGCGCGAGCGCCGTCTGCGCGGAGCGGCGCGCACGGCTGTTTGCGCCCGCCGTATAAAGCCGGTCCTTCAGCACGTCGAGGTAGAAGCCGCCGAGGTCCTCGGAGCAGTACGTCTGCAGGCGCTGCACGACCAGATGGAACTCGTAGCGGCCGTAGTCGCCGGCAACCGCGTCCATCAACGCGCGCGCCTTCGCGAGCGCGAAGCGGTCGATCTCGAAGAGCTCGGCCTGCGGCACGGCATCGCGCGCGGCGTCGAAATCGGACGTATTCGCCATCAGGAAGCGCAGCGTGTTGCGGATGCGCCGGTAGCTTTCGACGACGCGCTTCAGGATCTCGTCGGAGATCGACAGCTCGCCGGAGTAGTCGGTGGCGCCGACCCACAGGCGCAGGATTTCCGCCCCCAGCGTGCCCGCGACCTTTTGCGGCGCGACGACGTTGCCCTTCGACTTCGACATCTTGCGGCCTTGACCATCGACGACGAAGCCGTGCGTGAGCAGCGCCTTGTACGGCGGCACGCCGTTCAGCATGCACGATGTCAGCAGCGACGAATGAAACCAGCCGCGGTGCTGGTCCGAGCCTTCGAGATACAGGTCCGCGGGAAAACCGGTGTCCGCCGGATGCGAGCCGGTGCGACGCTGGCGACCATCGGGCCCGCCCATCACCGTCTGGTGCGTCGTGCCCGAATCGAACCAGACGTCGAGCGTGTCGGTGAGCTTGCGATAGCGCGTCTCGTCGACGCCGAAATCCTCGCTCGTCGCCTCGAACCAGCTCTCGATGCCGTCGGCTTCGACCTTCGTCGCGGCGAGCTCGAGCAACGCGGGCGTGTCGGGATGCAACTGCTCGGTTTCGCGATCGACGAAGAACGGCAGCGGAACGCCCCATTGCCGCTGCCGCGACAGCGTCCAGTCGGGCCGGTTCGCGATCATGCCGAAGAGGCGCGCCTTGCCCCACGCGGGAAAGAACTCGGTGTTCTCGATGCCCCGCAGCGCGGTTTCACGCAGTGTCCGCGCGGGCTTCACCCCGCGGTACCCCGGAACGTCATCCATCCCGGCGAACCACTGCGTCGTCGCGCGATAGATGATCGGCGTCTTGTGGCGCCAGCAGTGCATGTAGCTGTGCGCAAACTTTTCGGCGTGGAACAGCGCGTGCACGTCGCGCAGCTTGTCGACGATGCGCGGGTTGGCTTCCCAGATCGACAAGCCGCCGAAGTATGGCAGGCTCGCCGCGTAGCGGCCGTTGCCCTGTACCGGATTGAGCATGTCGTCGTCGGACATCCCGTAGGCGCGGCACGAGAGGAAATCGTCGACGCCGTAAGCCGGGGAGCTGTGGACGATGCCGGTGCCCTGCTCGAGCGTGACGAAGTCGCCGAGATAAACCGGCGACGCGCGATCGTAAAACGGGTGACGAAACGCGATGCGCTCGAGCGAGGTGCCGTGTGCCGTCGCGACGACCGAACCGTCGAGCCCGTAGCGCGCAAGACAGGCGCCGGCGAGATCCT
>DASSVX010000184.1:0-4351 GCA_035705655.1 Casimicrobiaceae bacterium
TAGTCGGACGCGATCTGTCCCGCCGCATAGAGCGTGTCATCGACGAGCACGCCCTGGCAGTAATGCGCCATCGGTGTCGGCGTCGATGCACCGCGGATCACGCGCCGTCCGACGCCGGGTTTCACGCCGGTGAGGTCGATCTCGACGCGGCAGCCGGGAACGAGCAGTCCGCTCACCTGCACCGTGGTGCGCGGCGGCGGTGACGGGAAGAACTCCTTCCACACCTGGTCGAAGTAGTAGAAATCGTCGAGATCCATCAGGAACACCTGCGATTTCACCACGTCGTCGAGCGAGCATCCGGCAGCCTCGAACACGCTGCGCAGGTTGCCGAGAACGTAGCGCGCCTGCTTCTGGATGTCCGAGCCGTAATACGGAAACGCCGGGTCCTGGCGAGCTTCGTGCGCCACGCCGGTGCGCTGATCCGATGCCATCTGGCCCGCCGCGTAGAGCATGTCGCCGACGAGCACGCCCTGGCAGTCGTGCGCCATCGGCGCCGGCGCGTCCTTCGTCGCAATCACCTTGCGCGGCACGCGCGGGTGCACCGCCGTGAGGTCCACTTCGATCCGGCATCCGGGCACCAGGAGCGCACCGACCTGCACCGTCGTGCGCGGCGGCGGCGACGGAAAGAATTCGCGCCATACGCGATCGAAGTGCACGAAGTCGTCGAGATCGGTGAGGAAGACCTGCGCCTTGACGGTGTCGGAGAAATCGCAGCCGGCGGCTTCGTACACCGAGCGGATGTTCGAAAGCACGTAGCGCGTTTGCCGCTCGATGTCCGATGCGTAATACGGGAACGCCGGGTCGCGGCGTGCCTCGGGCGGAACGCCGGTGCGGTAGTCGGATGCGATCTGTCCGGCCGCATAGAGCGTGTCGTCGACGAGCACGCCCTGGCAGTAATGCGCCATCGGCGTCGGCGTCGACGCACCGCGGATCACCCGGCGTTCGACGCTGGATTGGATGGCCGTGAGGTCGATCTCGACCCGGCAGCCGGGAACGAGCAGTCCGCTCATCTGCACCGTGGTGCGCGGCGGCGGTGATGGAAAAAACTCCTTCCATACCTGGTCGAAATGGAAGAATTCGTTCAGGTCCGTCATGAACACCTGCGACTTCACGACGTCCTGCAAGCCGCAACCCGCGGCCTCGAACACGCCGCGCAGGTTCTGCAGGATGTAGCGCGCCTGCTTCTGGATGTTCGAGCCGTAATACGGGAATGCCGGATCCTGTCGTGCCTCGGGGGCGACACCGGTCTTGTAGTCGGAGGCAATCTGCCCCGCGGCGAAGATCGTGTTGCCGGCGACGACGCCCTGGCAGTAATGCGCCATCGGTGCCGGCGCGCCCGGTGTCCTGATCACTTCACGCTTCATCCTGGTTCCTCCTATCCTCCGAGATACGCCCGGTGAACCTCGGGGTTCTCGATCATGGCCTTCGCAGGTCCGGAAAGTGTCACGCGGCCGGTTTCGAGCACGTACGCCCGATCGGCGAGGCGCAATGCGAGCGACGCATTCTGCTCGACGAGCAGGACGGTGCTGCCGCGGTCGCGAATGCCCGCGATCATCGTGCCGATCGTCTCGACCATGATCGGCGCGAGTCCGAGCGACGGCTCGTCGAAGAGAACGAGCGACGGCCGCGACATCAGCGCTCGGCCGATCGCGAGCATCTGCTGCTGACCTCCGGAGAGCGTGCCGGCGAGCTGCTCGCGGCGCTCCTTCAGCACCGGGAATATGTCGAAGATGCGCTGCATGTCGGCGCCGACATCGCTGTCGCTGCGAATGAACGCGCCAAGCTCGAGGTGCTCGTGCACGCTCATCTGCGGCCAGATCTTGCGTTCCTCGGGGCAGTGCGCGATGCCGAGGCGCACGATCGCGTCGGAGTCGGCGGTGTGGATCGGCTTGCCGCGGAACATGATGACGCCGCTCGTGGGCTTCAGGATGCCCGAGATCGTCCGCAGCACGGTCGTCTTGCCTGCGCCGTTCGCCCCGATCAGCGCCACGAGCTCGCCTTCGTCCACGGTGAGCGAGACGCTGTCGAGCACGCGCGTGTGTCCGCGGTGCAGCGTGACATTATCGAGCGCGAGCATCGGCGGGTTGCGGCACACCGAGGTAGGCCTCGATGACGCGCGGATCGTTTCGCACGTCGGCCGGGGCGCCTTCGGCGATCTTCTCGCCGTAATTGATCACGACCACGCGATCGGAGATCGACATGACCACGTGCATGTTGTGCTCGACCAGGACAACCGCGAGACCGCGTGCACGGAGCTCGACGACGAGCCGCATGATATGCGCAGCCTCCTCGTGATTCATCCCGGACGCCGGCTCGTCGAGCAGCAGCACGGCCGGGTCGGCCGCGAGCGCCTGCGCGATTTCGAGCAGGCGCTGATCGCCGTAGGAAAGCTGCTCGGCGGACAAACCGGCCTTGCTGCCGAGACCGACGATTGCAAGAGCCTCGCGGGCACGGGCTTCCGGATCGGGGTCGTTTCGCGCGAGGGCGCCCGCCGCCACGCCGTCGATCAATGCGAGCTCGCCGAAGACCTCGGTCTTCTGGAACGTACGCACGACGCCGAGTTGCGCGATGCGAAAGGGCGCGAGGCGTTCGATGGCGCGATCGCGGAACACGACGCTTCCGGTGGTCGGCCGCACGCGACCGGTGATGACGTTGAAGAGGGTGGTCTTGCCCGCGCCGTTGGGGCCGATCACGCTCAACACTTCGCCGCGGTCCACGGCGAGATCGATGCCCTTCAGCGCGAGCAAGCCGCCGAAGCGCACGCTGAGCCCGCGGCCCTCAAGGAGCGCGGGCATTGCGCAGGCGCCGTTGGTGCGGCAGAAGATGGGTGACCAGCGGAAAGACGATGCCCTTCGGCATGAACAGCGTCGCGACGATCAGGATCGTGGCGAACACGATCATTCGCCAGTGCGAAGCCTCGCGCAGAAGTTCGGGCAGGAACGTGAAGATGACCGCGCCGAGCGCGGGCCCGGCGAGCGTGCCCTTGCCGCCGAGAATGACCATGATCAACATGATCGTCACGTAGGAAAAATTGAAGAGGTCCGGGCTCACGAATCCCACGTAATGCGCGTACAGGCTGCCCGCCGCGCCGGCGAGCGCCGCGCCGACGGCGAACGCGATCATCGAATAGCGAAACGCCGAGATGCCGAGCGATTCGGCCAGCGGCTCGTTTTCGCGGATCAGCACGAACTTGCGGCCGATCGACGAGCGCACGATCAGGCGGCACAGCACGAACGCGACGATCGCGGCGATCAGCACGACGTAATAGAAGCGCGCCTTCGCCGCGATGTCGATCGTGCCGACGCCGGGGATTTCGAGGGCAGGGATCGTGAGCCCCGGCAGACCCATGAAGCCGCGCGTCACGTCGACCCAGTTCGTGGCGACGAGCCTCATCAACTCGGCAAAGACCACGGTGATGATGATGAAGCGGTGTCCGCGCGTCCTGAGGATCACCGAGCCGAGCGCGAGCGCGACGAGGCCCGCGACGAGCGCGGCGGCGGGCAATCCGAGCCACATCGACCACTTGAGGCGAACGAAGAGCAGCGCCGACGTGTAAGCACCCATCGCGAAGAACGCCGCGTGGGCGAGCGAAAGCTGCCCGACGTAGCCGACGATGAGATCGAGGCCGAGCACCGCGACGACGAAGACGCCCGACACGATGAAGAGGTGCAGGTAATACTCGTCGTGCACGACGAGCGGCACCGCGCAAAGCGCGACGAGGACGACGGTCGTCGCCACGCGGTACGACGCGGGTTCAGGCACGCTTGAAGAGGCCTTCGGGCCGGAACAGCAGGACGAGGATCACCGCGAAAAAGCCGATCGCGTCCTTCCACCCGCTCGGCATGTAACCCGCGCCGAGCGCCTCGGCGAGGCCGAGCACGAGGCCGCCGACGATCGCGCCGACGAAGCTGCCCATGCCGCCGAGGATCACGACGATGAACGCCTTGAGGGTCACGATGCCACCGGTGGCGGGCTCGACCGGAATGAAGCCGCCGAGAACCGCACCGGCGGCCGCGGCGAGCGCCGCACCGAACGCGAAGGCGTAGGCGTAGATGCGGTCGATGCGAATGCCGACGAGTGCCGCGGCCTCCTTGTTCTGGAACGTCGCGCGCATCGCCTTGCCCATGCGCGTGCGCCGGATCAGCACGTGCCCGACGATGATCAGCGCGACGGTGACGCCCATGCAGAAAACGTACAGCAGCGTCGTGTAAACACCGAGGAAGCTCAGCGGTTTCGTCGCAAAGGGCGTCGGTATGGACTGGGGCTGCGGCCCCCAAAGCAGCAGCGCGAAATTCTCGAGGAAGATCGAGAGCCCGATCGTGACGAGCGTCGTCGTCATCATCGGCGCTTC
>DASSVX010000185.1:0-2954 GCA_035705655.1 Casimicrobiaceae bacterium
AGCTGTAATTATTCGCATCCGCGAATAATTACAGCTCTGACCCCGATCTCACGCGACGATCAGCGCCGCCGTGACCGAGCGGCCCTCGGCGACGAGAATGTTGTAGGTCCGGCACGCGGCGCGCGTGTCCATGACCTCGAGCCCGACGCGCGCATCGTGCAGCGGCGCAGTCACGGCGGGGCGTGGAAAGCGTTGCGTCGCGCCCGTGCCGAGCAGCACGATTTCCGGCGTCGAGCGCAGCAATGCCGCGAAGTCCTCGGCCGTGAGATTGTCGAACCCTGCCGGGGCAAAGCCCGGCTCGACGCCGTCAGCGCGCAGGACGATATTGTCGCGGTACTCGTCGCCGCCCACGCGCACCCATCCGGGTCCGCTGCCGGTGACGATGTTCCCGGTGGGCGCCTGCAGATGAAACTTCATCGATTGTGCATTGCGGTAAGCGCTCGATTTCGCTTACGATTGTAGTCTTTCCCGATCTTTCGTCGCTCGGACGGCTCCGGGCGCTTACGACAAGACATGTCCTCGAATCCCAACGCACAGTTTGCCCGCATCGAGCGGCTTCCGCCGTACGTCTTCAGCATCACGTCCGAGCTCAAGATGGAGGCCCGCCGCCGCGGCGAGGACATCGTCGACTTCGGCATGGGCAACCCGGACGGGCCGACGCCGGCGCACATCGTGAGCAAGCTCGTGGAAACGGTGCAGCGCGGCGACACGCACGGCTATTCCGTGTCGAAAGGCATCCCGCGGCTGCGCCGCGCCATCTGCCACTGGTACGACCGGCGCTGGGGCGTCTCGTTCGACCCGGAGACCGAAGCGATCGTCACGATCGGGTCGAAGGAGGGCATCGCGCATCTGGCACTCGCGACGCTCGGCCGCGGCGACACCGTGCTCGTGCCCAATCCGAGCTACCCGATCCACATCTACGGCCCGGTGATCGCAGGCGCCGACATCCGGCAGGTGCGGCTCACGCCGGATGTCGATTTCTTCGCCGAGCTCGAGCAGACGATCAAGCTGTCGGTGCCGAAGCCGAAGATGCTGATCATCAATTTCCCGGCGAATCCGACGGCGCAATGCGTCGAGCTGCCGTTTTTCGAGAAGATCATCGCGCTCGCGAAGGAATACGGCATCTGGGTCGTGCACGACTTGGCCTATGCCGACATCTGCTTCGACGGCTGGCGGGCGCCGTCGATCATGCAGGTGCCTGGCGCGCGCGACGTGGCGGTCGAGTTCTTCACGATGTCGAAGAGCTACAACATGGCGGGGTGGCGCATCGGCTTCATGGTCGGCAACCGCGACCTCGTCCATGCGCTGTCGCGGATCAAGGGCTACCACGATTACGGCACGTTCACGCCGCTTCAGGTGGCGGCCATTGCCGCGCTCGAAGGTCCGCAGGATTGCGTCGCGGAGATCACGCAGCGTTACGAGCGGCGTCGCGACGTGCTCGTGAAGGGCCTGCACGAAGCGGGCTGGGAGGTCGACGTGCCGAAGGCGTCGATGTACGTGTGGGCCAGGATTCCCGAAGCGTACGCGTCGCTCGGCTCGCTGGAATTCGCGAAGCACGTGCTGGCGAAGGCGAAGGTGTCGGTGTCACCGGGCATCGGCTTCGGCGAATACGGCGATGCGCACGTGCGCTTCGCGATGATCGAGAACGAAGCGCGCACGCGACAGGCGATTCGCGGCATCAAGCAGATGTTCAGGGAAGATGGCCTGGCGTGATGACGTGGCAGGGCGAGGGCGCGCGCGAGCTTGACGCACGTTTCGTCGACGCAACGAAGAAGGGGAGTACCGCGACATGGGCTTTCTGCTTCGTCCGCATGCACTCCTGCGCCTCGTGTTGCTGCTGCTCGTTCCCGCGGTAGCGCGCGCCGACTTCGAATCGCTGCCGTTCGCGCTGCGCCTGTTCCTTTCGGTCGACCGTCAAAGCAATTACTCGTCGACGCTCGCGCGACAGGCGTCGATCGCCGCTTTCGACGGTGGGTCGGCCAACCCCGGCGCCGTGGCGTGGAGAGTGCCGCTGGAACCTGCTACCGTGGTGACCGGCAGTTTCGTCGATGCGCCGTCGACCGGCGGACGCACGGTGATCGCGGCGCCCGTTTCGCTGCGCTGGCAGGTGCTAAGCGCAGGAACGATCGCTCTCGCGTATGCATTTACCCAGACGCTGCACGCCGGGGGAGACAATGGGCTCACGCAGTCGCTGCGCTCGGACGAATGGATCGGCGGCTACGGACGCCGGCTGGACGAACATTCCGCGCTTGGTTTCACCGCCCGGCTGACAAGCGGCACGATAGTGAACGACGCGTCGACCCCGGCGCTCGGCGGCGCGCTCTCCCGCAACTCGACGCGCTTCCTGGCGCCCGACGTTGCGCTGGGCTATGCGCGCGACATCGGGAAGGCCTTAACGTTGGGCCTTGTCGGAAGTTATGGCGTGGCGCGCGGCCATACGACGGTGACGAACGTCGCGCCGCTGCTCGTTCCGCTTCCGGCCCTCGGCACCACGCTGGCGCTTCCGCCCGATACCGTTCTCGCGCTTGTCGACGACACGATTTCCACGGTCACGCTCGGCGCGGGTTTCGGACTGCATCCGGACGACGCCACGGCGCTTTACTTCGACGCGAAGGCGTTGCGCTTGTCGACACACCACTCGGGTTCGCAAAACCTCGGTCGATTCGCATGGGGTGCCGAGCACACGATGCACAACGGCCTGATCGTGCGCGGCGGCGTCGGGCTCGACACGATCGGCAAGGTGAACGTGAGCGCGGGCCTTGGTTATCGGCCGACACCTTCATTCGAAGCCCAATTCGCCGTGCAGACGAACGCCGCGCCGGAGCTCAACCCGGAACTGGGCCGCACTCGATTGCTGTCCGCCTCGCTGGCGTGGATCTTCTGAGCGCACCGGCGATGGTTACCCGCGACGCGGTGTTGGCGTGCTTTCGGCCGGTCGTTCACGGACGTCCGAA
>DASSVX010000186.1:0-7298 GCA_035705655.1 Casimicrobiaceae bacterium
GCCCGTGACGTCGTCGTGGCCGCGGATCTTCGGCGGATTGAACTTGACGTGGTTCGAGCGCCCCGACGGCACGAGCACGCGCCGTCCGCTCATCCGCTCGACGATCGCCGCGTCCGGGACGTCGATCTCGATCACGTAATCGAGCGGGATGCCCGCGTGCTTCAGCGCATCGGCCTGCGGGATCGTGCGCGGAAAGCCGTCGAACAGATAGCCCCGCGCACAATCGGGCGCGCGTAGCCGGTCCTTGACGAGGCCGATGATGATGTCGTCGGAGACGAGCACGCCGCGATCGATCACCTGCTTCGCCGCGAGCCCGAGCGGCGTGCCGGCATTGACGGCAGCGCGCAGCATGTCGCCGGTCGCAATCTGCGGGATGCCGTAGGCCGCGCGTATGAACGCCGCCTGCGTACCCTTGCCTGCGCCCGGAGGCCCGATCAGGATCAGTCGCATCGGCTGCACTCCGGTTGCGTCGCGGGTGCTGCGAATTCCGGAAGCCCGCGCACCCGCGCGAGATCCTCCGGCGTGTCGATGCCCGGTGACGGCGCTCCGTGCGCGATGTCGACGACGATGCGCAGGCCGTGCCACAGCGCGCGCAATTGCTCGAGTGCTTCGTGCGTCTCGATCGGCGCGGGTGCCAGCGCCGGGAACGTGCGCAGGAACGCGACGCGGTACGCGTACAGCCCGTAATGGCGGTGGATCGGCAATCCGGCCGGGAGCACCGGAGGCTCGGCCGAGAACGCGTCGCGCGCCCAGGGGATCGGCGCGCGGCTGAAATAGAGCGCATTGCCGCGCGCATCGAGCACGACCTTCACCACGTTCGAATTGAGCACGTCGTCGATCTGCGTGATCGGATGGCACGCGGTGGCGATCGCCGCATCGGGACGCGCGGCAAGCGTGTTCGCCACACGGCGCATCAGCGCGGGGTCGAGCAGCGGCTCGTCGCCCTGCACGTTGACGACGATCTCGTCGTCGCCAAGCCCGAGCGCCACTGCGGCTTCGGCGAGCCGGTCGGTGCCGCTCGGGTGACCGGCACGGGTCATGATCGCGTCGACGCCCCACGCACGCGCGGCCTCCTCGATACGCACGTCGTCGGTCGCGACGACGACCCGCTCGGCACCGCTTGCGCGCGCACGCTCGGCGACGCGCACGACGAGCGGCTTGCCGCCGAGATCGGCGAGCGGCTTCCCCGGCAGGCGCGACGATGCATAGCGTGCGGGGACGATGACCGTGAAGCGCACGCCGGCCGCGTCGTGCGCCGGCCGCGTCACTCCTTCCCCGCTTCCCATTCCTCGGGAGTGAGCTTGCGCGCCTCCTCCTCGAGCATGATCGGAATGCCGTCGCGGATCGGATAGGCGAGGCGCGCCGAGCGCGAGATGAGCTCGCCGCGCTCGGCATCATGAACGAGGGGACCCTTGGTGACCGGGCAGACCAGCATTTCGAGGAGCTTTCGGTCCATCGATCTTCTCCACGACGAAATCGACCAGCGCCGGTTCGACGCGCGCGCGAATCGGCAGCATCCACATCCGCGCGTCGGCGAATGCCCGGCATTTTACCGCGTCCTTTTGCGTCATCAGGATCGCCGGTGCGCGCACGAAGGCCACGTCGTCGCGCGCATAGGCGTGATGATCGGCGAACGCTCGCGTCTCGCCGCGGAAGCCCCGCGCGCGCAGCGCGTCGAAGAACGATGCCGGATCGGCGATCCCTGCGATGGCGACGCTGGCGGGATCCGCGAGCAGCCCCTCGTCGAACGGCAGCGTGGAATCGAGCACGTTGACCCAGGGCCGGGGCTCGTACGGCGCAACGAATTCATGCGGATGTCCGCGCATCGGGGCTCGCTGTCCGGGCGCGGTTCGCCACACGAGTGCATCGACCGAGTGAAGCCGCGACGCCGTCTCGCGCAACGGACCCGCCGGCAGCAGCAGCCCGTTGCCGAGCCCGCGGGCGGCATCGACGACGGCGATCTCGACGTCGCGTGCGAGTGCATAGTGCTGCAGCCCGTCGTCGCTGAGAAGCACGTCGACCTCGGGATGCGCGCGGAGCAGCGACTGCGCCGCCGCGGCGCGGTCACTCCCGACGACCAGCGGAAACCCGGCGGCGGCGAGGAGCAACGGCTCGTCGCCGACGTCGCGCGGATCGTCGCCGGCGCCTGCTTCGCGCACGTCGCGCGTGCGCCGCCCGTAGCCGCGGCTCAACACCCCGGGATGGCGCCCGCGCGCGGCAAGTGCTTCAGCGAGTGCGGCAACGAGCGGCGTCTTGCCCGCGCCGCCGACGGTGATGTTGCCGACCACGACCACCGGCACCGGAACGCGCGTGGAAGGCAAGAGCTTTGCGCGGTAGGCGGCACGGCGCAGGGCCGCGACAGCGCCGAATATCCAGGACAGCGGCCGCAACAGCGTCGCCACGAACGTCGGCCGGCGCGAATACCAGGCGCGCGCGAGCGCCGCCTCGGCGCGCGTCACCGGGAGGCCGCGGCCGGGGATGCCTGTGTCGCGAACGTGATGTGCGTCAAGCCCGCGTTGCGCGCGGCTTCCATCACGTGGATCACCGATTGATGCGTCGCCTGCGCATCCGCGTTGATGACGACGATCGGCTCCTTCGCGTCGCCCGCGGCGCGCTTCAGCGTCGCGGCCAGCGCATCGACGGTCGTGAACGTGAACGCGGGCTCGCGGCCGATCTTGTAGCGGCCCTGCGCATCGAGGCCGACGTTGATCTCGCGCGGACGATCCTTCGCCGGATCGGCGTTGGCCTCGGGAAGCGTGATCGAAAGCTCGGCGATGCGCTGGTAGGTGGTCGTGACCATCAGGAAGATGAGGATCACGAGCAGCACGTCGATCAGCGGGATGAAATTGATCTCCGGGTCCTCGCGCTCCCGATTGCCGCGCAGATTCATCGCACTGCCCCGCGCGCCAGCTTCGCCCTCGAGGTCATTTGCGCTCGTTGTGCGCGAAATCGACGAGCTTGATCGCCTGCTGCTCCATCTCGACGACCAGCGCATCGACACGCGAGCGGAAGTAACGGTAGAACATCATGCTGGGAATGGCCACGATGAGGCCCATCGCCGTGTTGTAGAGCGCGACCGAGATGCCGTGCGCAAGCTGGACGGGATTGGACCCCGCCGCGCTTTGCGAGCCGAAGATCTCGATCATGCCGATGACGGTGCCGAACAGGCCGAGCAGCGGCGCCATCGACGCAATCGTGCCGAGCGTGGTCAGGAAGCGCTCGAGGTCGTGCGTCACCACGCGGCCGACCTCCTCGATCGCCTCCTTCATGACCGGACGCGGGCTTTTCACGTTGGCGAGGCCGGCGGCGAGGATGCGTCCGAGCGGGCCCTGTTCCGCCGTGCGCGCAAGCAGGTCGTGCGTCGGACCCGTGTGGCGGAATTCGACCAGCACGTGATCGACCATGCCGGCGGGTGCCACGATGCTCTGGCGCAGCGACCACAGCCGCTCGAAGATCAGCGCCAGCGCCACGACCGACGCGATGATGAGAGGCCAGATCGGCCAGCCGGCCGCTTGAATCATCGCCCACATGGGTTTCGTTGCTCCTTCGTTGAAGACAGCGGCGAAATGTAGCGTGGCGCCCGCGCGGCGGCAACCGCAACGTCACCGCCGTCGCGTCAGCCGCTCGTCGCGCCGCGGCGTCCGCGCCGCCCGCCCGGCTCGGCAATCGTCGCCGAGACCGCCGCGCCCGCCAGGATGATCAGCCAGCAGAAATAGACCCACAAAAGGAAGATCGGCAGCGCGGCGAGCGCGCCGTACACCGCCTCGTAGCTCGAAATGCGCGTCAGGTACCACGCGAACGCGTGCTTGGCCGCTTCGAACACGGCCGCGCCGATCGCGGCTGCGACGAGCGCGGGCACGAGCGGCACGTGCCGCGCGGGCAACCATTTGTAGAGCAGCGTGAGTCCCGCGGTCGAGAACACGAACGGCAGCGCCTCGACGACCTGTGCGCCGAATGTCCTGCGGAACGGAACGACCGCCAGCGAATGCACGACGAGCCACGTCGTGATCGAGATGCTCGCGCCGAGCAGCACCGGGCCCGCGGTGAGTCCGATCGCATAGACGAGCATGCGCTTGGGGAGCGACCGGCCGCGGCGGATGCCCCAGATCGCGTTGAGCTCGCGCTCGACGGTGGTCACGGCGAGCACGGCGCTCACCGCGATGAAGGCGATCGAGACGCCACGAAGCCGCCCGGCCTGCTCGGCGAAGCCGATGATGTGGGCGCGCACCTGCGCGGCTCCCGCGAACGGCAGCAGGTGGCGCAGCAGGAAGTGCTCGAGCACGTTGAGCCAGTCCTCGAAGATCGGGAAGCGGGCGACGAACGCGAAGGCGACGGTGACGAGCGGGACGATCGCGAGCAGCGTCGTGAACGACAGGCTGCTCGCCGCGCGCGCGAGATCGATGTCGCGTAGCCGCGAAGCGACGCGGAACAGGAAGCGGAACGGATTCACCGTCGAGGCCCGGGCGCTTTCGCCGCAATGAGAGGCGGCCGATTATCGCAGCCGGTGCGTGATGCAGCGCCGTACGGCGTAAGCTTTTGCGATATTCGGGCGACCAACCTTCGAGGAGCCTGCCATGCCAAACGATCCCCCTGTCGAAACCGCCCTTCTCGGAGGCGGCTGCTTCTGGTGTCTCGATGCCGTTTTCCGCGAGCTCGCGGGAGTGACGTCGATCGAGTCGGGATACGCCGGCGGACACGCGCCGCATCCGTCGTACGAGGCGGTGTGCAGCGGCGACACCGGTCACGCCGAGGTCGTCCGCGTGAGCTTCGACCCCGCGGTGCTCTCCTATCGCGACCTGTTGCGCGTGTTCTTCACGATCCATGATCCGACGACGCGCAATCGGCAGGGCAACGACGTGGGCACGCAGTACCGCTCGGTGATCTTCGCGCTCACCGACGCCCAGCGCGCGGATGCGAAGGCGGTGATCGGCGAGCTCGACGCGCAGCACGTCTGGCCCGACCCGATCGTCACCGACGTGGCGGGTCCGGCGACGTTCTACCCGGCCGAGGCGTATCACCAGGACTACTTCGAGCGCAACGGCGGGCAGCCGTACTGCGCGTATGTCGTCGCGCCCAAGGTCGCGAAATTCCGCAAGGCGTACGCGGAGCGGCTCAGGAAACGCGCGTGATGTCCGCGTTGCCGGCACGCTAGCGACGCGGCGCGCGCGTGAGCCACCCGCCGGTCGCCAGGAAGACGCCGACCGACCACAGCACCGGCGAGAGGCCGACCACGCCGCCCACCGCGCCGAACACGAGCGGCACGGCCACCGAGATCGAATTGACGAGCGACAGCCGCACGCCGGCGGCCTCGCCCATGCGTCCGGGCGGCGCGTGGCTGTGCAACAGCGACATTACCATCGGCTGGCTGGCGCCAAGTCCAAGACCGAGGCAGAACGAGAGCCCCATCAGCGTGCCGGCCGTGCGCGAGAACGGCAGCGCGAGATAGACGAGCGCGCCTATGTAAAGCGCCGAGGTCAGCACCGCATGCTCCGATATGCGGCTTGCGATCGCCGGCATCGCGAGGCGCACCGTGAACGTCGCCGCGGCGAACGCCGCGAGGATCAACCCGATGCGTGACGCGGAAAGCCCGATCGTGTGGCCGTAGATCGGCACGAACAGCGTGTGCAGCTCCCAGGCCATCGAGACGAGGCCGTTGATGATGAACACGCGCCGCATTTCGCGATGCGAGACGAAGTCGAGCGCGCTGCCGTCGATGCGCGCGGCACGCGCGGGATGCGCGCCTGGAAGCGCGATCCGGTTGGTCGCCAGCACCGCGATCGGCAGCAGCGGCAGCAGTGTCAGCAACGCGAATGTCGCCCGGTACCCCGCATGGTCGATCATGAGGCCCGCGATCATCGGTCCGGCGATCGACGACGTCGAATAACCGAGTGCAAGCAATCCGAAGTTGCGCGAGCGCGCGGCGACCCCGCCCATTTCTCCGGTCGCGTACTGCGCAGCCACCTGGAACAGCATGAACGACACGCCGGTCAGCATCGCCGTCGCGAAGAGCGCGGGAAGACCCGGCAGCAGCGTCACGACGAGCACGCCCGCGGCCGTGCCGATCGAACCGGCGAGCATCGGCCCGCGCACGCCGATCCGATCGGCGAGACGGCCGGCAGGAATCGCGAGGAACATCGGGAACAGCGCGAAGAGCGCCATCAGGCCGCCGACGGTGGCCGCGTTCTCGCCGAGTGCCAGCGCGTTCAGCGATACCGCAACGCGCGATCCGGTCAGCACGAGGTGATTGGCGACGCCGAGCGCGATCAGGACGCCGAACGGCGATACGCGAAACCGCTGCGTCACGGCGCGAGCCGTCCGATCGACCATCCGCCGTCCGTACGGGACCATACGAGCCGATCGTGCAGCCGTGACGGCCGCCCCTGCCAGAATTCGAAGCGGTCGGCGGCGACGCGCATGCCGCCCCAGTTCGCGGGCCGCGGAACATGCGCGGCAAAGCGCCCTTCCACGGCGGAGAACCGGGCCTCGAGCGCTTGGCGATCAGCCACCGGGGCGCTCTGCGGCGACGCCCAGGCGGCAAGCTGCGAGCCGTGCGGGCGTTGCGCGAAATAGGCGTCCGATTCGTTCGCATCCACCTGCGCGGCGCGCCCCTCGACGCGCACCTGCCGCTCGAGCTCGGGCCAGAAGAAGAGCAGCGCGACGCGCGCGTTCGCCGCGACGTCGCGTCCCTTGCGGCTGTCGTAGTTCGTATGGAAGACGAAGCCGCGCGCGTCGACCGCCTTCAGCAGGACGATGCGCGCGGCCGGTTGTCCGGCCGGGTCGACGGTGGCGAGGGTCATCGCGTTCGGCTCGGGAACCGCGGCGGCGAGGGCCTCGTCGAACCAGCGCGCGAACTGCCGGTAAGGGTCGGCTGCCGCGTCGCGCTCGCTCAATGCGGCGCGCTTGTAGTCGACGCGAAGCTGTGCAAGATCGGTTGCGGGAGTGGGCATCGGGCGCGAATGGCGATCGATTCTACTCCGCCGCCACCGCTCGCCGAGCGGAACGCAGGGGGAAAGCACGCGTGGCGCACACGCGTTCGCGCCGTTGCAACACGCTCCGCTCCAGAGTGGAATTTCCCTCGTACGGCGCTTCCTCCCTGCGCAAAATGCGGTATAGTCGCCGCCGATGGAGCGTCGTGACGATGGATAGTGAAGGCGCGCCCGAGGACGCTGCAGCGTACCGCCCGCAAAAACTGACAGGAAGGAGAAACATGGCTACTGCCAAGAAAGCTGCGAAAAAGACCGCGGCCAAGAAGCCGGCCGCCAGGAAGAGTGCTGCAAAGAAGCCGGCCGCGAAGAAGA
>DASSVX010000187.1:0-9405 GCA_035705655.1 Casimicrobiaceae bacterium
GTCGTTCATGTTTCCTCCGAAGCTTTCTGTTAGAACGCGAACGTGTCAGCTCGTCTCCTCGACGATCGCCTGCGCAGCTTCGTCGCGAATCAAGCTCCAGATGTGATCGTTGTAGCGTCCGGCCTCCGCGCTGTTGCGCACCGCGCGCCGCGGGCGCGGCAGATCGATCGCGACGACCTCCTTGATCTGGCCGGGCCGCCGGCCGAGCACGATCACGCGATCCGACAGATAAACCGCCTCGTCGATGCCGTGCGTCACGAACATCACGGAGCGCCGCGCCGCCGGATCGCCGCCGTCACCCCACAGGCGCAGCAATTCATCCTGAAGGATGTTGCGCGTCTGCAGATCGACCGCCGCGAGCGGCTCATCCATCAGCCACACTTCGGGCTCGTTGGCGAGCAGCCGCGCGAGCGCGCAGCGCTGGCGCATGCCGCCGGACAACTCGTGCGGATAGCGCCCCTCGAAACCGGCGAGCCCGACCATCTCGATGTAGCGCTGCGCCAAGGCGCGACGCTCGTCGGCGCGTGCGCCACGCGCCATGGGTCCGAACTCGACGTTGCCGAGCACGGTGCGCCAGGGAAAAAGCGCGTACTCCTGGAACATCACGCCGCGTCGCGGGTCGGGACCGGCCACCGCCGTTGCGTCGACCAGGACCTGCCCCGTCGTCGGTGCAGTGAACCCGGCGACGAGCGACAGCAGCGTCGATTTTCCGCAGCCCGACGGGCCGACGATGCTGACGAACTCGTTCGGCATGATGCGAAACGAGATGTCGCGAAGCGCCTCCACTTCTTCGCCGGTACGCGCCGACACGTACGTCTTGCAGAGGCCGCGCGCCTCGATTTTCGCGCTCATCGTTACCGCCATGGCGTGAGGTTGCGTTGCAGTCGCCGCATCAGGAGGTCGATCAGCAGGCTGATGATGCCGACGACGATCATGTAGAGGACGAGGCCGTTCACGTCGCGCCGGATGTAGAGCGTGCTGACCATGAGCTGACCAAGCCCGACGGCGCCCGATCCACCGGCCGTGACCTTGATCCCCATGGCGAGCTCGGCGGCGATGATCGCGCCCCAGGCAAAAGCCAGCGAGATACGCGCCCCGGTCAGGATGACCGGCAGCGAGCCCGGCATGATGACGGACCGCACGACGAGAGCGCGGCTTGCACCGAGCGCACGCGCCGCGTTGACGAGGTTGCGGTCGATCAGTCGCACCGCCTGGATCGTGTTCACGACGAACGGAAAGAATGCCGCGTACGCGACGATGAACAGCGCCGCGTTGCCGCGAATGCCGAGCCATAGCAGCGCCATCGGAATCCAGGCAATGGGCGCAATGGAGCGCAGCGAGTCGATGATCGGGCTCATCGCACGGTTCACCGGCTGCAGCGAGCCCATCAGCAGGCCGAGCGGGATGCCCAGCACGCCGCCGATCGCAAAACCGACCACGACGCGGTAGAGGCTTCCCGATGTCGCGGCGATCAGACTTCCGTCGCCGATCGTGCGCACGGCGGCCTCGATCACGCCGCTCGGATACGGATAGAGCTTGAGCTGTCCCGATTGACGGACCGCGAGCTCCCAGAAGACCAGGATCGTGCCGAACACCGGCAGAGACAGCCAGCGGCGCTGCGCGTCGGTCATTGCTGCGCCGACCCGTCCGGGCTCCAGCGGGTGATGCGCGCCTGCAGAGCGCGCAGCAACGAATCGAAGATGTAGCCCAGGACGCCGATGGTCAGGATCACCGCCATCACCTTGTCCATGGCGAAGAATTCCTGATACCAGAAGATCCGCCATCCCAGCCCGGAATCGGCACCCGTCAACTCCGCGGCGACCATCGCCATCCACGCAACGCCGAGACTCAACCGTGCGCCGGCGAGAATCAGCGGCAGGGCCGCCGGCATCACGACGTGCGTGACGATCATCCGGCGCGACGCGCCGAGCATCTGGGCGGCCTGGACCAGCCGGGGATCGACTTGCTTGATGCCTGCCAGCATGTTGATGAACACCGGAAAGATCGCGGCGTAGAAGATGAGAAAGATCGGAACGCCCGTGCCGATGCCGAACATCAGGATGGCGATGGGGATCCAGGCGATCGCACTGATCGGACGCAGCACCTCGACGATCGGATCGATGATCACCTCGACGAACAGAAAGCGGGCTGCAAGCAGGGCGAGCACCATGCCTGTGGCGATCCCGAGCCCGTAGCCAAGTCCGAGATGAACGAGGCTCGCGATGATGTCGGTTGGCAGCTGCTCGCCCCACAGGCTTACCCACGCGCGAAGCACGCGCAGCGGCGGCGGAACGAGCGTCCTGTTGTTCACGATGACGCTGACGAGATGCCACAGGCCGCCGACAGCGACGAGGGCCAGCACGAACTCGCCGTGGCGCAAATGGCGCTTCCACGCGACGCCGGCGCGCATTGTCACCGGCAGCGGTGCGGCCGATCGCAATGCACCGCTCATCGCGCAACCTCACGTAACGTCGCGGCGTCTTCGATGTCGATCAGGCGTTCGCGCAATGCTGCGCGCGCGAGCCCTACTCCCAGGCCGTTGCCCCGCGGCAGATCGCTGCGGCCGCATCGCGGATGCGGCAAGGCGCCGTCGACGAAATCGAAAAACAACGGGCTCTCGCCGTACTGGATTTCCAGAAACGGGAGCAGCGGCACGTGCGCGCTGACATGCAGGCTATGCGCGTGTGCGATCGGACCACTCGGATTGTGCGGCGAGCAGGCAACGCCTTGAACGGCGGCCGCCTGTGCAATCCGTACGAGCTCGCGAACGCCGCCGGCATATTTCACGTCCGGCATGATGACGTCGTAGACGCCGGCGTCGAGGAACGGCCGGAAACCTCGGCGGCCGATCATCATCTCGCATCCGGCGAGCCGTACGCCCATGGCATTGGCGCGGCTTCGCAAACGCCGAAGCGCGGGAAAATGGCCGATGTCTTCGGGCAGCGGACATTCGAGCCAATAGAGCTGCAGCGATTCAACCTCGCGCAGCACGTCGTGCGCGAGGATTTCGGTCAGCCGCCAATGGCAATCGACGAGCAGCCGCACGTCCGGTCCGATCGCCGCGCGCACGGCAGCGATTCGGCGAAGGCCGAGCCCCAGCTTGTTGATGGCGTCCGTCTTGTCGACGTCGTCCGGCTGCACGCCGTCGAAAGGAGCGATCTTGATCGCATCGAACCCGCTTGCGACCGCCTCGATCGCCCGCGCGGCAAACCCGGCAGCGCTGCGATCGAGGGTCCCGCGATTGATGTTCGCATAAAGGTCGATCGTGGTTCGAAGCGGATCGCCCAGCGCGTTGGCCAGCGCTTCGCCGCGCGCTTGCGCCGTAACGTCCCACAGCGCCTGGTCGATCGCGCTGATCGCCGCCGCCTCTGCGGCATCGCGTCCGGAGATGCCCACGACGTCGACGACGTCGGTCGGGAACGACGATTTTCGTCCGACGATCGCCGGCGCGAGCCGCCGCACATGAGCATGAACCGCAGCGGCGCAATTGTGGAGCGTCGCCTCGCCCCAACCGACACGGCCGTCCGCTGTCTCGAGACGAACGAATGTCCAGACCGTCTGGTCGGAAACGCGCGCCGACAGCGCGGCAATATCGACGGCCGTCACCACGACTCAGGCTGCTGCCTCGGCAACAGCGACGGGCTGGCGAAGCATCCGCGCGATCAACTCCTGCTTGGCTTTCGCGGCGTGCGCCATGGCAAGACAGGCGGCCACGTCGGTATCGTGCGTGGCAAAGGCGTCGAGCATCTGGTGATGGTCGGAGATCACCCCGGCGGCCCGCTCCTCGCCATAGCCGTACAGATTCCAAAGGGCGGCGATCAGGCCCCAGTGGCGGTCCAGCAGCGCCGACGCTTCGGGATTGCCGGCGACCTCGTTGATGATTCGATGAAACGCCCGGTTCGCGGCCAACGCGCCGGCGAAATCCCGCGCCGCGATACACGTCTCGAGACCCGCTTGCACGACGTCGAGCGCGGCAACCTGCTTCGGCTTGATCCGCTCGGCGGCGCGTCGCGCGAGCATCGATTCAATGACGATCCGCAAATCGAAGATATTGCGCACGAAATCCACGTCGACCGCGCGCACCCGGGCGCCGCAGTTGGGCGCCTGCACCACCAGACCTTCGCCCTGGAGCTGGCGCAACGCCTCGCGCACCGGCATATGGCCGGTGGCGTAACGGGTCGCGAGCCGATGCAGCGTCAGCCGGCTGCCGAACGGCAAGGCACCCGACACGATGTCATCGCGAATCCGATCGCAAATCTCGATCGATGCGGTCTTCTCCATGGCACCAAAAGTACCACGCGGCGGAAATGTGATCAAGGTCGACGAAACATCAGGATCTCTCATGGGGTAGAGTGAGGCGCGTAACCGTGATTTGATCAAGCTTGGGAGTCACCATGTCAGCATGGTTTTCGATGTCCGGGCGTCGTGCCCTGATCACGGGTGCGAGCCTCAGTATCGGCCGCAGCATCGCCCTGGGATTCGCCGACCACGGCGCCGCCATTGCCGTCCACTACTCGGCCGCGGCGGACAAGGCGTTCGGCCGGCCCGATGCCGCGCAGGAGACGCGTATGGCGCTACAGTCGCGCGGCGTTGATGCCTGTGTGGTCGAAGCCGATCTCGCGGAGGACGACGCCGGGCGCCGGGTAGTCGCCGCCGCGACCGCTGCGCTGGGCGGCGTGGACATCCTCGTCATCTGCGCCTCGATTCAATCGCGCGCACCGTTCCTCGAAGTGACCGGCGATGAAATACAGCGCCAGTTTCGGATCAACTTCCGCGCAACGGTTGAACTGCTGCAGGCGGCCCTACCGGCGATGAAGGCGAATCGCTGGGGACGCGTGCTGACCATTGGCAGCATCAATCAGGTGCGACCGGAGCCGGATCTCGCCATCTACGCCGCGCTCAAGAGCGCACAACAAAATTTGTGCGTCAACCTGGCGAAGCAGTACGCGCCGTTCAACGTCATGATCAACAATTTGTCGCCCGGCCTCGTTGCGACCGAGCGCAACCGCTGGCGTCGGCAGGATGCCGAGGTGTGGAAGAACATTCAGGCGACCGCTGCACGACCCATCGGGCGCGCCGCAGATCCCGACGAGATGGTCGGGGCCGCCGTTCTCCTCTGCTCCGATGCTGCCAGCTACATCGCGGGAACCGATCTGATGGTCACGGGCGGCGGACATCTACCGCTGGTTTGATCCAATGGCTGACCAAGGAAGAAGCGCGGCCCCATTTGGCTAAGTTGGCTGTGTTGGCCAACTCGCGTAGAATGACTCTTCTCGCCAAAGGAGTGGCCATGTCGTCGTCCGCCATCAGGATCCGCAACGCCCGCGGGGAACTCGTCGAGCCCGCCAGGATTTCGTCGAGCGACGCCAAGAACGGCTTCGGCCGGATACTCGAGCGCGTGACGAAGGAGGGCGGGGTCGCGATCACCCTGCGCAACGAGCCCAAGTTCGTGGTGATCTCGGTCGAGACGTACCAGCGCATGGCGCGCGCGGATTCGCGCTCGCTCAATACGCTGACCGACGAATTCGACGCCTTGCTCGAGCGCATGCAGGAACCAGGCGTCCGGGCCGCGATGGAGCGCGCGTTCAGCATGACCCCCGAACAACTGGGGCATGCGGCGCGGCGGCAGGGTGGCGTGGTGTCGAGCGGGCATGTGGCGCCGACGGTCGCGAGCCATGTGCGCAAGGGCAAGACGTTACCCTCCGGGGTGAGCGGGACGGTAGTACGCGTGCGAAAGCCGGCCACAGCCGCGGATGTGGCGCTGACCAAGCGTAGTGCCGGCAAGAAAACCAAGCACCGCACGCGTGGCTAAGGCGGCAACGCCGCCGCAGCGTCACGGCAGCATCTTCGTGCTCGCCGGCTGCAACGGAGCCGGCAAGAGCAGCATCGGGGGTGCGGCCCTGCTTGCGTCGGGGGTGCGCTTCTACGACCCAGACGAGGCCGCGCGCAAGATCGCGGCCGCCAATGCGCACCTGAATCCACCACCGACGATGGGCGAGGTCAACGCAGCCGCTTGGAGCCAGGGTCGGACGCTCCTCGAGCGCGCGATCGACCAGCATCTCGACTTCGCCTTCGAGACCACCTTGGGCGGCCAGACCATGACTGACCTTCTCGAGCGTGCGGCAGGCGAGGGCCTCGCCGTGCACGTCTGGTTTGCCGGTCTCAAGAATGTCGAGCTCCACGTTGAACGCGTGCGCCAGCGCGTCGCGCGCGGCGGCCACGACATCCCGCGCGAGAAGATTGTGGAGCGCTACGACGGTGGGCGCAAAAATCTCGTCCGCTTGCTGCCACAGCTTGCGTCGGTGCGGGTCTACGACAACTCCGCGGAAGCGGACCCAGGGCGAGGTCTGACGCCCGCACTGCGGCTCCTGCTACATTGTGTCGAGCGGAAGATCATCGCGCCGACGAAGCTGCGCTCGCTGCTGGCGGACACGCCCCAGTGGGCCAAGCCGATTGTGGCGGCCGCCCTCGACCTTCATTTGAAGCGCCGCTGACGAAGGCCGCGCACGGCGGCTAATCTCGAGCCTTGGGACAGACTATTTGAATGAATTGGCTCCCCGACCAGGGCTCGAACCTGGGACCTGCGGATTAACAGTCCGTCGCTCTACCAACTGAGCTATCGGGGATCGGGAGAAGCGCCGCAGCCGCTTTGACCGCTACGTCGCGGCGCGAATTTTAACATGCCGGCCACGCGCGCATCGCGGCGCGCCACACCGCGATATTCAGCCAGCGCGCGCCTGCCCTCTAATGCGCTCGCGGCCGCGCGGCACGCACGCCCGGCTTGGACTTGCGCGAGCGCGGTTCTGGTTTCCGCGGGACCGGCTCCGCTGCGCGCGGCAACGCCTCGGCGCGGAAGTGCGGCGCGGCGCGTCGCAGGTAGTGGAACATCGACCACAGTGTCAGGATCGCCGCGATCCACAATGCGAACGTGCCGAGTAGTGGTGTGGAAATCCCGGGAATCACGTCTTCCCACAGCAGTAGCGCAATCAATGCGGTCATCTGCGCAACCGTCTTGACCTTGCCGATGAAGGCAACCGCGGTCTTGCGCGAGCGGCCAAGCTGCGCCATCCACTCGCGCAATGCGGAAATCGCGATCTCGCGGCCGATGATGATGATGGCAAGGTACGCCTCGGCACGTCCGAGCTCGACGAGCAGGATCAACGCGGCGGCAACCATCAGCTTGTCCGCAACGGGATCGAGGAACGCGCCGAACGCACTCGTCGCGCCGAGGCGGCGGGCGAGGTAGCCGTCGAGCCAGTCGGTGACCGCGGCGAGCGCGAATACGCTCATGCCGATCCAGTTGGCCATCACCGGCGTGAGCCATTCCTGCGGAATGTAATAGATGCCGACGAACACCGGGATCAGCACGATCCGCAGCCACGTCAGGGCGGTGGGAATGTTCGGAATCATTTGCGCTGCGGCGGACGACAACCCGATGATTCTACGCTGCGAACCGGATCCGGCCGCCGCGCGACGATCGACGGTCTTTAGTGCAACTCGCCGTAAATACGCTCGGCCAGCGCATGCGATATACCGGGTACCCGCGCGAGATCCTCGACGCTCGCCGACTGCATTCCTTTCAGCCCGCCGAAATGCGCAAGCAACGCCTGGCGGCGCTTGGCGCCGATGCCGCTGATCTCCTGCAGTGTCGACGTGTTGCGCGCCTTCGCGCGCCGCGCGCGATGCCCCTGGATCGCGAAGCGATGCGCCTCGTCGCGAATCTGCTGCAGCAGGTGCAGGCCCGGGTGATCGGACGGCAGTTTGAGCACTGCTTCGCGGCCGGGGAACACGATGTCCTCGAGGCCCGGCTTCCGCTCGGGGCCCTTCGCGATCCCGATCAGCGCCGTCTGATGCAACCCCTGCTCGGCCAGCACGTCGGCGGCGACATTCACCTGCCCGCGGCCGCCGTCGATCACGAGCAGATCCGGCGCCGGATATTCCCCCGACACGATGCGCGCGCAGCGCCGCGTCAGCGCCTCGCGCATCGCCGCATAGTCGTCGCCGGCGTGCGCCGGAGTCACGTTGAAGCGGCGGTACTCCGACGTCTGCATCGCTAGCTTGTCGAAGATCACGCACGATGCGACCGGAGCCTCGCCCATCGTATGCGACACGTCGAAGCACTCGATGCGCTGCACGCTCGGTGGAAGCTGCAACGCCTCCTGCAGCGCCGCGAGGCGATCCTCCTGCGTCGCCTTCTGCGCGAGCTTCTGGCGGATCGCAAGCGTCGCGTTCTGCGTCGCCATCGTCACCCATACGCGCCGCTCGCCGCCCGGGTTCGTCACGATCTCGACCTTGTGCACCGCCTGCTCGGTCAGCACCTCGGCGAGCGCCTGAATGTCGCTGGCTTGCGGCGCGACGATGGTCCGCGGCACCGGGCGGTCGACGTAGTGTTGTTCCAGGAACGCGCTGACCACGTCGCTTACGTCGTCGCCCGGATCCGCATGCCGTGGAAAGAACGTGCGGTCGCCAACGTGACGGCCGCCACGGATCATCACCGCATTCACGGCAAACACGTTCTGCTCATGCACGGCGGCAACGACGTCGATGTCGCTTGCCGTCGCGCTCTCGACGAACTGCCGCGACTGCAGTTGCTGCAGGCGGGCGATCTTGTCGCGCGTGCGCGCCGCGCGCTCGAACTCAAGCGCCGCCGCGGCCGCATCCATCTGCCGCTTGAGCTGCGCGAGCACCTCGTCGGTCTTGCCCTGCAGGAAGAGCTGTGCGGCGGCGACGTCCTGCTGGTAATCGGCCTCGCTGATCAGCGCCACGCACGGCGCGGTGCAGCGCTCGATCTGGTGCAGCATGCAGGGCCGCGAACGATTGGCGAACACGGTGTTTTCACAGGTGCGCAGCTGGAACACTTTCTGCAATAGCGCAATGCCCTCGCGCACCGCACCTGCGCCGGGAAACGGTCCGAAGTAGCGGTGCCGGCGATCGAGCGCGCCGCGGTGGAAGCGAAGTTGCGGATACGGATCACCCGAAAGGCAGATGTACGGATAGCTCTTGTCGTCCCGATACAGGATGTTGTAGCGCGGCTCGAGCGATTTGATCAGGTTGTTCTCGAGCAGCAGCGCCTCGCCCTCCGAGCGGGCAACCGTCGTCTCGACGCGCGCCACCTGGCCGATCATCGCGGCAATCCGCGGCTCGTGGCCGCCCTTCTGGAAATAGCTTGCGACGCGTTTCTTGAGATCGCGCGCCTTCCCGACATAGAGCGCCCCACCTGCCGCGTCGAACATCCGGTAGACGCCAGGCAGGTGCGGGAGCGATGCGATGAGCTCGTGCGCGTCGAATTCGGTGGCTCCCGCTTCGGCATCGACGACGCGGCGGTTGAGGCGCGATACCTTGGTCATCGCGCGGGCCGTCCGAGGTGATCGGCGATCGCGTCGAACACCGAATGAAACATCGCCG
>DASSVX010000188.1:0-14040 GCA_035705655.1 Casimicrobiaceae bacterium
CGAGCGCGACGATCACCAGCGTATGGAAGCGCGACCAGCGCAGCGCGTCGAGGCGCGCCGGGACCGCGCTTTCGACGATGCGCTGATCGGTCAGTGCCGCGTACCGCCCTTGCCGGGCCGCTTTCCCTTGGCTGTCACCGCTTCGACCGACAACGCGAACGTGCACTGATCGCTGGCGTCGAGCGCGCCGACGCCGATCAGCTTGCGCGCGATTTCTTCACCGCGCCCGTTGCGGATCGTCACGACGACCGTGTATTCCCAGGGATCGGCATCCGCCGGGTGGCGAATGCCGCCTTCGATACGCAGCGGCGTGATCGCGGGCGCCGGCGCGGCGTCGCCCCCGGCGTCGAAACGAAGGTAGTGCCGGCAGGCCGGACATACGCCCGAGCTCTCGAGGATCGTCTCCCGGCAGTGCGGACAGGCGCGCGTCGCGCCGGGCGTGCCCGGGCGTGCGCCCGTCATCGAGGCGGCCGAGCCGCGCCAACGGCGAGCGCGCGGCCGCGATCACCCATGCTTGCCGACCTTCGCACCGCCCTTGCCGTCGTCCCAGCCGAACTCGGCCTGGCCGCGCAGCCGCGCGCCGGCGGCGACCGTAAGCGAGCCCGCCTTGACGTCGCCGATGATCACGCCGCTGTGCTGCAGATCGACCAGCGTGGCCTGCTCGACGTTGCCTTCCAGTTCGCCGGCGATCGTCACCTTGTCGGCGCGCACGCCACCGGTGAGCTTCGCGCCGGCGTCGATGGTGAGGTCGCCCTGCACGTTGACATCGCCCTTGAACTTGCCGGCGATTCGCACGCTGCCGCCGCCCTCGATCTTGCCTTCGATCGTGATGTCGGCGGCGATCAGCGATTCCTTGCGCGGTGCGGCGTGCTCCGCGCGCGCCATCGGTGCCGCAGGAGCCGCCGGCGCCGGGTTGGCGGCCGGCTCGGGTCGCGGCGGCGGCTCGTAGCGGCTGGGTTGTTCCGGGGCGGGCGTGGGGTTCACCCGGGCGGCGGTGTTGTCTTTCCAGATGGCCATCGTAGGGACCTATCGCGGGTCGTTGGGGGATTGCAGGCTAGCGCTAAATGGGGGCGTAAGGCAACCGGTTTTTGGCTTTTTGATGCTATCGTCATGGCCGTCGCGGTGCGGTTTTGCCGAATGGCAACACGGGCCGGCCGAGGTCCCGCCCCGCCCGCGGCGTTCGAGAGCCTTCGTCTACTGCACGGCGTGCACCCTGACCGGGCGCTCGAAGCCCTTCAGTGAAACTTCTCCCAGGTCCTCGAAGCTGAGCCCCTTGCCGAGGCAAAGCTCGGCCACGGCGTTCGACACGAGGCTTTGCTGCGGCTGCGCGTGCGAGCAGAGACGGGCCGCGAGCTGCACCGTCGACCCGAAGAGGTCGGTATGATTTTCGACCGGTTCGCCCGCTGCGGCGCCGATTCGTACACGGACCTGTACTTCCGTCACCGTTTGCGCGTGCTGCGCCAGCGCGCGCTGGATGCGCGTCGCGCAGCGCACCGCGGACACGGTCGACAGGAAGCACGCCATGATCCCGTCACCGGTGTGCTTGACCTCGCGGCCCCCGAGAGCGGCGAGCGCATCGCGCACGATCGTGTCGTGAACGTCGAGAAACGCCATCGCGGCGTCGTCGCCGAGGCGTTGCGTCAACGCCGTCGAATCGACGATGTCGGTGAACATGATCGTCCGGATGCCGGGATCGCGATCGTTGGCCGTACCGCCCGGGACGACGGCCGCGCCCGCCGGATTCACTTCGCTGCCGCCGAGGAAACCGTCGGCGATCTCGGGCTCGACCTCGATGATCTTCGATGCCACGAGCCCGTGCGCCTCGCGGTGCACGCGCGTGGCGGCCTCGGCGCTGGGCGCGCTGCACAGGCAGAAGATCTTGCCGCGGCTCTCGTTGAACCAGTACTTGTGGTATACGACGCCGTACTTTTCCTGCGTCTGCACGTCGGCGACGTGCGCCCGGGCGACGTCTTCCGCGGTGGCTCCGTGAACCTCGTGGATGTCCATGTACATCGGCATGGCGACCTCGCTCGGCGCTGGATGAACGGATGCCGCGCAACGCTACACGTTCACCGTGCCGAGCGCAACGCGAATCGCCGGGGCCATGGAAAACGCGGCGCGAGCGTTCATCCGATGTTCAAAATTCGCCCGGCGCGCATTGCAGGCAGACGAATCCCTGCGCGCGCCACATCTCCACGACGCTGCTGCGGTCCTCGACGATGAAGAGCACGCGCGTGCGTTCGATGCCCGCCAGCATTTCGCGCTTGGCGATCGTATCGCTGCGCCGGTCGCCGTCACGGCGCAGCCGAAGTTCGTGGTAGCGCACGCCTTCGCGCGCGAGCCACGTCACCGTTTCGGCCCGATAGCGCTCGGGACGGCCGGAACACAGCACGACGTGCACGCCTGCGGCGTGAAGCAGATTGCAAAGCCGCACGACGGAAGCGATCGCCTTGTCCTGCGCCATTGCGGCGAAAAACGCATCCCAGTTCTTCGGCTTCGTGCGGATGTGATGAAGCCGCTCGGAAACGTCGGCGAGCGTTCCGTCGATGTCGAAGACCGCGATTTCATCGGTCATGCGCGTGCTTGCGCAGCGATGGTGCATTGCGGAACTTCGCGACGACGACTCGGGTCGCATCTGTCGCGCAGGCGCCGACCAGCATCGTTCAACCGCCGCGTGCGCATTCTCGATATCACGGTCGGCGAACGGTCGCCGGCGCAACGCACGCGCTGGTGCGAAAGGCACGTCACGCCGCGGCATCGGACGGCAATGCAACACGTCACGAAAGAGGAATGGGCAATGGATCGCAACCAGCAACGGCAAGGCGGTGGGCAACCGAATTATGGCGCCGATCGATCGCAATCGCGCGCTTCCCTGCAACAAGGCGGACAATCGCACGGCGGCGCACAGCAGTCGCAGCAAGGCGCTTTGCGGCAGGCGTTCGGCGGGCAACCATTCCATGGCATGGCGGAGGTCGCGTTGCGCGGAACCGCGCTGCTCTGGGATCTGCAGATGGAAACCGCGCGCAACATGTGGCGAACGCAGGCGCGCACGGCCGCGATGCTCGGCATACCCGACTGTTCAGCGCTGTTCGACGTTGGCGACGATCGCGCGCGACGCCTCTTCACGGCCAGCGCCGAACAGATGCTCAATTCGGCGCGACAGGCGCGCGAGACTGTCGTCGAAATGCAGCGGCAGATGGGCCGCCTCGCCGAGCAGCAGACGATCGGCCTCGCCGAGGAGGTGCGCGATCAGATCGAGCAGATCGGCCGCCACACCGAGCAGGGTCTGCAGCAGATCAGACAGATCGCCGCTTCCGAAGCCGATCACGTCGAAGGTTTCGTCCAGTCGACGCTCGACGAAAACGACGGGCGCAGGTCGCAGCATGCGGAGCAACGCGACGAATCGGCGCCCGGGGACAACGCATCCGCGGCCAACATGGCCGACGCGCAGGCACGAGGCGGCGCGGGGGCAACCAGCAAGAACGGCGTGCAGAATCCGACATGGGATTCCGACAACGCCGAGACTGATGCGTCAAGCGAAGGGCGTCCGAATCGCGAAACGCGCCGCAACGAAGAACGTTCCCGCGCGCGTCGTTGAGCAGCGCGCGGCACGAACGGGGCTCGCGGTGGCCGCGAGCCCTACGCTGCACTGGTTTCGACGCCAGTCGGTGCCTGTGCGCCGGAGGTTGCGCGCTGCGCGAGCGGCAGGCGCACGGTGAAGCGCGTGCCGCGGCCGATCTCGCTTTCCACGTCGATGCGCCCGCCGTGCTTGCGCACGATCGAATGCGAAACGGACAACCCGAGGCCCGTTCCTTCGCCGACCGGCTTCGTCGTGAAGAACGGGTCGAAAATGCGGTTCAGGTTCTCGGGTGCAATGCCGCAGCCCGTGTCCGCGACGGCGATCCACGCCTCGTCGCGTTCGGTGCCGGTCGACAGAGTGATCGTCCCGTTCGCGCCGATCGATTGGCCGGCGTTGACGAGCAGGTTCAGGAATACCTGGTTGAGGCGCGACGGCATGCATTCGATTTCGGGCAGCGCGCCGTAGTCGCGCACGATGTGCGCCTTGTACTTGAGCTCGTTGCGCACGATGTTGAGCGTCCGGTCGAGCGCCGCATGAACGTCGATCGCCTGCCACACTTCCTCGCCGCCGCCGCGCGAGAAATCGCGCAGGTCGAGAACGATGCGCTTGACGCGAAGGAGCCCATCGCGCGATTCGGCGACGAGGTCGGCGGTGTCGCGACGCAGGAATGCGAAGTCGATTTCGCTGCGGAGCCGGCGCGCCGCCGCGAGCGCTTCGTTGTCCTCGCCGAGCCCCGCATCGGCGTCGATGTACGCGCCGAGGAGGTCGAACAGCCGTGACAGGTACGATTCGAGCGATCCGAGGTTCGACAACGCGAACGCCAGCGGATTGTTGATCTCGTGCGCGACGCCGGCCGCCATCTGGCCGATCGACGCGAGCTTTTCCGACTGGATCACCTGGTTTTGCGCATCCTCGAGCATGCCGTTGATGCGCTGCATCGTCGCATTGAGCGTGGAGAGCTCGAGAATGCGGTTGTCGCGCTCGACGTGCATCCGGTGGTTCGCCATCACGAGCGCAAGCAGGCTCGTCAGCGCCTGTCCCTGGTCGAGGTCGTCCACCGTATAGCGCGGGCTCGTCTCGGCGCGATTGACCGCCACGGCGCCGATCGTGTGTTCCGCGACGCGCAGCGGCCAGCACATCGCCGAGTGAGTCGAGCGCTGCCGCTCGGCGGAGGCGCGGAGTGGCAGGCCGGTCTGCGCGGCATCGCCGTTCACGAGCACCGGCTGTCCGGTGGCCACGACATGCCCGAACACGCCGGTTCCCCGAGGCAACGGCTTGCCGATGAGGCCGATCGGCAGGTCGGTTCCCGCGGCAAGCTCGAGCTGATCGACGGTGCCATCGACGATCAGCGCGATCGACCCGCTCTCCGCGTCGAAGCCGCGCACGATGTGCTCGAGGATCTCCTGGCGCACCTGCTGCGGGTGCGCGCCGTTCGCCGCTTTCTGACCCAGTTCGTACAGCGCGCAGATCCAGCCGAGATCGGTGATCCGGCCGCCGGAAGGTGCCATCTCGTTGTCCAGGGTCAACGGGCGCTGCGCATCATCGGCCGCGGCGTTTGTCACTCTTCGAGCAGCACGCCGCCGTCTTCGGTCCAGCGCACCTTGGTGATGCCGGGCGACTCGCGCTCGAGCCGTTCGAGCTCGACCTTCTGGCGCAGGATCACGTTGCGCTGCGCGCGCACCTCGTCGGCGAGCACGCGATTCTCGAGCAGGAGTCCGCGGTGGGCGAGAACCTCGATGATCGTTGCCTTGAGGTCCGGGTCGGACCACGGCTTGCTCACGAACCTGAAGATGCCCGCATGGTTCACTGCACGCACGATGCCGTCGATGTCCGAGCACGCGCTCATGATGATGCGCGCCGCGTCGGGATGCCGCTCCCTCACCAGCGCAAGAAACGCCGCCCCGTCCATCTGCGGCATCCGGTAATCGGAGATCACGATGTCGACGGCATGGTCGCCGAGATAGCGCAGCGCGTCGTGCGGCGAGGTGAACGTGGCGATCGACAGATCGGGGATCGCCGGCGCAATCGCCCCGTTCTGGCATAAGCGCCGGATCGCGCTCAGCACGTTCGGTTCGTCGTCGACGATCAGCAGGGAAGACATCGATGTTCCTTCGGTTGCTTGTCGGTGCGCGCGACTATGCAAGGGCCATGCCATGCGATCCGCCATCGCTCGTGAAGCGGTCGACTACAACTTCGGCAGCACGATGCGTGGACGTCAGCGCATCTCTCGCCAAGTACATGCTGTCAGCGCATTCTTACGCCGGTTGCGGATGCGACCGATAGCACCTCGGTCCCTGGTCCGATGTACATGCGGGCGCGCAGTCGTTGAAATTGCGCTGTCGCCCGCGGTGCACCTCAGCGGGCATGCCAACCGCCCGCATGCGCCGCATCATGCCGTCGATTCATCCGCACCTGTGTCTCGTCGCGGCCGCGTTGTGCGCGGCACTCGCGGCGGCACCGGCAATGGCCGAAAGCGGCAGGCAGACCGTGTGCACGATCACGGTCAATTCGTCGGATGAAAAGCGCGCGTTCGAGCGCTATCTGCCGCCCGGGAAATTCGAGTTCGTCGAGCTCGTCGAGCGCGGCCGCCCCGACTGGCTCGAATCCGCGCGGCGCAAGGGCATACGCTGCGACATACTCGTCATCTCCGGCCATTACGACGGCGGTGATTACGCGGGCGGCAACGAATTCTTCTCGGAGCACGTCGATTCGCGCGAGTACCTGCCGGTCGACGAAATGGAGCGCGTGGCCTGCAGCAACCCGGGCGACGGGCTGTTCTCGCATCTCAAGGCCGTCTACCTGTTCGGCTGTAACACGCTGAATCCCGTGGCGCTGCGAAGCGCGCCCGAGGAAATTGCACGCACGCTCGTGCAGTCGGGCCACGCGCCGGCCGAGGCCGAGCGGCTGGCACGCGCGATGAGCGCGCGCTTCGCGGACAGCAGCCGCGATCGCATGCGCCACATCTTCCGCAATGTGCCGGCCATCTACGGCTTTTCGTCGGTCGCGCCGCTCGGTCCGCTCGCCGCGAGCTACCTCGATCGCTACTTCCAGGCAGGCGGTGCAAACGAACTCGCGGCGGGCCGGCCCGGCGCGAAGCTGCTCGCGTACTTTCCCGGCCACTCGCTCACCGTGACCCGCGGGTCGACCGACGCCGATCCCGATGCCGGATTCCGCCGCGACACCTGCCAGTTCCTCGACGACCGGCTTTCGCCGCTGCGTCGAGCGCAGTTCGTGCACGCGCTGCTCGGCCGCGACATGGCCGAGGTGCGGCTCTTCCTCGACCGGCTCGAGCGGTATGCGGCGTCGCTTGCGCACGTCCGCGCAGCGGCGCCCGAGTCGATCGACGAGTTGCAGGCGATCGCCACGGATCGGCCGGCGCGCGAGCGCTACCTCGCGTTCATGCGCGCAACCGACGAGGCGCCGCTGCGGCTGCGGATGATCGATCTCGCCCGCGACCTCGGCTGGCTGTCGCCCGACGCACGGATCGCCGAGCTCGAGCAGATGATCGCCGCCCGCTATGCGCGTCCTCTGCTCACGGCGGCCGACGTCGACTTCGTCTGCCGGCTGAATGCCAATCGTGCGCTCGACGGCGCGCGCGCCACGCTGCCGGGCGCAACCGATGCCGGCCACGCCGCCATCGTCGCCTGTCTTGGCGACAAGGATCAGCGCGAGCGGCTGCTGCAGGCACTGACGAGCCCGCAGGATGCCGACGTGCAAATCGCGCAGTCCTATCTGCAGTATCGCCCGATTTCCGACGTGAGCGAGTTGCGCAACGTGGCGGACGCGATCGCGCGGATGAGCGATGTCAGCGCGCAGGTACGCGCGCTCGACACGCTCGCGGATCACCGGGTGACCGATCCGCAGGCGCTCGGCGAGCTTGCGCGCCTGTTCCCGGTCGCGCGGACGATCGACGTCCAGCGCGCCATTGCCGGCGTGCTGATCCGCTCGGATTACGAGGCGATGGACGTCCCGGAACTCGCCCGGACGCTGCGCGAGCACCGGTTCAAGTCGCGCGACGGTCGCGACCTGATCGACGTGCTGATCCGCCGCCTCGAGGCCGCCGCCTGACGGCCATACGCGGTTCACGACGCTTCCGGCCCTTCCGATCGGCGGGCCACCCGTGCAATACTTCGGCGCTGCGCACGGCAGCGATTGCCTCGGGTATTGCACGTTCATGCTCCTTCCCCGCCGGATTTTCCTCGCGGCCGCGCTGCTCGCGGCGTTCTCGCTGCAGGACGCGCTCGCCGCCCGCCAGACGGTGTGCACCATCACGGTCAACTCGGCCGACGAGCGGGAGGCGTTTCGCCGCTATCTGCCGGCGGACCAGTACGACTTCGTCGAGCTCGTCGAACGTGGGCGCCCCGACTGGCTGGCCTCCGCGTGCCGCCAGCACGTTCGCTGTGACGTGCTGCTGATCTCCGGACATTTCGACGGCGGCGACGAGTTCTATTCCGATCGCGTGGACGCACGCGAATCGCTGCCCGTCGACGAGATGGAGCGCGTCTCGTGCAGCGACTCGTGCCCGGGTCTCTTTTCGCAGCTGAAGGAGGTGTACCTGTTCGGCTGCAACACGCTCAATGCGGAGAAGGTTTCGAGCACGTCGGCGGACGTGACCCGCGCATTGCTGCGCTCGGGTCATTCAGCGGCCGACGCCGAGCGGGTCGCGCAGCTCCTCGACGCACGCCACGCGGACAGCAACCGCGACAAGATGCGCATGATCTTCAGGGACGTGCCCGTCATCTACGGCTTCTCGTCGAAAGCGCCGCTCGGCGCGAAGGCGGGTCCGCTGCTCGAGCGCTATTTCAGGTCGGGCACGGCGTCGATCGGCAGCGGGCGCCCGAGCGAGAAGCTGCTCGGCCTGTTCGCCGCGAGCTCGATGACGGTGACGAGCGGCAGCACGGACGCCGATCCGCAGGCGAGCTACCGGCGCGACATGTGCCAGTTCGCCGACGATCGCCTTTCGGCAGCGCAACGCGTCGCGTTCGTGCATTCGCTCCTCGACCGCGATGTCGCCGAGGTGAGGACGTTTCTCGATTCGCTCGAGAAGTATGCGGCGTCGCTCACCCCGGCCGATCGGGCGGACGCGGCCGTGTCGAAGGGGCTGGAAGCGATCGCGACGGACGCGCACGCCAAGGAGCGTTGGCTCGCATTTGCGCGCGACGCCGACGAACCGGCGATGCGCGCGCGGATGATCGCGCTTGCCGCGCGTCTCGGCTGGCTCTCGGAGTCGTCGACGCAGGCCGAGATTGCGCGACTCGTGCGCGACCTGTACGCGCGGAACGAGCTCGGCAACACGGACGTCGAGCTCGTGTGCACGCTCAACCGTGATCACGCGCTCGATTCGGCGCTCGCCGGCATCAGTGCGACGCCCCGGGACCGCGACATCGCGCACGCGGCGCTCCTCGCCTGTGCGGGCAGCGCCTCCGCGCGCGCGGAGCTCATCGACGCATTGACGAGCGGTCGCGACCGCGATGTCGGGCTCGCGCAGGTTTATCTCAAGCATCATCCGATCGCCGACGTCGGTGACCTCCGTGCGGTCGCGCTGCGCATCGCGCGGATGAGCGACGTCGACGCGCAGATCCGCGCGCTCGACACGCTGGCCGAGCACCGCGTCTCCGACCGCGAAAGCCTCGAATCGCTGACGCGGCTCTTTCCGGTGGCGAAAACCGTCAACGTGCAGCGCGCCATCGCCGGGATACTCATCCGGTCGGACTACGAGGCCATCGCAAAGCCGGAGCTCGTGCGTGCGCTGCGGGAGAAGCGGCTCAAATCGCCGGACGGGCAGGACCTGATCGACGTGCTGATTCGCCGCATGCAGGCGTCGCTGTCGCGCGCGGCGTAACGCTTCACCCCGGTGCAACGAGGAAGCCCGAACCCAAACCGACGCAGGAGGAGAGCCGCATGAAACTCTATTACCACCCCGCATCGACCACGTGCCGCCCGATCATGTTGTTCGCCGCCGAAAGCGGTGTCAGGCTCGACTTCCAGCTGGTCGACATCTTCACCGGCGAGCAATACAAGGAGCCGTTCACCGCCGTCAATCCGAATCACATGGTGCCGGTGCTCGAGGACGGCGATTTCCGTCTCACCGAAAGCTCCGCGATCCTCAAATACCTCGCCGACAGCATCGACTCGCCGGCGTATCCGAAGCCGCTCCGGGCGCGCGCCCGCGTCAACGAACGGATGGACTGGATCAACACCCAGGTGAGCCGCGACTTCACCTATGGCTTCGTCTACCCGCAGCTTCTGCCGGTGTTCAAGCGCGCCGACGCCGCGGTGCAGGCCGCGACGCTCGCGTGGGGCCGCGAACGCGCACGGGGCTGGTTGAAGGTGCTGGACCAGCACGTGCTCGGCCCGGAGAGCCGGTATCTGTGCGGCGATGCGATCACCATCGCCGATTACTTCGCCGCACCGTTCATCACGCTCGGCGAGGCGATTCGTTGCGACTACTCGGCCTACCCGAACGTGTGCCGCTGGCTTTCGGCGATGAAGGCGCTGCCGAGCTGGCGGAAGGTGAACGAGGCCATCGACGGCTTCGCGGCGTCGCTCAAGGACGCGCAGTTCGAAACGCTCTAGCGGGGCTGACATGGCCCGCGCTGAGCCCGTGCTTGCGCATCACGACGTGCTGGCAGCGCTCGACATCGTCAGGCGCGAGGTGGAAGCGAAGGACAGGGGGGCGGCCATCGCCATCGCCGACGCACACGGCGAGCTGATCGCCTTCGTGCGCTGCGATGGCGCATTGATCGCTTCCGGCACGCTGGCGATCAACAAGGCGTTCACCGCCGCACGGCTCAACCGGCCGACGCGCGGGCTGGGCGATACGCTCCGCGCGAAGGGAACCGATATCGCGTTCTACGGCGATCCGCGCTACGTCGGCTTCCCCGGCGGGCTGCCGGTGCGCATCGGCGGCATCGTCGCGGGGGCCGTCGCGGTAAGCGGGCTGTCCGACGACGAGGACGAGACGCTCGCGGGGCTTGCCATCGCTTATCTCGAGGGCCGCGCGCCGGTGTCGATCAGCGCCTAGAACGACGCCACTGACGTGTCGATGAGCGCCTAGAACGTCGCTTCGACCGCGCGGATCAGCGCCGGCGTGATCTCGGGCAGCACGCCGAACCACGCGTGGAACGCGGGCCGCGCCTGGTTCAGCAGCATGCCGAGTCCATTGACCGTCGCATTGCCGCGCAGGCGTGCCGCGCGCAGCAGCGGCGTCTCGGGCGGGACGTAGATCAGGTCGCCGACGATCGCCGTCGACGAAAGCGGCGCGAGGTCGAGGTCGAGCGGCGGCTGTCCGATCATGCCCTGGTTGGTTGCGTTCACGAGCAGTGCGATGTCGCCGAGCGTCGCGTCGCGATCGTCCCAGCGCACCGCGACGAGCGGCGGCCCGAAGCTATCCTGCAGTGACTTCGCACGCTCCCAGGTTCGGTTGACGACACGGATTTCGCGCGCGCCTTGCGCCGCAAGGCTCGCGATCACCGCGCGCGCCGCGCCGCCGGCGCCCACGACGGCAATCGGCCCGACATCGGGGCGCCAGCCCGGGCGCGCATCGCGAATGCTCTGCACGAAGCCGTTGCCGTCGTTGTTGAATCCGCGCAGCGAGCCATCTTCCTGCACGACGATCGTGTTGACCGCGCCGATCCTTTGCGCGAGCGGATCGACGTCATCGAGCAGCGGCATCACCGCCTGCTTGTGCGGCGTGGTGACATTGCAGCCACGAAGCCGCAGCGCCGAAAGGCCCTTCACCGCGGCACGCAGATCGTCGGGCGCGACGCCGAACAGCACGTAGCGCCCGGGCAGGCGATGCTCCGCGATCCAGTGATTGTGAATCACCGGCGAGCGCGAGTGCGCGACCGGCCACCCGAGGAGGCCGGCGATGCCGAATGCGTGCGGTGATTGCATCGCGCGCGCCGCGCCGCCGAGGCTATTTCGCCGATGCGGCGGGCAACGTCGCCGTGACCACCTGCTTGCCGTTCTCGACCTTCGTCATGAAGCTTTCGCGGTCGAGATCGCCGTTCTGGTCGAACGACACATCGAGCAGGACACCGGGGTGCTCCTTTGCCGACAGGTGCAGGCCATGCATCGCCTTGGCGAAGGCCTTCTGGTCGAACTTGCCGATCTTCTCGGTGACGGCCTTCACGACGTACATCGCGCTGTAACCCTTGAGGCCGTTATGGTCCGACTTGGTGTGGTATTCCTTCTGGAATTTCTGATCGAATGCGTGGATCGCCGGTTGCGGCGCATCGGCCGTCAATCCCACGTGCGCCGTGGCGCCGTTCGCCGCGTCGCCCGCGAGCTCGATCACCTTCTGGCTCGTCAGTACCGTTTCCCCGACGATCGGCTTGTCGTAGCCCTGCTTGCGCAGCTCACGCAGCGCGCGCGCCGCTTCCTCTTCGTTCGTGTAGACGAACAGCGCATCGGCATTCGCCTGCTTCGCCTTCAGCACGGCGCCCGAGAAGTCGAGCTGTCCCGGGTCGGTGGAGATTTCCGCCGCGACCTTGATGCCCTGCGCGTCGAGCGCCTTCTTCATCGTGTCGAGCCCGCCCTTGCCGAAGTCGTTGTTGACCCAGATGATCGCGACGTTCTTCGCCTTCAGCGTGTCTTTCAGGTAGCGCGCGACCTTCGGCATCGCCGTCGTTTGCGTGAACGACGTGCGAAAGATGTAGGGATTGCCCTGCTGCGTAATGGCCGCGGCTTCGCCGCCGGTGAAGTTCGGTACCTCGGCGCGGCGCGTCTCGGCCATGCTGACGAGGATGGAGCCGGAAAACACCGGTCCCATCACGACGTAGGCGCCCTGGTCGATCGCCTTCTGCGCGAGCGCCTTCGCCACCTGCGGCTGCGACTGCGTGTCGAGCGACGTGTATTCGATCTTGCGGCCGAGGATGCCGCCGCTCGCGTTGATCTCCTTGACCGCGAGCTTGACGCCGTTGTCGAACATCGTGCCCGACGTGGTTCCCGTGCCGGACAATTCGACCAGGCCGAAGATCGGCACCGGACCCTGCTGCGCCGAAACGAGCGGCGCCGTCATGCCAAGCGCCAGCGCGAGCAGCCATGAAATGGCCTTCATCAATGTCCTCCTCAGGCGGTGGAAGTTACCGCGACCGCGAATCTAGTCGCGCGGGGCCGAATGCGCAAGTGATCCGGGGTCGCGGGGCACGTCCTCGAACGGCAGGCCGACGTAGTTTTCGGCCATCGCGGTCGACGCGGCCTTCGAAGCGACCAGGTACTCGAGCTCGGCCTGCTGCAGCTTCCGCCCGATGGCGCCCGTGTCGGGGAATCGGTGCGTGAGTGATGTGAACCACCACGAAAAGCGCTCGGCCTTCCAGATCCTGCGCAGGCAGATGTCAGAATAGTGATCGATGCCGGCGCTGCTTCGTTCGGTCAACGCCTCGATCAACGCGCGCGACAGGAAGCGAACGTCCGCAATGGCCAGGTTGAGCCCCTTCGCACCGGTCGGCGGGACGATGTGCGCGGCGTCGCCCGCAAGAAACAGGCGCCCGAAGCGCATCGGCTCGGCGACGAAGCTTCGCAATGGCGCGATGCTCTTTTCGACCGAGGGGCCGGTGACCATCGTCTCGGCTGCCTCGCGATCGAGGCGCCGGCGCAGCTCGTCCCAGAATGCGTCGTCGCTCCATGCATCGACGCTGTCGTCGAGCGCGCACTGGATGTAGTAGCGCGTACGCGTCGGGGAGCGCATCGAGCACAGCGCGAAGCCCCGCGCGTGATTCGAGTAGATGAGCTCGTGCGATACCGGTGGCGTGTCGGCGAGAATGCCGAGCCAGCCGAACGGATACACGCGCTCGTAAGTCGCAAGGCTCGATTCGGGCACGCTCGCGCGGCTGACGCCGTGGTAGCCGTCGCAACCGGCGATGAAGTCGCACGCGAGCCGATGCTCGGTTCCGTCGCTGCGCCATGTGACACCGGGCGACGCAGCGTCGAAATCGTGCGGCGTGACGCGGTCGGCTGCGTAGATCGTCGTCCCGCCGAATGCCCGGCGCGCATCCATCAGGTCGTGCGTGACCTCGGTTTGGCCGTAGATCGTCACCTGTTTCCCAGTGAGCGACCGGAAGTCGATGCGATGGCGTGCGCCGCCGAACGAGAGCTCGATGCCGTCGTGCGGCAGGCCTTCGTTGCGCATGCGCGCACCGACTCCTGCTGCTTCGAGGAGGTCGACGCTCGTCTGCTCGAGGACGCCCGCGCGAACGCGGCCGAGCACGTACGCAGCGCTGCGCCGCTCGAGCACGACATTGTCGATGCCGGCGTTGTGGAGCAGCTGTCCGAGCAGGAGGCCCGAAGGCCCTGCGCCGATGATCGCGACCTGCGTGCGGAGGGGCGCCATTCGGCGTGATGATGACGCGGGACGGCGGTGCTCGGCAAGCGCGATGCACCGCATTTGCGCCGACGTGCTTCTCGCCCAATGCCCCGGGTGCTTGACCGCATGGCCGATTTCCCCGATCGTGTGCCGC
>DASSVX010000189.1:0-3116 GCA_035705655.1 Casimicrobiaceae bacterium
GCGCATTCGTGCATCGCTCGCGATCGAGCCGAAGTCGCCCGATGCGTGGTCGAATCTCGCACTCGTTCTGAACTCGGCAGGGCGGCGCGAGGCGGCCGCGAATGCGTTGCGCGAGGCAGCAACGCTCGCGCCGTCGTCGCCCGAGATCCTGGCGAATCTTGCGGCGGCCGAATTGGCACTGGGGCGCGCGGATGCTGCGGAAGCGCTCGCGCGCCGCGCGATCGCGGCCGATGCGTCGCACGCGCCGGCCTGGTACAACCTTGCATTGGCACTCGAGCCGCAGGGCCGATTGCTGGAAGCGCTCGACGCATCGTCGCGTGCAACCGCGCAGGCACCGGCGGAGCCCGCGTATGCGGGTTTCAAGGCACAGCTCGAGGCCACCGCCGGCATGCGCCGCAAAGCGCGCGCAACGCTCGACTCGGCGCTGCTGCGCAAGCCCGATTCGGCGGCGCTGCAATTCCAGCTTGCCGGATTGCTCGAGCGCGACAACGATACGAGCGGCGCGATGCAGGCCTACGCGAACGTCGTGCGGCTCGACCCGCGTCACGGCGCGGCGCTCTCGCAGCTTCTGTTCCTGCGTCAGCGCGTCGGCGACTGGCACGATCTTGGCGCGCTGCGCTCGCAATTCCACGACGGCGTCGCGGCGGGAACACCGCTCTTGTCGCCATTCGTGCTGCTCTCGCAGCCGTCGTCGCGACACGAGCAGCTTCGCTGTGCGAACGCATGGACCGCGGCGCTCGCACCGGCGGGTGAGCCGGCACCGCTGCGCGAGCTTTCAGGCCATAGGCTGCGCATCGGCTACCTGTCCGGCGACCTGCACACGCACGCGACGGCGTATCTGACCGCCGGACTGTTCGAAGCGCATGATCGCTCGCGCTTCGAGATCGTCGCGTATTCGACCGGACCCGATGATCGCAGCGCGATGCGCCAGCGACTAATGCGCGGCTTCGATCGCTTCGTCGATGCCGCCGGCTGGCCGGCGCTGCGGCTCGCGCAGGCGATCCGCAACGATGGCATCGACATCCTCGTCGACCTCAAGGGACACACCGAAGGCGCGGCACCCGCGGTGCTTGCGCTGCGGCCGGCCCCGATTCAGGTTCACTACCTCGGCTATCCGGGAACGCTCGGCGGCAACCTCGTCGACTACCTGATCGGCGATGCGGTCGTCACGCCGGCGGCGCACGCCGGCGAGTATTCGGAAACACTCGTTCGGCTGCCGCACAGCTACCAGATCAATGACCGTGCGCGTCCGATCGCCGATGCGATTCCGACGCGGCGCGAGCTCGGCTTTGCGACGAGCACGATCGTGCTCTGTTGCTTCAACCGCGGCTACAAGCTGAACCCGGAAGTCTTCGACGCGTGGATGAGAATCCTGGCCGAAGTCCCCGATGCGGTGTTGTGGCTGCTCTCGCGTCCGGGCGAGGAAACGCTCGAGCGCAACCTGCGGCGCGAGATGGTTCGTCGCGGACTCGATGCGCGACGGTTGCAGTTCACCGCCGCGCGCAGCAATCCCGACTATCTTGCGCTCTATCGCGTCGCCGACCTCTTCCTCGACACGTGGCCTTACAACGCGCACACGACGGCGAGCGACGCATTGTGGGCCGGCTGCCCCGTGCTGACGTTGCGCGGTGAAACGTTCGCCTCGCGCGTTGCGGCAAGCCTGTTGACCGCGGCAGGCCTGACGGAATTGATCACCACCGACGTGGACGCCTACGTGAACAAGGCAGTGGCGCTCGCAAGCGACGCGAACGAGCGGCAGCGCTTGCGGGCCTTCCTCGACGGCCCGGGTCGCGGCAGTCCGTTGTTCGATACGATGGCCACGACGCGCGCGCTCGAGGCCGCGTATGACGCGATGGCGTCGCAATACCGTAACCGCACGCGGGCGCCGATCGAAATCGACGCGTTGCAGCCGTAGCCGACATCATTCGGCCGCGGCCGTAGGTGCGCGAAATCTTGCGCTACTCGCGGAGCAGCGCCAGTGCCTCGTCCACGCGGTGGACGGCAACTATGCGCGTGTCGTCAATGAGTTGCTTCGGTTTATTAAGGTAGGGTATCACGAACGTCTTGAAGCCAAGCTTGGCGGCTTCGCGGATCCGCTCCTGGCCGCGCTGAACCGGACGAATTTCACCGGCAAGTCCGACTTCACCGAACACGAGAGTTTTCTGCGGTACAGGTTTGTTTTTCAAAGATGAACACACCGATACGAGCACGGCGAGATCGGCTGCCGGCTCCAGTATCCTCACGCCGCCGACGGCATTGACAAAGACATCGAAGCCGCCGGTATCCACACCGCCGTGACGATGCAGTACGGCGAGCAACAGCGCGAGCCGCTGCGGGTCGAGCCCGACGGCGAGCCGACGCGGCATGCCGCCCTGGACGGGATCAACGAGCGCCTGCACTTCGACGAGCAGCGGGCGCGACCCTTCGAGCGTTGCGACGACCGCCGACCCGGCAACGCCTTCGGCGTGCTGCGACAGGAACAACGCCGATGGATTGGCGACGCCTTTGAGGCCACGCTCGGTCATCGCGAACACGCCAAGCTCGTTGGCAGCGCCAAAACGATTCTTGATCGCGCGCACGAGCCGAAAGCTCGAATGCGGATCGCCTTCGAAGTACAGCACCGTATCGACGATGTGCTCGAGCACGCGCGGGCCGGCGATCGCGCCCTCTTTCGTCACGTGACCGACGAAGAGCACGATGACGCCGCGCTGTTTCGCAAGGCGCGTCAATTGCGCCGCACACTCGCGCACCTGCGAGACACTGCCGGGTGCCGACGCGAGCGCCTCGGTGTAAACGGTCTGCACCGAGTCGATGACGACAATCTCGGGCGCGGTTGCATTGATCGCCGCAACGATCGCCTCGAGCTGCACTTCCGCGAGAAGCTCGATCGGTGCGTTGACGAGCCCGAGCCGTTGCGCGCGAAGCGCGATCTGCTCGGCCGATTCCTCGCCGGTCACGTAGAGTGTCCGATGCAGCGCTCCGAGTGCTCCACCTGCCTGCAGCAGCAGCGTGGACTTGCCAATTCCCGGATCGCCACCGAGCAGGATCACGCCCCCTGGCACCAGGCCTCCGCCTAGCACGCGGTCGAACTCGTCGAGCCCGGTTGCGATACGTGA
>DASSVX010000190.1:0-2645 GCA_035705655.1 Casimicrobiaceae bacterium
TCGTCACGTAACCTTCGCGGCCGGGCTCGTAGCTGCGGAACATGTAGAAGTCGGTCGCGTCGACCTGAGGCTGGGTCGCGATGAACGGCGCCTCGCGGTGGCTCGATGCAGCCGCGGGGGCGGCCCAGCACGCGGCAACGGCGGCGGCGACGAGCGCCGGCAGGACAGCTTTGCGGAATGCGGGATTGCGGCTGTTGCGTGACATTACGGTCTCCTCGGACGTTTGAACTCGAAACGGGGCGCAATCGCACCGTTTCCCGCACGACCGGCAACCTACCCGGTCGGTCGGCGGTTACGAATTACCTCCGCACAGGAGGCCATACGGCGGATCGGCGGATTTGGATTCACGCTCAGCAGCACTTAAGGTTCGGCCCGTAGAATCGGCCGGTTCTCCTGGAAGGATCCGAGCGCCGCGATGCGCATCCTGCTCGTCGAAGACGACCCGATGATCGGCAAGACGCTGCAGCAGGCGCTGCAGCAGGACGGTTACGCCGTCGACTGGGTCACCGACGGCGAGTCGGGGCGCACGGCGATCGCAACTTCGCAGGACGCCTACGTGCTGGTGCTGCTCGACCTCGGCCTGCCGCGCAAGGGCGGCCTCGCGCTATTGCGGGAGCTGCGGCGGGAAGGCAACCGGATTCGCGTGCTCGTCGTCACCGCGCGCGATGCGGTCGCCGATCGTGTCGAAGGGCTCGATGCCGGCGCCGATGATTATCTGACCAAGCCGTTCAGCCTGGACGAGCTGACGGCGAGGATCCGCGCGCTGCTGCGCCGCGACGTCGCGCGCGAGGACAACGTGCTGCGCCACGGCGATCTCACGCTCGACACGGCCAGCCACGCCGTCACCAAAGCCGGCAAGGCAGTCGACGTGTCGGCGCGCGAATTCGCGTTGCTCGCTGCATTGCTGGAGCGACCCGGCACCGCATTGTCGAAGGCGCAGCTGGAGGAGCGCATCTATCGGTGGGGCGATGAGGTCGAGAGCAATGCCGTCGAAGTGCACATTCACAACTTGCGCAAGAAGCTCGGCAGCGACGCGATCCGCACGCTGCGTGGCGTCGGCTATACGCTCGCATGAACTCGATCCGCCGCACCCTGCTCGCGTGGCTGCTGGCGGGCCTCGCGGCGATCGCGCTGACCGCGAGTGGGGCAACCTATCTCGCAGCGCGGCGTGAAGTCGGCGAGCTGCTCGACCTGCAGCTGAAGCAGCTCGCGTATTCGACGCGGATCGACGATCTCTTGCGCGGACGGCGTCCGGGCATCGAGCCGCGCACGGCGCCTTCGAGCACCGGTATCACTGAGCTCGTCACGCAGATCTGGGATCGCGATGGCGTGCTCGTCTACTGGACGCAGCCCGGCATGGGATTGCCGGTGCCCGCGACCGAAGGTTATTCGACGGCGAATCACGATGGTCGGCGCTGGCGCGTCTATACGCTCGTGCAGGGCACGCATGCGCTGCAGGTGGCCGAGGCCGAAAGCGAGCGTGAGGCGATCGCAACGCAAACGGCGCTGCGCACGCTCGTGCCCTTCATCGCCCTCGTGCCGCTGTTCGGTGCGCTGATCTGGTTTGGTGTCGGGCGCGGTCTCGCGCCGCTCGACGCGATCTCCCGCGCTGTCGCCAAGCGTCGCGCCGACGCGATGGCGCCGCTCAACGAGCGCGGCGTTCCCGAGGAACTGCAGCCGCTCGTCGTCAGCTTGAATGGATTGCTTGCGCGGCTGTCGGAGGCGCTCGCAGCCCAGCGGCGGTTCACCGCCGACGCGGCACACGAGCTGCGCACGCCGCTCGCGGCGCTCAAATTGCAGCTCGATCTCGCGCGGCGCGGCGGTACCGCCAGCGGTGCATCGGCATTCGACGATCTCGATGCGGGCGTCGCACGCGCGTCACACGTCGTCGAGCAACTGCTGACGCTTGCGCGCGTCGAACCAGAAGCGCTGGCGCAACAGCGCAGCGACTGCGATCTCGTCGCACTCGCGCGCGATGCGATCGTCGCGCGTGCAGCGCTCGCCGCAGACAAGGCAATCGATCTCGGGCTCGCGCGGGCGGAAGCCGCCATTGTCAGCGGTGATCCGGCGAGCCTTGCGATCCTGCTATCGAACCTGATCGACAATGCGCTGCGTTACACGCCGCGCGGCGGACGCATCGACGTTGCAGTCGATCGCGACGAAAGCGGCGCGACACTTACGGTGACCGATAACGGTCCGGGGATTCCGACCGAGGACCGTGCCCGCGTGTTCGACCGCTTTTTCCGCGGCAACGATCAGCACGAGCAAGGCAGCGGTCTCGGCTTGTCGATCGTCAAGCGCATCGCCGATGCACATCACGCGTCGATCGCGCTCGACGATGCGCCGGGCGGCGGCCTCGCCGTCCGCGTGCATTTCCCGCACGTGGCCGAAGCGGGAGAACCCGTCGCAAAACCAGGCGAGCAGGCCGACTTCTCTTAAGGTGCGGTTAAGGAGGAGATCCTATATTGCATCGTGCCGGCCGGACTTTCGAGCGGCCCCGACGTCCCACCCAGGAGACACGAATGCAACCGACCCTTCGTTTCAAACAGATCACCGTCGCAGTCGCCGCTGCCGGCTTCGGCCTTGCCGTCGGCGCCGGCTACAACCGCCTTGACACGCACGCCGTTGCGCTGGCGAATGCCGCT
>DASSVX010000191.1:0-3684 GCA_035705655.1 Casimicrobiaceae bacterium
CCTCTCGTGTCAGTGGATATGTCCACATTTCCACTGTGGCACTCTGATGCCGCATCGGGAAGGGGGCGACCATCCCATTAGCGTCTTTCGCTCGAACGCGCCACTGGGTCCCCGCCTTCGCGGGGACGACGAAGCTTCGGGAGCCCGACGTCACGCTATGTAAGGCTCCATAGTCAGCGGCCGCGTTCCATGGTATCGACGACACGGCCGGTCCGTGCCGCTTCGACGATCGCCTCGACGACGCGCAGGTTTGCAACGCCGTCGCGCGCCGTGACGAGCGGCTTGGCCTCGCCGCGAATCACCGCGACGAAATGTGCGATCTGCACGGCCAGCGGGTCCTTCCGCTCGAACGCCGCCGTATGCGTAGCGAGCGGCTGGTACCACGAGCGCTCGGCCCCCGCTTCGTGGCATCGCACCTGCATCGTCGGCACGCCGAGCGAACCCTGCGTGCCGATGATCGTGTAGCAATCCTCGTCCGGATAGGCGGCGTACGCGGCATTCTCGCGCGCCGTCTGTTCCCAGCTTTTCGCAGACGCCCCGGTATCCGACAGCAGGAACGTGCCGAGCGCGCCGTTGGCGAAGCGCAGGTTGATCGACACCGTGTCCTCGACGGCGAAACCGCGCGCCGCATTCGACGAGAACGCCTGTACGGCGTCGATCTCGCCGAGCATCGCCCGCAGATTGTCGACTTCGTGAATCATGTTGATCAGGATCGGTCCGCCGCCCGGCTCGCGACGCCAGGCCGCCTCGGCGAAATAGGCATCGGGCTTGCAGAAGACCGCGCTGCCGATCACGCCGACCAGCCGCCCGAGCACGCCCGACGCGACGATCTCGCAGCCCGTACGCAGAATCGGACTGTGCCTGCGATGATGGCCGACGAGGATCGGCACGTTCGCGCGCTCGGCGGCGTCGCGGATGCGCGCACCGTCGGCAAGCGTATGTGCAATGGGCTTTTCGACGAGTGCGGGTACGCGCGCGTCGATGCACGCGAGCGCCTGCGCGGCATGCAACGCGTTGGGCGTCGCCAACACGATACCGTCGGGCCGGTCGCGCGCAAGCAATTCGTCGATTGAAGCGAAAAGCGGCACGCCCGCTTGCTGCGCAAGCGCGGCCGCAGCCGCGCTGACATCGACGATGGCGCTGAGTGCTGCGCCCGGCAGCGCGCGGATTTCCTCGATGTGGCGCCCGCCGATGCGCCCGGCGCCCACGACGGCGACACGCAGGATGCGCGTCACGGCTTCGATCGGCCGGCAGCCACCGTCGCGCTCGCGCGGCGCATCGTTTCGAGCGAGGTGCGCAACTCGTCGATCGCGAGCTGCCCGGGCGCCGAGCTGCCCGCGCCGACGCCGAATGTGAGCGCCGATCCGTACAAAAAACCCGCGATGCGCGACAGCACGCCGAGCGGGCCCATCGACATGCTGATCAGCGCGACGTCGAGCGAGCGGCTCGCCTGCCATGTCGCGTCGAGCAGGGTCAGCACATCGCGCGGTTCATTGGGCATCACGGCGACCTTTGCGACGTCGGCGCCTTCGCGTGCCGCCCGCTCGAATTTTCCGAGCAGAACGCTCGTTGCCGGCGTCGCACGGAAATCGTGGAACGACGCAATCACGGCGACGCCGTTCGCATGCGCCGCGGCGCGCACGCGCGCAAGGCTCGCGGGTCCGCCCGAAAGCTCCCAATCGACGAACTGCGCACAGCGCGCCGCGCACACCGCCTCGTACAATGCGACCGCCTGCTCGTCGCCGAGCGCCGTTTGCGCGCCGCCTTCGCGCTCGGAACGGCGCGTGAAGATCAGCGGTGTGCCGTCCGCGGCGGCCCGGATGCGATGCGCCACGTCGATGACGGCGCCGGCGTTCGCGACATCCGCGAAATGGTCGACGCGCCACTCGAGCACGTCGGGCGACTTCTGCATGACCGCGGCAAGCTCGGCGTCGATCGCCTCGGTCGTGTGGCCCACGAGCGGCACGCAAATCGCCGGCAGCCGGCCGTCCGCGACCGGCGACCCGTTCACGACGAGTGGCTTCACGAGGTGCAAACGAGCCCCGCGCTTCGTGCGATCAAGGAGGTCCGGCGGTACATTGGCTGCAACGATAAACGAATCGAGGTCACGCCGGGCGTGGCGCGGTTTCGGGTGGCCGTTTCTGCGGGGCACCAAGGCGGCTTCGAAAATCGGCCACCTCCTCGCGCAGCATGACGAACGCCGCGCGCTCGTATCCCGCAGCGGCGCGCCGCGCGAACTCGACGAGCATCTCGCACTCATCGGCGTCGATGTCATTGCCGTTCTCATGCGCACCGAAAAGCGCGATGCCGACTGCGCCGAGCACGTCGCTGACGACGGGCACCGCGATGCATGGATCGCGCAGCTTTGCTACGACATCCGGACCATCCCACTCGGTGCGCTGCAGGCGAACCGGTACCCGCCGCACGATGCTTTGCAGTGCCTCGGCATCGCGTTCGGGTGCAAGCGTGCTCGCTTGCGACGCGTCCCACCCGACCGCGAACACGCGGCGGAACGCCCCGTTGTCCTCGCGGAACGCCGCGCCGGACGACAGTTGCAGCGCGCCGACGACGGTGGCCACGAGCAGGCGGTCGATCTCCTCGAAGCGCTGCGCCGTGAGCATCGCCTCGCCCGCAACCTCGAGGCGGCGACGCGCCGCGTGGAAGCGGCGGTTGAGCAGGCGGTCGACGAGCTTGACGCCGAGCTCGTGCAGACGCTGCAGCAGCACGAGCGTGATCGGCGCGATCACCAGCAGCCAGATCCATTCCGGGATGCGAAAGCTTCCCTGGTAGTGGGACAGAAGCTCGTGCAGGTTGACGATCGGTATCCCTACGGCGAGCGACAGCACGGTCAGTATCGTGCCGTAGCGCAACGGAATCGAAACGCTGACCACGCGCCGGCGGAGCACGGCCACCGACACGAAGTAGACGAGCACGCCGTTCACGAGGTAGAGCAGCCCCACGACGACGTTCGACAAGGACAAGCCAAGCGCATTTTGCAGAAGCGACGTCGATTGCGCGATCTCCGCGAAGATGAACGCCGGCAGCCCGATCGCACAGCCGCAGATCACCCAGATCATCCGCTGCCGATCGGGCGGCGGCAGCGCATGGCGGCGACGCACGAGGATGAACACGACGATCGCGTCGAGCGCGTAGCCGAGCAGGAACGCGAGCGACGTCAGCGTTTCGGTGTGCGCGCCGAACGCGTTGCTGAAGCTTGCGAGCCACGTCAGGGTGATGGCGGCGCCGATGCCGAGCGCAATGCGTTCGTAGCGACGCATCGCGGGACGCGGGGAACCGAATGGAAAGCACAGCGCGAAGATCAGCAGGCCCGCATAGCCGGCGCCGTGCGCGAGCGCCTCGGCGATTTCCTGCACGAAAATCGCGACCGGCCAGGGCTGCAGCACGGCGTAGTACGCAAACGTCTGCCCGGGGTTGAACCACATCACATAGAGGAAGAATCCCCACGTCATTGCGCCGGGGCGAAGCCAGACGAGCCTGCATGCGGCGAGGATCACGACGATGCCCACGATCGTGTCGGCCAGCAGCACGAGCCTGTCACCCCAGCTGCGCGTGGTGCGCGTCGCCTCGAGCCGCACCGCTTTCGCCGCACCGCCAGCGGCGGGCTGGATCGTGAGCTCGACGACGCTGTGCGGCCGCACGACCTGCGGCCCGCCCAGGCCGCCG
>DASSVX010000192.1:0-3903 GCA_035705655.1 Casimicrobiaceae bacterium
CGCGGCGCGCTTGTCGTCGCCGACGCGCTCGCGCTCGTGGCCGCCTGGCGTGCGGCCATCGCGCTGTCGTTCGAGGGGTTTCGCGCCAACCTGTCACCGCTCGACCCGCGCGCGGTTGCCGCGCGGCCGGCGCCCGGGCAGGTGGACGTTGCCGCACAGTTGCGCGCGCTGCTCGACGGCAGTGCGCTCCTGGCGCCCGGCGCCGCGCGGCGAGTGCAGGACCCGATGAGCTTTCGCGTCGTGGCACAGGTGCACGGTTCGCTGCAGACGGCACTCGAACGCGCTCGCGAGCAGGTCGAGCTCGAGCTCGACAGCGCCGCCGAGAGCCCGCTCGTGCTTGCGCACGACGCAATCATGCTGTCGAACGGCAACTTTCACCTGCCCGCGTTCACGCTGGCGTTCGATGCGTTGGCCATCGCGTTTGCGCAGGGCGCGAGCCTTGCCGCCGGGCGCGTGATCCGCTTCATGTCGCCGGCATTCACCGGGTTGCCGTTGCAGCTTACCCGCCACGGGCCGGCGCATTCCGGGTTCGCGACATTGCAGAAGACGCTGACGGTGCTCTGGTCCGGGATCCGGATGCAGGCGAATCCGGCCTCGCTGGATTTCCTCCCGATATCCGACGATGTCGAGGATCACGCCACCATGGCGCTTTCGACCGTCGAGCGAGTGGGCGAGATGGTCGATCGCCTGCGCTACATCGTCGCCATCGAAATGCTCGTTGCGGCGCAGGCGATCGACTTGCGCGAGCTCGATGCACGCCAACTCGGCGTCGGCCCGCGCACGCTGCATGCGCGCATCCGCGAGCACGTGCCCATGCTTGCACACGACCGCCCGCTCGGCCCCGACGTCGACACGATCGCCGCCCTGATCGGATCGCCTGACTTCAGCGCGACTGCTCCGGGGCCATGAGCTGGTTCCTGCGCAACGCCGACCAGGTGGCGTTCGCGCTTGGCCAGCACGTCGTCATTGCGCTGACCGCGCTTGCCATCGCATTCGCCATTGCGCTGCCGGTCGGCATCGTTGCCGCGCGGCGCGAGCGAGTCCATGCCATCGCGATCGCGGTCGCCGGTTTCCTCTACACGATCCCGACGCTCGCCTTCCTCGCGCTGCTGATCCCGCTCGTCGGCCTCGGACCCGCGAATGCGATCATCGCGATGGTGGCCTTTTCGCTCGTCGTGCTGATTCGCAATATCGCCACCGGCATCCGCGGTGTTGCGCCCGATGTCGTCGACGCCGCGCGCGGCATGGGCATGAGCGCGCCGCAACTGCTGCTGCGCGTCGAATTGCCGCTCGCGTTGCCGGTGATCGTCGCCGGGTTGCGCGTCGCCGCGGTGACGGTGATCAGCGTCACCGTCGTGGCCGCGTACGTGAACGCCGGCGGACTCGGGACGCTGATCTTCAATGGCATCGCCACCGATCACGCCCCGAAGATCTGGTCCGGCGCGCTCACCGCGTGTGCGCTGGCCATCGCCGTCGACGGCGCGCTCGCGCTGCTCGAGCGGCGCCTCGTGCGTACGCGCAGCGGCTAGGGCGATGCTCGTCGACGCCTGGCACTATCTGGTCGGCCACCCGGCGCAGTTCGGCGTCGCGCTCGGCGTCCATGTCGCGCTGTCGGTCGCCGCACTTTCGATCGCCGCCGGCATCGCGATTCCGGCCGGCATCTACGCGGCCCACCGCCGGGGTGTCGCGTTCGCCGCGGTCAATGTCGCCAACATCGGTCGCACGCTCCCCTCGCTCGCGGTGCTCGCGCTGGTACTGCCGGTGCTCGGCACCGGCTTCGCGCCGAGCCTGTTCGCGTTGTCGCTGCTCGCGCTGCCGCCCATCCTGCTCAACACGATCGCCGGCATGCGCGGCGTCGACCCCGACGTCGTCGACGCAGCACGCGGGATGGGCATGACCGCGCGCGGCATCCTGCGCCGCGTCGAATGGCCGCTCGCCGTCCCGGTGATCTTCGCGGGGCTGCGTACGGCGGCGATCCAGGTGATCTCGGGCGCCGTGCTCGCCGCGTTCATCGGCGGCGGCGGCCTCGGCGATTTCATCACCGCGGGGATCGCGATGATGGCGGTGCCGCAAATGCTCGTCGGCGCGATCCCGGTCACGCTGCTCGCGCTCGCCGCCGATTTCGGCTTCGGCGCACTGCAGCGGCGGCTGACGCCGCGCGGGCTTTGCGCATGATCGAGCTGCAGCATCTGACGAAGCGCTTTCCCGGCAGTGCGGTCGCGGCGGTCGACGATCTCACGCTCCTCATCGGCGAGGGCGAGATCTGCGTCCTTATTGGGCCGTCGGGCTGCGGCAAGACGACGACGATGCGAATGATCAATCGTTTGATCGAGCCCGACGGCGGCACGATCCGCATCGGCGGACGCGACGTGACCGGCAGCGATCCCGTGCAGCTCCGCCGGTCGGTCGGCTACGTCATCCAGCAAGTGGGACTTTTCCCGCACATGACGATCGCGGAGAACGTCGCGACGGTTCCGCATCTGCTTGGCTGGGATGCACCGCGCATCGCCCGGCGCGTCGACGAGTTGCTCGCACGCGTCGACATGGAGCCGGCCCGCTATCGCGATCGCTATCCGCGCGAGCTCTCGGGTGGCCAGAAACAGCGCGTTGGCGTCGCGCGCGCACTCGCGGCCGACCCGCCCGTGATGCTGATGGACGAGCCGTTCGGCGCGCTCGATCCAATCACCCGCGCGTCGTTGCAGGACGAGTTGCTGCGCCTTCTGCGCGAGCTCACGAAGACGATCGTGTTCGTGACGCATGACATCGACGAGGCGCTCAAGATGGGAACGCGCATCGCGATCATGCGTGCCGGCCGGCTCGTGCAGTTCGACCGTCCCGAAGCGATCCTCGCGCATCCGGCGGACGCATTCGTCGATGCCTTCGTCGGCAGCGATCGTGCATTGAAGCGCCTCGGGCTGATGGCGGCCGCCGATTACGCCACGCACGCGATCACGCCGGCGCCCGGCGCGCCGCGGCTCTCCCACGGCGCGAGCCTGCGCGATGCGCTGTCGACGCTGCTCGCCGCGAACCAGGACGCCGCCGTCACGCACGGCGCAAACGGCACGGCCGGCGTGATCACGCTCGGTACCATCCGCGCCGCGCTGCACGCGCGATAATCCGCGCGAGCCGGAAAGCGACGATGGACGCCGAGAAGCACACGCCGATTGTGTAACTAGAGATACGCGTCAATCAGGCGAAATGCGCGTTTTCCCTTGTTTTATAGTGGCTTGGAGCACTTACGCCGGCTCTGCGCCGGAGCGCGGTTTTGGCGTGGATTGGCATGGTTTGGCGATGAAATTACCCCAAAATTACCCCAACAAATTTGCTCGGAACTTGAGGCATATCCCAGCGTGTGTCGGCGTACTTCGCTGACACTTGTCTGAGCACTCCGCAACACGCTTAGACACGCACATCGCGTTGGCTTCCGGAATTGCTGAGCACCAAACTGGCGGCCATTTTCATCCGCAGATTTTCACCTTACTCTCGCTTCACGATTCTATTCGGCCTGCGAGTTCAATCACCCGAGGAGTGGCAGTCTAAGGTGCTTGCCGTCTCGATACTGAATATCGCTGGCTGCCATCAGGCGCTCCACTTCTTCAATGTCATTCGAGCGTTTCGCCAAGAACCCGCGCCTGCTTATATCTTGGAACTCGGCCCGCGTAGCTTTAAAAAGATCTCTGGGCAACGTCGTCTTCTTTTTTTTCAACGTCATTTGACGCCCGCTGCCGGCACGCTGGGCGCATTCTCTAATCGACAATCTGACCCGAGCAGAATGCGCAGATTTTCTCGTATAGCCGCAGCAAGTGTTAATGCTGGCATCCCGTGAAGTCGTCCGAGCGCTTCAACCACCAAAGTCACATCTGATGGTTTCGATGGGCGATTGGTTGTCCGCGTAAACGGGCC
>DASSVX010000193.1:0-2642 GCA_035705655.1 Casimicrobiaceae bacterium
TGCTGCGTCATCTGCTCGAACATGCCGGTCTTCACGGCCGCGGGTGTCACGCAGTTCACGCGGATGCCGGTCTTCGCAAGCTCCTTGCCGAGCGACTTCGTCAGGCCGATGACCGCGGCCTTCGATGCGCTGTACGCAGGCGCATTCGGGTTGCCTTCCTTGCCCGCGACCGATGCGATGTTGACGATGCGTCCATAGCCGCCGTCGAGCATGATCGGCACTGCTGCACGGTTGCAGTGAAAAAGGCCGTGCACGTTGACGTCGAACACCTGTCGCCACGCATCGACCGGATACTCCCACGTGGTCGTGTTCGGGCCGGTGATGCCCGCCGAGCACACCAGAACGTCGAGGCCGCCGAGCTCGCTCGACGCGGACTTCGCGGCGCGCTCGACCGCGGCCGCGTCGGTGACGTCGACCCGCTGCGTAATGGCGGCGCGATCGAGCTTCTCGTTGGCGCTCGCGAGCGCTCGCTCGTCGCGATCCCACAACGCCACCCGCGCGCCGCCGGCGGCAAGCCGTTGCGCGACCGCGAGTCCGATGCCCGCGGCGCCGCCCGTGACGACGGCACGACGGCCGTGAAAGTCCCGTTGATTCATTGCAGTCTCCAATCGCGATCGCGCCGCAATCTCCGGCACATGCGTTGCTTCACGTCACGGTGCGAAGTCGACGCGAGCAGGGATTCAAGAAGCGTCGTGCGACGTCGAGTCACCGCCGCCATCGACTCGAACGTAATTCTTACATGTCCCGGCAGGCAAGAGCGGCGCCGATGTCAGTCGAACGCTTGCGCCCGCCACCGAATGTAATGGAGGTCGTCATGTCGGTTTCGCTCATCGCACTCATCATCGTCATCCTGCTTCTGGTCGGCGCGCTCCCCAGTTGGGGCTACAGCTCGGGATGGGGCTACTGGCCAAGTGGGGGACTTGGGCTCGTGCTGCTGATTTTGATCATCCTGATGGTCATGGGCCGCATCTAGCGGCGTCGGGGCGCCGCTCGCGGCGCCGCCATCACCTTCTTGCGATTGGCTTCGGTCACCGGGCCGATGGACGCGCGTGCGCGAGCGGGTTCCGCGCGTTGGTAATTCCGTTTGACACTCAAAATGGGGCAGCGTAGGTTCCGGCATCCGATTGCAACAGGGCGGGTGCGGGAATGGCGAAGGAGGTGTTGAAGCAAGCGTCGAGGACGCCAGAATCGGGCGCAACCGACACGCGAGAGCGCGTGGAACGCATGCTGCAGGATATCGAGCAGCGACGCGAGGCCGCGGTGCGCGAGTACGCGGCAAAGCTCGATGGCTGGACCGGTGACTTCGTCGTTGCGCCGTCGGCGATCGCCGCCGCGGAAGCGAGTCTCTCCGATGAGGTCAAGGATGACCTCCGCTTCGCTCACCGGCAAGTCGATGCCTTCGCGCGCAAGCAGCGCGAGAGCCTGCAGGAATTCGAGACGGAGCTCTACCCCGGACTCGTCACCGGCCAGCGGCTGATTCCGGACAATGTCGCCGGGTGCTATGTCCCGAGCGGACGCTATGCGCACGTGGCTTCGGCCATCATGAGCATCACGACGGCGAAGGCGGCGGGCGTACCGCACGTGATCGCCTGCTCGCCGTCGTACCGCGGACGCGGCATTCATCCGGTCGTTCTTTACGCGATGGCGCTGGCAGGCGCCGACATCATCATGACGCTCGGCGGCGTGCAGGCCATCGCGACGCTTGCGCTGGGCCTCTTCAGCGATCGCCCGGCGGATGTGATTGCCGGGCCGGGGAACAAGTACGTGGCCGAAGCCAAGCGCATCCTGTTCGGGCGCGTGGGCATCGATGTGTTCGCCGGGCCGAGCGAAATCTGCGTCATCGCCGACGACAGCGCCGACGCTGCAATCGTGGCGTCCGATCTCGTGGGCCAGGCCGAGCACGGCGTCGAATCGCCGGCATGGCTCATCACGACGTCGCGGCGCGTCGCATCGGAGGTGGCGGAGCGCATTCCCGCCGTCATCGCCGCCCTGCCGTCCGAAGCCGCGGCCGCGGCGGGCGCCGCCTGGCGCGACTACGGCGAGATCGTCCTGACGGACACGCGCGAGGAGGCGGCGCAGGCGAGCGACGCCTACGCCGCAGAGCACCTCGAAGTGCACGCGCAGGATCTCGACTGGTGGCTCGCACGCCTTACCAATTACGGCTCGCTGTTCCTCGGCGAGGAGACCACGGTGGCCTACGGCGACAAGACCTCGGGACCGAACCATATCCTGCCCACGCGGCAGGCAGCCCGCTACTCGGGGGGCTTGAGCGTCGGCAAGTTCATCAAGACGGTGACTTACCAGCGCATGACGCGTGATGCGACACGCCGCATCGCGGGCGTCACCGCGCGCATTTCGCGCCTCGAAGGCATGGAAGCGCATGCGCGTACCGCCGACGACCGGCTGCGAAAATACTTCCCCGGCGAATCCTTCGTTACCATGCCGTCGGTGAACAGCGAGCGCGACTGACGACAGCATGAAAGCACTGGTCTACACCGGACCGAACACGATGCGCTACCGCGACGAGCCCGAGCCCGCGGCCGCGGGCGGCGAGGTCGTCGTCGAAGTGGAGGCCGTCGGCATCTGCGGCTCGGACCTGCACGCGTTCCATGGCCGCGATCCACGCCGCGTTCCGCCGCTGA
>DASSVX010000194.1:0-4892 GCA_035705655.1 Casimicrobiaceae bacterium
CTGACATGGCAACCCACGCCGCCACCCGAAACATCAGCGGCCTTGCGCGCGCGCTTGCGCAGCACGGGGTCATGTCCGAGCACGAGGCCGAGGCGCTGCAGATGCAGTCGCAATCGTCCGGCGTGTCGTTCGTCGAGCAGGTGCTGTCGGGCAAGCGGCTGTCGGCGCACCAGCTCGCGGTGTTCGCGTCGCGCGCGTTCGGCGTGCCGCTGTTCGACCTTTCCGGCTTCGATTTCGACCAGCTGAACCGCGAGTACTTCGACACCCGCATTGCCCAGACGCGTCGGGTTCTGCCGCTGCACAAGCGCGGCAACCGCCTCTACGTCGCCACGTCCGACCCCGCCAACCTGCAGGCGCTCGACGAAGTCCGGTTCAAGACGAACCTCGTCGTCGAGCCCGTCGTCGTCGAGGACGACAAGCTCGCGCAGGCGATCGCCAAGATCGTCGAGTCGATGGGCACGACGCTGAAGGAGATGGCGGCGCTCGAGGACATCGAGATCACGCTCGAGGACGGCAGCGTGCAGGCCGCCGCGGCCGACGAGGACAGCGAGGTCGAGGACGCACCGGTCGTCCGCTACATCCAGAAGGTGCTCATCGACGCGATCACGGCGGGCGCCTCGGACATCCACTTCGAGCCGTACGAGCGCTTCTACCGCATCCGCTATCGTCTCGACGGCGTGCTGATGGAAGTGGCGCAGCCGCCGCTTGCGATCAAGGACAAGGTCGCGTCGCGGATCAAGGTGATCAGCAAGCTCGACATCGCCGAAAAGCGCGTGCCGCAGGACGGGCGCATGAAGCTCGTGCTGTCGAAGACCCGCGCGATCGACTTTCGCGTCTCGACGCTGCCGACGCTCTTCGGCGAGAAGATCGTGATGCGTATCCTCGATTCGTCCGGCGTGAAGCTCGGCATCGAGGCGCTCGGCTACGAGCCCGACCAGCAGCAGGCGCTGCTGTTCGCCGTTGGCCGTCCGTACGGCATGATCCTCGTCACCGGACCGACCGGCAGCGGCAAGACCGTGTCGCTCTATACGTGCCTGTCGATCCTGAACCAGCCGGGCGTGAACATCGCCACCGCCGAGGATCCGGCCGAAATCCAGCTGCCCGGCGTCAACCAGGTCAACGTCAACGAAAAGGCGGGCCTCACGTTCGCAACCGCGTTGCGCGCGTTCCTGCGCCAGGATCCCGACGTGATCATGGTCGGCGAAATCCGCGATCTCGAGACGGCCGACATCTCGATCAAGGCGGCGCAGACGGGCCACCTCGTGCTGTCGACGCTGCACACGAACGACGCGCCGTCGACGCTGGTGCGGATGCTGAACATGGGCGTCGCGCCATTCAACATCGCGTCGTCCGTCAACATCATCACCGCGCAGCGCCTTGCGCGGAAGCTCTGCACGCACTGCCGGCGTCCCGAGGACATCCCGCCCGAGGCGCTGCTTCGCGCCGGATTCCTCGACGAAGACCTCGACGGAAGCTGGGAACCGTTCGGCCCGGTCGGCTGCGACCATTGCAAGGGTACCGGCTACAAGGGGCGCATCGGCGTGTACGAAGTGATGCCGATCACCGACGAGATGAAACAGCTCATCATGCGCAACGGCAACTCGCTCGACATCGCCGAGCAGGCGCAGCGCGAGGGTGTGCGCAACCTGCGCCAATCGGGACTGCTCAAGGTCAAGAGCGGCATGACGTCGCTCGAGGAAATCGAGGCCGTCACCAACGAGTAATCGCGGGCACGCGAACGAAGGAAACGTCATGGCCACCGCAGTAGCGAGCAGGGATCTCAAGGTCAAGGAACAGACGTTCCTGTGGGAAGGCGTCGATCGCAACAACAAGCCGATGCGCGGCGAACTGCGCGCCGTGTCCGAGACGGTCGCGTCGACGAACCTGCGCCGCCAGGGCATCCGCGTGCTCAAGATCAAGCGCCAGAGCTACAGCGGCGGCCGCTCGATCAGCGACAAGGACCTCACGTTCTTCACCCGCCAGCTCGCGACGATGCTGAAGGCCGGCGTGCCGCTGCTGCAGTCGTTCGACATCATTGCCCGCGGGCACAGCAACGCGCGCTTCTCGCGGCTGATGCTCGACCTCAAGAACAAGGTCGAAACGGGCTCGTCGCTGTCGCAGGCGTTTCGCGACAACCCGAAATACTTCGATCCGCTCTACTGCAATCTCGTGCAGGCCGGCGAAACCTCGGGGATGCTCGATGCCATTCTCGACCGGCTCGCGATGTACCAGGAAAAGATCCTCGCGATCAAAAGCAAGATCAAGTCGGCGCTCTTCTACCCGATCACCGTCATCGTCGTCGCGTTCGTCGTCGTCGTCGTGATCATGACCTTCGTGATCCCCTCGTTCAAAAGCGTGTTCGCGAGCTTCGGCGCGAACCTGCCGTGGCTCACGCTGCAGGTGATCGGCATCTCCGACTTCTTCGTCGCCTACTGGTGGGCGATGCTGATCATCGTCGTCTGCACGTTCGTCGGGCTGCGCATTGCAATCAGGCGCTCGGAACACCTTCGCTACATGATTCACCGCATGCAGCTCAAGCTTCCCGTCATCGGCAGCATCCTCGAAAAGGCGACGATCGCGCGCTGGACGCGCACGCTGCAGACGATGTTCGCGGCCGGCGTGCCGCTGGTCGAATCACTCGACGCGGTCGGCGGCGCATCGGGCAATCTCGTCTATGTCGCTGCGACGAAGCGCATCCAGACCGAAGTGAGCACCGGCACGAGCCTCACGAACTCGATGGCGGCGACGAACCTGTTCCCGACGATGGTGCTGCAGATGTGCCAGATCGGCGAGGAGTCGGGCTCGCTCGACAACATGCTCGGCAAGGTCGCCGACTTCTACGAGCGCGAGGTCGACGACGCCGTTGCGGCGCTGTCGAGCCTGCTCGAGCCGGTGATCATCGTGTTCCTCGGCATCGTCGTCGGCGGCCTCGTCGTCGCGATGTACCTGCCGATCTTCAAGCTCGGCGCCGTGATTTGACGCCGGAGCCCGCAGTCGCCGCGGCGATCGCGCTGATCGTCGGGCTTTGCGTCGGCAGCTTCCTCAACGTCGTCGTCCATCGCCTGCCGAAGATGATGGAGCGTGAATGGCGCGCGCAGTGCGCGGAGCTGCGCGGCGAGGCCGTTCCCGACGAAAATCCGCCGCGCTACAACCTCGCCGTGCCGCGCTCCGCGTGTCCCGCGTGCGGCCACCGGATCGGCGCGCTCGAGAACATCCCGATCGTGTCGTGGCTCGCCTTGCGCGGCGCCTGCTCGGCGTGCCGCAAGCCGATCTCCGCGCGCTATCCGCTCGTCGAGGCGCTCGGCGGATTGCTCGCGGCGTACGCGATCTGGCACTTCGGACTGACGTGGAAGGGCGTTTCGGCGTGCGTGCTGCTGTGGACGCTGATCGCGCTGACGTTCATCGACTTCGACACGCAGCTGCTTCCCGACAATCTGACGCTGCCGCTTTTGTGGGGCGGTCTCGTCGCCAACCTGTTCGGGCTGTTTGTCTCGCTGCAGGATGGCGTGATCGGTGCGATCACCGGCTATCTCGCCCTGTGGCTCGTCTACTGGCTGTTCCGGCTCATCCGCGGCAAGGAAGGGATGGGCTACGGCGACTTCAAGCTGCTCGGCGCGCTCGGTGCGTGGCTCGGCTGGCAGATGCTGCCGCTGATCGTGCTGCTGTCGTCGGTGGTCGGTGCCGCAATCGGCATCACGCTGATGGTGTTCAAGGGACGCGATCACAACGTGCCGCTCGCATTCGGCCCGTACCTCGCCATCGCGGGCGGCATCGCGCTCTTTTTCGGATCGGCGATCATCAAGGGGTGGTATCTCTGAGCACCCACCCCTACCTCGTCGGCCTGACCGGCGGCATCGGCAGCGGCAAGTCGGAAGTGGCGGCGGCATTCGCCGCGCGCGGCGTCGACGTGCTCGACGCCGACGAGATCGCGCATGCGATCAGCAAGCGCGGTGAGGCGGGGCACCTGGCCGTCGTCGAATCGCTCGGCCGCGAGTTCCTGCGCGCCGACGGTGAGCTCGACCGCGCCGCGCTGCGCCGCCGCGCGTTCGACGATGCGACGTTCCGCCGCGACCTCGAGCACCTGCTGCATCCGCTGATCGCCGCGCGCCTCGAGGATGCGATCGGCGATTTTCGCGGCCCTTACGGCCTTCTCGTCGTGCCGCTGCTGCTCGAGCGCGGCGGCCTGCGCAAGCGCGTTTCGCGCGTGCTCGTCGTCGATTGTCCCGAGCAGGAGCAGATCCGCCGCGTGCAGCTTAGGAGCGGCCTGCCTGCCGACGAGGTGCGCAGGATCATGGCGACGCAACTGCCGCGCGGCGAGCGGCTCGCCGAGGCCGACGACGTGCTGGACAATTCCGGCCCGCGCAGCGCCATCGAGCCGCAGGTCGCCCGCCTCGATCGGCACTACCGCGCCCTCTCCGCCAAGGCGCGCGAGACGCGCTGAATCGATCTTTCGCGCGGCGGCGCGCCGCGTTTGGGGCAGAATGACGCCCTGATGCGAAAGCCGCGCTCGTGATTCGCTACGAACACCCTTTGAACGAACGGGTCCGCACGCTGATGCGGCTCGAAGATCTTTTCGCGCGGGCGATTTTCTTCGCGACGCGCGAGGACGCACCGGACCACCACGCGGCGCTGCTATCGCTGTTCGAGATCACCGACGTGGCGGCGCGCGCCGACCTCAAGGCCGACCTCGTGCAGGAGCTCGAGCGCCAGAAGCAGGTGCTGGGACCGCTGCGCAGCAACCCGCAGATCGACCAGCAGGCGCTCGCGGCGCTGCTGACCGAGATCGAGCAGGTGAACGCAAGCCTGCTCGCCCAGGCGGGCAAGGTGGGCATGCATCTGCGCGAGAACGAGTGGCTGATGGCGATCAAGCAGCGCGCCGCCATTCCCGGCGG
>DASSVX010000195.1:0-22136 GCA_035705655.1 Casimicrobiaceae bacterium
GGGCGACCTGTCGACGCCGCCGCAGGACGGGCGCTACATCGGTGATCAGATCGAGGGTGCGCGCTGCGTCGAGCTGCCAGCCACCCACCTGTCGAATATCCAGGCGGCGCCCGCGTTCACGCAGGCACTCGTGCAATTCCTCACCGGCCGCGGTTAGCGACCTCACCGAACGGGATCGAACCATGGATGAAGGCGAACGCTATGACAACGGACTGACGGTGCGCCGAGCGGTCCTGGGCGATGCGCACGTCGATCGCACGCTTGCCAGGCGCAACGATTTCAACGAGGAATTTCAGGCGCTCATCACGCGCTATGCGTGGGGCGAGATCTGGACGCGGCCGGGTTTGCCGCGCCATACGCGCAGCCTGCTGACGCTCGGCCTCATGGTCGCCCTGAACCGTCCCGACGAGTTTCGGCTGCACCTTCGCGCCGCCTTCAACAACGGCGTGACCCGCGAGGAAGTGCGCGAGGTGCTGATGCATTGCGCGATCTACGCCGGCGTCCCGGCCGCCAATTCCGCATTCCACTGGGCGGAGGAGGTGTTCGCGCAGATGGATGCGCCAGCTGCGTAGGTTGCCCCGTTGCCGCGGCGCACGCGCCGTCCGGCGCATTACCGGGCATCCGGCTCGCGCGCGCCTGCGCGCTCCAGAATCGCTCGCAGCAGCACGTTGCACCCCGCGGCCAGGTCTTCGGGCCGCGCGCTTTCGAGCTCGTTGTGGCTGATGCCGCCCTCGCAGGGGACGAATATCATCGCAGTTGGCGCAACGCGGGCGAGGTACACCGCGTCGTGCGCCGCGCCGCTTACGATGTCGCGATGGCCAAGACCAAGCGCCTGTGCCGATTCGCGAACCGAATCGACGAGGTCGCGCGCGAAGCGGCACGGTGGAAAGTACACCACCTCGCGAGTTTCGGCTTCGACGCGGCAGTCGGCAGCAAGCCTGCGCGCGGTCGTTGTCAGGTCGTCCGCCATCGCGCGCAGCGTGGCGTCGTCCGCATTGCGAAGGTCGACGCTCATCTGCACTTCGCCGGGCACCACGTTGCGCGAATTGGGCTTGACCTGCATGTGGCCGACGGTGCCTCGCGCGTAGTCGGGATACGTTCGCGCGATGCGGTTGACTTCGAGCACCAGGTGGCTCGCCGCGATCAGCGCGTCGTGACGCAGGTCCATCGGCGTCGGCCCTGCGTGCGCATCCTGTCCGCTGAAGCGGACGTCGAACCAGCGCTGGCCCAACGCGCCCTGCACCACGCCGATCGTGGTTCGCGTGTCCTCGAGCACCGGTCCCTGCTCGATGTGCGCCTCGAAATACGCGTCGATTGCGTGCGCTGGCCCATCGCCGGCGTAGCCGATGCCTTTCAATGCGTCGCCGGCGCTGATGCCGTCACTATCCTTCGCTGCGAGCACCTGTTCGGCGCGGAACACGCCGGCGAACACGCCCGACCCCATCATGACCGGCACGAACCGCGAGCCTTCCTCGTTCGTCCAGGAAACGACTTCGATAGGCGCGCGCGTTGCAATCCCGTGATCGTTCAACGTGCGCGTCACCTCGAGGCCCGCCATCACGCCATACGCACCGTCGAATTTGCCGCCCGACGGTTGCGTATCGAGATGGCTGCCGATGACCACCGGCAGAGCGGCCGGGTCGCTTCCCGGACGCCGGGCGAAAATGTTGCCCACCTCGTCCGTGCGCACCGTGAGCCCCGTGTCGCGCGCCCAGCGCACGAAGAGGTCGCGACCCTGGCGATCGGCGTCTGTCAGCGTAATGCGCCGCACGCCGCCCTTGGGCGTGCCGCCGACGCGCGCAAGATCCATCAGCGACGTCCAGAGCCGCTCGGCGTTGATCATCGTTCCCGTCGCTTTCGATGCTTGCATTCGGCGTCCTTTTCTTGCGTCGACACAAGGCGTCTGCTGCGATGCGGCGCGTACCGGCCTAGTGACCTGTAACGGGGGAATCGGCAGTGCCTGGCTTGCTCTCCGGCGCGATCGCTGCGTTGGCGCTGCTTGCAAGGGGGCCTACCCTTGCTGCGCGTCGCCGCCTTGCGCTCGCGCCGGATAGCGGCGCCATGTCACTCGCGTTCACTACCGATTCCCCCGTTACAGGCCACTAGCGGCTGCGTCCGCCGCCGGTCAGCGAGCCCATCACGCCGCGCACGATCGCCCGTCCGATCGACGAGCCGACGCTGCGCATCGCGCTCTTCGCCATCGCCTCGACCAGGCTGTCCTTGCGGCCGCTGCCTTTCATGAGCCCGCCGAGCGAGCCCGTGATCGAGTCGACGATGCCGCCGCCGGTCCCGGCCGTGCCGATCGTCGGCGCCTGGGCCGACGCCGCGGCGCGCGTGGCGAGCTTCTCGTACGCCGACTCGCGGTCGACCGTCTTCTCGTACACGCCTTTCACCGGCGAGCGGTCCATCACCGCCTTGCGCTCGTCGGGTGTGATCGCGCCGATGCGCGATGCGGGCGGCAGCACGAACGCGCGCTCCACCATGTTCGGCCGGCCCTTCTCGTCGAGAAACGAGATCAGCGCCTCCCCGACACCGAGCTCGGTGATCGCCTTCTCGGTGTCGATGGCCGGATTGGCGCGCATCGTCGACGCCGCCGACTTCACGGCCTTCTCGTCGCGCGGCGTGAATGCGCGAAGCGCGTGCTGCACGCGGTTGCCTAGCTGCCCGAGCACGATGTCGGGCACGTCGAGCGGATTCTGCGTCACGAAGAAGACGCCGACGCCCTTCGAGCGAACGAGCCGCACGACCTGCTCGATCTTGTCGAGCAGCGCCTTCGGCGCGTCGGTGAAGAGCAGATGCGCCTCGTCGAAGAAGAACACGAGCTTCGGCTTGTCGCGATCGCCGACTTCCGGCAGCCGCTCGTAGAGCTCGGAGAGCAGCCACAAAAGCATCGTCGCGTACAGCTTCGGCGACTGCATCAGCTTCTCCGCGGCGAGGATATTGACGATCCCGCGCTCGGCGTCGGTCTGCAGCAGATCGTCGACGTTCAACATGGGTTCGCCAACGAATTTGGCGCCGCCCTGCTGCTCGAGGGCGAGCAAGCCCCGCTGGATCGCGCCGATCGACGCCGCCGAGACGTTGCCGTACGAGGTGGTAAGGCTTGCCGCGTTGTCTCCGGCGTATTGCAGCAGCGCGCGCAGGTCCTTCATGTCGAGCAGCAGCAGGCCGTTGTCGTCGGCGAGCTTGAAGACGAGCGTCAGGACGCCTTGCTGCGTCTCGTTCAGCCCCAATATCCGACTGAGCAGAAGCGGTCCGAGATCGCTCACGGTGGCGCGCACCGGGTGTCCCTGCTCGCCGAAGACGTCCCAGAACACCACGGGCATCGCCGCGAACGACGGTGCCGGCGCGCCGATCGTATCGAGCCGCGCCTTGAGCTTGGGGGACATCGTGCCCGGCTGGCTCATGCCGGCGAGATCGCCCTTGACGTCGGCCATGAACACCGGCACGCCGATGGCGCTCATGCGCTCCGCGATCACCTGCAGCGTCACGGTCTTGCCGGTGCCGGTTGCACCGGTGATCAGTCCGTGCCGGTTGGACAGTGCGGGCAGCAGGTCGAGTTCGAGATCGCCGTGCTTGGCGATGGGCAGGGGATCGGGCATGGCGGGAGCCTGTTCAGACGATGTCCGCTTACGCGGACGGGTGGCATGGGGCGCCGATCGAGGCGCCGGCGTTTACAACGTCGAAAGCGCAGCTCGAGTTTAGCGCGCCGGCGAAGGCGGCGGCGTATGCTGACGCCTTTGTCGCTTCAGGTCACCGGAGGTCCGGGCGTTGCCCCCCCGCCGGCGACGTTCCCCGGGAGCCGCCATGCCGAAAATCCGCGCCGGCGCGATCACGATGAACTACGATCGGCAGGGGAGCGGCGAGCCGCTGATCCTCATTCCGCATCTCGCCGCCGACCACGCCTGTTACGCGTTCCAGGTTGCCGATTATGCAAAGCACTTCACCTGCATCTCGGTCGACTTGCGTGGAAGTGGCGAATCCGACAAGCCAGCCGGCCGATACTCGACGGAAATGTTCGCCGACGATGTTGCCTCGTTCATGCAGGCGGCAGGCATCGACAGCGCGCACGTCAGCGGACTTTCGCTCGGGGCGGCGACCGGCATGTGGCTCGCGGCGAAGCATCCCGGGCGCGTCCGCTCGCTGTCCCTGCACAGCGGCTGGCCGGCAAGCGACGACTACATCCGGACCGTCGTCAGCGGCTGGCAGGTCATGGCACGCGCGTTGAACAGTGCGACGGAGATGGTGATCGAGGCAATCTTCCCGTGGTGCCTGACGCCCGAGCTCTATGCGCAAAGGCCGGCGTACGTCCGGTCGCTGGCCGATTTCCTGCGCGGTCGTCCTGCGCAGCCCGTAGACGCGTTCGTCCAGCAGTCCGACGCGGTGATCGCGCACGACGTCGAGGCGCAATTGCCGAGGATCGCTGCGCCGACGCAGATCACGTTCGGGCGCTACGATGCGATCACGTCAACGCGCTTCGCCGATCGGCTCAGGAATGGCATCGGAAGCGCCGAGCTTCACGTCTTTCCGGATTGCTCGCACGCCCCCATATACGAGAATGCGGCGGCGTTCAACGAGGTGACGCTCCGGTTCCTGAGGAGCTGCGCCGGATGAAGCGCTCCCCACGGCGCGGGCATTCTGCCTGGACGCGTGGCGTCTGCCACCCCCGGATGTCAATCGCGCCGATTTTCTGCTAGAATACGGCCCGATAAGTAATCAGAAATGGGCTGGGCGCAGCCCATTTTTTTTTGGTTTTCGAAGGTTGAATGAGCGTTGGTGAACTGCTCGGGCAAACCGTACCGGCGTTGGGGTACGAACTCGTCGACTGGGACATGTCGGCGCGGACGCGCCAGATCCGCGTCTTCATCGACAAGCCGGACGGCGTCGATGTCGAGGACTGTGCCCGCGTATCGAACCACCTGACGCGGCTCTTCACCGTCGAAAACGTTGATTTCGAGCGGCTCGAAGTGTCGTCGCCGGGCCTCGACCGACCGCTCAAGCGGCTTGCCGACTACGACCGGTTCGCGGGCCAGGAAGCCCAGTTGACATTGAGCGCGCCGGTCGATGGCGCGCGACGCATCAAAGGAATCCTGCGCGGCACGGAAGGGGACGACGTCCTCGTCGAAACCGCGACCGGCGTGAAGCCGTTCCCGTTCGGAACGATCACGCAGGCGCGGCTCGTGCCCGCCATCGATTGGAGAAAAGGAAAATGAACCGCGAACTACTGTTGCTCGTGGACGCGCTCTCGCGCGAGAAGAACGTGCCGAAGGAAATCGTGTTCACGGCGCTCGAAGCCGCGCTCGCGTCGGCCACCAAGAAGAAGTATGCCGACAACATCGACGCGCGCGTCGCCATCGACCGCGAGACCGGCGATTACGAGACGTTCCGCCGCTGGACGGTCGTGCCCGACGAGGAGCACGAGGAGCCCGCGCACCAGATCGCGATCACCGACGCCGCGCAGCGCGACCCGGCGCTCGCGCTTGGTGACGTCGTCGAGGAGCCGCTCGAGCCGGTCGAATTCGGTCGCATCGGCGCGCAGGCGGCAAAGCAGGTCATCCTGCAGAAAATCCGCGACGCCGAGCGCGAGCAGATCCTGAACGACTTCCTCGAGCGCGACGACAACCTGCTCTCGGGAACGGTGAAGCGCATCGAGCGCGGCAACGTCATCGTCGAATCGGGCCGCATCGAGGGCCTGATCCCGCGCGACCAGCTCATTCCGAAGGAAATGCTGCGCGTCGGCGACCGCATGCGCGCCTACGTGATGAAGATCGACCGCACGGCGAAAGGGCCGCAGCTGATCCTGTCGCGCGTCGCGCCCGAGTTCATCATGCGGCTCTTCGAGCTCGAGGTTCCGGAGATCGAGGAAGGGCTGATCGAGATTCGCGCCGCCGCGCGCGACCCTGGCATCCGCGCGAAAATCGCCGTCAAGTCCAACGATCCGCGGCTCGACCCGCAAGGCACGTGCATCGGCATGCGCGGCTCGCGCGTCACCGCGGTGACCAACGAGCTCGCCGGCGAGCGCGTCGATATCGTGCTGTGGTCCGACGATCCGGCGAAGCTCGTGATCAACGCGCTCGCGCCGGCTGAAGTGCAAAGCATCGTCGTCGACGAGGAGCGGCATGCGATGGACGTCGTCGTCGACGAGGAGAACCTCGCCATCGCCATCGGCCGCAGCGGCCAGAACGTGCGTCTCGCCTCCGAGATGACGGGTTGGGAGCTGAACCTGATGAGCGTCGAGGAATCGCAGCAGAAGCAGGAAGCCGAGACCGCGCGCCTTCGCGCGCTCTTCATCGACAAGCTCGACGTCGACGAGGAGGTGGCGGACATCCTGATCGGCGAGGGCTTCACGTCGCTCGAGGAAGTCGCCTACGTGCCGATCACCGAAATGCTCGAGATCGAGGCGTTCGACGAGGACACGGTGAACGAGCTTCGCTCGCGTGCGCGCAATGCGCTGCTCACCGACGCCATCGCACGCGAGGAAAGCGTCGAGAACGTCGAGGAGGCGCTGCTCTCGCTCGAAGGCATGGACATCGACATCGCGAGCAAGCTCGCGGCCAACGGCATCACCACGCGTGACGCGCTGGCCGATCTCGCGGGCGACGAACTGGTCGAATTGACCGGCATGGACCCGTCGAAGGCGCAGGAACTCATCATGAAGGCGCGCGCGCACTGGTTCGACACACCGGCGGAAGCGTCGCAAACGAGTGCGACGGCGTAAGGGCAAGGCAGCTTAGGCGGTACGGGAGAAGCGCATGGCGCAGACGACAATCGAACAATTCGCGACGGACCTCAAGATGCCGGCCGTCGCGTTGCTGGAACAGCTTTCCGCGGCTGGCGTCGCGGCCAAGAAGCAGGGCGACATGCTCTCCGAGCAGGACAAGACGCGCCTGCTCGATTACCTGCGCAAGCAGCACGGTGCGGCCGGCGACGGCAAGAAGCGCATCACGCTCACCCGCAAGTCGACGTCCGAAATCAAGGCGGCCGACTCGCAGGGCAAGGCGCGCACGATTCAGGTCGAGGTGCGCAAGAAGCGCGTGCTCGTCCGCCGCGAGGAAGAGGCGGCGGCGGCCGCGGCAGCGCCTGTCGTCGAGGAAGCGCCTGCCGTCACCGCAGCGCCCATGCTGAGCGCCGATGAAATCGCATCGCGCGAGGCGGAAGAACGCAAGGCGCAGGAGCTCATTGCCCGCCAGCAGGAAGACCTGCAGAAGAAGCAGCAGGAAGCGGTGCGGCGCAAGACGAAGAAGGAACGCGAGGCCGAGGAAGCGGCAGCGCGCGCCGCTGCCGAAGCGAAGGCCGCCGAGGAGGCAAAGGCGGCAGCCGCCGCTGTCGCCGCCGTGGCGAAGCCCGCGGCCAAGCCCGAAGGCACGCTGCATCGCCCGGCCGCGAAGCCCGGCGAGAAGCGCGAAAAGACGGCGAAGAAGGCGCCCGGACAGGTGTTCCAGGAAGAGGCCGCGCGTCGCCGTGCGCTGCGCCTGCGCGGCGATACGAGTGGCGGCGCCGCCACGGGTGGCTGGCGGGGTCCCAAGGGCGGCCGGCATGGCCGCGAGGACGAAACCGGCGACGCGGCGGGCGCATCGGCGTCGGCGGGCCCGCTCGTGCGCGACATCTTCGTGCCCGAGACGATCACCGTGGCCGATCTCGCACACAAGATGTCGGTGAAGGCTGCGGAAGTCATCAAGTCGCTGATGAAGCTCGGATCGATGGTGACGATCAACCAGGTGATCGACCAGGAAACGGCGATGATCGTGGTCGAGGAAATGGGCCACCGCGCGAAGGCGGCGAAGCTCGACGATCCCGATGCGCTCCTCGAGGAGACCGAGCAGGCGCACGAGGCCGAGGCGCTGCCGCGTCCGCCGGTCGTCACCGTGATGGGGCACGTCGACCACGGCAAGACGTCGCTGCTCGACACGATCCGCCGCACGCGCGTCGCAAGCGGCGAGGCGGGCGGAATCACGCAGCATATCGGCGCCTATCACGTCGAAACGCGGAAGGGCACCATCACGTTCCTCGACACACCGGGCCACGAGGCCTTTACGGCCATGCGCGCGCGGGGTGCGAAGGTCACCGACATCGTCGTGCTGGTGGTTGCGGCAGACGACGGCGTGATGCCGCAGACGAAGGAAGCGATCGCGCACGCGAAGGCCGGCAACGTTCCGATCGTCGTCGCGATGAACAAGATCGACAAGCCCGACGCCAATCCCGACCGCGTCAAGCAGGAGCTCGTTGCCGAAAGCGTGCTGCCCGAGGAGTACGGCGGCGACGTGCAGTTCATGCCGGTGTCGGCGAAGACCGGGCAGGGTATCGACGAGTTGCTCGACGCCGTCCTGCTGCAGGCCGAGGTGCTGGAGTTGAAAGCGCCGAAGGATGCGCCGGCGAAGGGCATCGTCATCGAATCGCGGCTCGACAAGGGCCGCGGACCGGTCGCTACCGTGCTCGTGCATTCCGGCACGTTGAAGCGCGGCGACGTCGTGCTCGCCGGCGCGGTGTTCGGACGCGTGCGCGCGATGACCGACGAGAACGGCAAGCCGGTCAACGAGGCCGGTCCCGCGATCCCGGTGGAAATACAGGGCCTGTCCGACGTGCCGCTTGCCGGCGAGGAAGTGCTGGCGCTCGGCGACGAGCGCAAGGCGCGCGAGATCGCGCTGTTCCGCCAGGGCAAGTTCCGCGACGTCAAGCTCGCGAAGCAGCATGCGGCGAAGCTGGAGAACATGTTCGAGCAAATGGGCGAGTCGGGCGTCAAGACGCTGACGCTGATCGTCAAGGCCGACGTGCAGGGCAGCTACGAGGCGCTGCAGCAGGCGCTCACGAAGCTGTCCACCGCCGAGGTGAAGGTCAACATCGTGCATGCGGCGGTGGGCGGCATCACCGAATCGGACATCAACCTGGCGCTCGCGTCGAAGGCGGTGGTGATCGGCTTCAACGTGCGCGCCGACGGGCAGGCGCGCAAGCTCGCGGAGTCGAGCGGCGTGCAGATCCGCTACTACAACATCATCTACGAAGCGGTCGACGACGTGAAGGCTGCGCTGTCCGGCATGCTGACGCCCGAGCAGAAGGAGAACCGGCTCGGACTCGTCGAGGTGCGCGAGGTCTATCGCATCTCGAAGGTCGGAACCGTGGCCGGATGCTACGTGCTCGACGGCGTCGTGCGACGCGGCGCGAAGGTCCGGATCGTGCGCGACAGCGTCGTCGTCCACGATGGCGAGCTCGATTCGCTGAAGCGCTTCAAGGACGATGTGCGCGAAGTGAAGGCCGGCTTCGAATGCGGGTTGTCGATCAGGAACTTCAACGACATCCAGCAGAAGGACCAGCTCGAGGTCTACGAGATCGTGGAGGTCTCGCGCACGCTGTGAACCGATGAAACGTCCCTCGCAGCGCGCACAGCGCGTCGGCGACCAGATCCAGCGCGAGCTCGCCGACCTCCTGAAGAACGAGGTCAAGGATCCGCGCGTCGGCCCGGTGACCATCACCGGCGTCGACGTGTCGGGCGATCTTTCGCACGCGACCGTGCGCTTCACGCATCTTGCCGGCAAGGAAACTGCCAAGCCCGCGGCTACGGCGCTCGCCCGCACCGCGGGATTCCTTCGCAGCGAGCTTGCACGGCGCCTGAACCTGTATTCGGTACCGCAGCTGGCGTTCGTCTACGACGATTCGATCGAATCCGGCATCCGGATGTCGCAATTGATCGACGACGCGATCGCGGCCGACAAGCTGCATCCGCAGGACTGACCGCGATGTCCGCACCTCGTCGTACACCCCGCCGGCACGTCGACGGCGTGCTGCTGCTCGACAAGCCGCGAGGCATCACGTCGAATGCAGCGCTGTTGCGTGTCAAGCGGCTGTATCGTGCCGAGAAGGCGGGTCACACCGGCACGCTCGATCCGCTTGCGTCGGGCCTGCTGCCGGTCTGCTTCGGCGCCGCCACCCGCTTCGCGGGATTCCTGCTCGACGCGCCGAAGCGCTATGTCGCCACCATCCGCTTCGGGGTGACGACGACTACGCTGGATGCGGAAGGCGGCGTTGTCGCGTCGCGCGAGGTGGCGTTCGGGCAGGATGCGCTAGCTGCTGCGCTCACGCGTTTCACCGGCCCGCAGATGCAGACGCCGCCCGCGCATTCGGCGCTCAAGTTCGAGGGCCGGCCGTATTACGACTACGCGCGCCAGGGTGTCGACATCGCGCGCGCGCCGCGTCCGGTCGTCATTCATGCGTTGCGGCTCCTGCAATGGCAGGCACCCGACGCCGTCGTCGAGGTCGAATGCAGCAAGGGCACGTACGTGCGCGTTCTCGCTGCCGATGTCGGCGAGGCGTTGGGCTGCGGCGCGCATCTTGCAGCACTTCGGCGCACGGCGAGCGGCGGCTTCGCGCTTCGCGACGCGGTGACGTTCGACGCACTGGACGCGATGGGCGAGGCAGCCCTCGATGCGTGCCTGAAGCCCGTCAGCGTGCTCGTCGGGCATCTGCCGGCGCTGATCGTTGCAGGCGACGCCGCGCGGCGGTTTCGTCACGGTGGTGCGGTGCCCGCAGGCGAGTGCGACGACGGACTGGTTGCCGCGTACGAGGCCGATTCGCTGCTCGGCATCGCCTTCGTGTCGCACGGGATCGCCAATCCGCGCCGGACGATCGCATCGCCCGGCGCGGCCACTGAACCTGCTTGAAAAACAAGCATTTTCCGCGCTATAATCGCCCTCTTCCCCACGAGCTGAAAAACGAGAGAACGAAGGACATTGACATGGCCGTTACGGTAACCGAAAAGGCGAAGGTCATCGCCGAAAACCAGCGCGCGAACGGGGACACCGGTTCGCCCGAAGTCCAGGTCGCGCTCCTCACCGCCCGCATCAACGGGCTCAACGACCACTTCAAGGCAAACGTCAAGGATCATCATTCGCGCCGCGGCCTGTTGCGGATGGTTTCGCGCCGGCGCAAGCTTCTCGACTACCTGAAGTCGCGCAACACCGACAGCTATCGATCGCTGATCGAGAAGCTCGGACTGCGCAAATAGCGCAATCGCGTTGTCGCACGCGCCGCTCCATTCTTCCCCGAGCACCACGACGCATTCGATCGTCATCCGTTTGCGTCGCGGACATCCCGGACAGCGCGCGCTCTCCGGCTGAAACCCATCGCAATGGCCGCGTCGATGCACGCGGCCATTGTCATTCTTGAATTGCGAGGAACATTGTGCCGAACCCCATCAAGAAGTCCATCGCCTACGGCAGTCACACACTGACGCTCGAAACCGGCGAAATCGCCCGCCAGGCGAACGGCGCGGTCGTCGTCAGTCTCGGCGACACCGTCGTGCTCGTCACCTGCGTCGCGGCAAAGCAGCCGAAGCCCGGACAGGATTTCTTTCCGCTGACCGTCGACTATCAGGAAAAGACGTACGCCGCGGGCAAGATCCCGGGTGGCTTCTTCAAGCGCGAAGGGCGCCCGTCGGAAAAGGAAACGCTCACGTCGCGGCTCATCGACCGGCCGCTGCGCCCGCTGTTCCCCGAGGGCCTCTACAACGACGTGCAGATCGTCGCCACCGTGCTCTCCGTCGATCCCGAAATCGATCCCGACATTCCCGCGATGATCGGCGCATCGGCGGCCGTGTCGCTGTCGGGCATTCCGTTTGACGGTCCGATCGGCGCGGCGCGCGTCGGTTATGCGAACGGGCAGTACATGCTCAATCCAACCAAAACCGATCTCGCGACATCGCAGTTGAACCTGGTCGTTGCCGGCACCGAAGCCGCCGTGCTGATGGTCGAATCCGAAGCGAACGAGCTGCCCGAGGAAGTGATGCTCGGCGCGGTCGTGTTCGGTCACCAGCAACAGCAGGCGGTGATCGAGCTCATCGATCAGCTCGTCGAGGAGGGCGGCAAGCCGCTGTGGGACTGGCAGCCGCCGACAAAGGACGACGCGCTGATCGCACGCGTCGCCGCGTCGGGCGAATCGGAACTGCGCGATGCGTATCGACTTCGTTCGAAGCAGGCGCGCTCGCAGCGCATTCGTGAGATCGCCTCGAAGGTCGAGGCCGACTGTGTCGACGCCGACGCGTCGCCCGACGCGCGCCGTCACGTGCACAACATCCTGTTCGATCTCGAAGCACGCATCGTGCGCGAGCAGATCCTCTCGGGCGAGGCGCGCATCGACGGGCGCGACACGCGCACCGTGCGTCCGATCTCCATTCGCACCGGCGTGCTGCCGCGCACGCACGGCTCGGCGCTGTTCACCCGCGGCGAGACGCAGGCGATCGTCGTCGCGACGCTCGGCACCGCGCGCGACGAGCAGATCGTCGACGCGCTGATGGGCGAATATCGCGACCGCTTCATGTTCCACTACAACATGCCGCCGTTCGCCACCGGCGAGACCGGCCGCGTCGGTTCGCCGAAGCGGCGCGAGATCGGCCATGGCCGCCTTGCGAAGCGCGCGATCCTCGCCGTGTTGCCGACCGCCGAGGAGTTCGCCTATTCGCTGCGCGTCGTGTCCGAGATCACCGAGTCGAACGGCAGCTCGTCGATGGCGTCGGTGTGCGGCGCCAGCCTCGCGCTGATGGACGCAGGCGTGCCCACCAAGGCGCACGTCGCGGGCATCGCGATGGGCCTCATCAAGGAAGGCAATCGCTTTGCCGTGCTGACCGACATCCTCGGCGACGAGGATCATCTGGGCGACATGGACTTCAAGGTCGCGGGCACCGATCGCGGCATCACCGCGCTGCAGATGGACATCAAGATCCAGGGCATCACGAAGGAAATCATGGCGGTGGCGCTCGCGCAGGCACGCGAAGGGCGGCTGCATATCCTGGGCCTGATGCACGAGGCGGTGCCGCATGCGCGCACCGAAGTCTCGGAGCACGCGCCGCGCATGATGACGTTCAAGATCAACCCGGAAAAGATCCGCGACGTGATCGGCAAGGGCGGCTCGGTAATCCGCGCGCTGACTGAGGAGACGGGAACGACGATTGACATCCAGGACGACGGCTCGATCACCATCGCATCGGTCAACGCCGAAGCGTGCAACGTCGCGCGCAAGCGCATCGAGGCGATCACGGCGGAGGTCGAAGTCGGCAAGATCTACGAAGGTCCGGTGTTGCGCCTGCTCGACTTCGGGGCGATCGTGCAGCTTCTGCCGGGCAAGGACGGGCTGCTCCATATCTCGCAAATCGCGAAGGAGCGGGTCAACCAGGTTTCCGATTACCTGAAGGAAGGGCAGATCGTGCGCGTCAAGGTGCTCGAGGCCGACGAGAAGGGCCGCGTGCGCCTGTCGATGAAGGCCGCCGCCGAAGACGACGCGAAGCAGCACCAGCCGGCGGAGTCGACGCCGGCGGCTTGAGTTTCGTCGAAGAGAAGCACACGAGGGCGCCCGCGGGCGCCCTCTTCGCATCCGGCGCCCGCGCCACCGACGCCATCACGTTGCGCGGGCGATCGTGTCGACGCTCGTCATTTGTCTCATCATTCGCCGCTCGCCGAGGAGGTTAGCGAGCGTCACCTCGTTCATCGCGGCGACGAAGGCGCCGCTCGCGCGGTCGAGCGCGACCTTGAGTGAGCAATGCGGCAGCAGCACGCAGTCGAGCGCATGGCAATCGACCACGCACAACTGCTCCTCCATCGCGGTAATCACGTCGCCGATGCGAATGTGCAAAGGGTCGCGTCCCAGCACGAGCCCACCGCCCTTGCCGCGTGACGATGCGAGGTAGCCGATCTTCGCCAACCGGTGCACGACCTTGCGCAGGTGCTCGGGCGAGATGCGGTAGTAGTGCGCAATCTCGGCGATGGTGCAGCGGCGGCCCTGCTCCCTGCCGACGAACAGGAGCACGCGCAGCGCATAGTCGGTAAAGCGGGTGAGCTGCATGATCGCGGGTATTCGCGTGCGCCCGCGGCCGTAGCGGCAGGCATTGGCGACGAATCTCTGACGTGGTGGGATTCACGTGATCATACCGCGGTATGTGCGTGATCCAGCGTGGCGCGGATCGCCGAAGAGCAGCCTCCACGCAATGGCCGCGACGAGCATGCCGCCGATTGCGAGCATGCAAAGTCCCAGTTGCTGCTGGTCGGCAAGCGGGTAGGCGCTGCACAGCCGAACCGGCGACACCCGATAGATCCAGCCGAGGCGAAACAGGCTCGCGATCGCCTCGGCGAGAACCACGCCGCGCGCGACGAAGCCCGCTTGCGGCCAGCTGAGCGAGAGCGGCAGGCCGAGGAGGAGCGGCACCGAAAGGTATTTTGCCGCGTCGATCAAGGGATCGGCGACGGCGCCGTCGAGCGCGCGCGGAAGCATCCAGCATGCGGACGTCGCCGATGCCACGATGAAGCCGGTGATCCCGCTTGCGTTCCACGCCGCGATCCGCGCGCGTGCAGCGATGGTCAGACAGGAGCGAGCGAGCCAGCCCGCAACGGCCAGGAGCGGGATCTGCACGAGCATCTGCGAGAGCATGCTCGCCTCCATGACATCGCGGACGAACGGCACGAGCAGGATCGCAAGCAGGATCGCCGCGCTCCAGCGCCGCCGCGGCGACCGCTCGTGGTTGCCCGCAACCGACAGGGCAGCGCCGTGATCCATCGGGCGTCACGCCGGTGGGCGCGCCCGCGCCACGCGTCGCGACGACAGCGCATCCGCGATGGCGACGGGATCCCCGCCGTCGACGATCGCGACGATCCGTCCCTGCGGATCGACGATATGCACGCCCTCGTTGTGCACGTAGCCGCCGAGTCCATCGGCGATGACGGTGACGCCGAACCCGTGAAGCAGTCGCTCGAGCGCGTCGGCCGCCACGGGCCGTGCAGCGATCCAGCCGCTGCCGCGATCGCCCGAGCGACGCAGGTATGCCGCAAGCTGCGACGGCGGGTCGTGCGCGGGGTCGAAGCTGATGCTGAGCAGTTGCACGCGGGCGTCGCCGATCTCGCGTGCGAGCAGGCGCTGCACCTGCGCGAAGCTCGCGCCCTGGGCGGTGCAGTACGTCGCGCAGCGCGTGTAGACGAAGTCGACGACGAGCCATGTTCCGCGCAGGTCGGCGAGCGTTAAGCGCGTGCCACGGTCGGTCTCGAGCACCGCCTGCGGCACCGCTACCGGGGATCGTGCAACTGCGGCGCGGCGCGCGGTTTCGCTGGTGAACGCGCGAAAGCCGTCGGTCGCGCTGGCGAGCGCGACGGTGCCGAGCGCGACCGCGAACGCGCTAGCGAGCAGCGTACGGAACAACGACGACAACGGGCCGCCGCATGAGTGCGGAGACGATGCGCACGGCAAAGACGAGCATTGCCGACACGATGACGATCGCGGCGATCGACCCCGCCTTGTCGTACGGCGTCCATTCGGGCAGATGCACGGCGAAGCGTCGCGCGACGCTCGCCTGTCCAGCGGCGAGGAACGCCATCACGAAAACCAGCGTACCGGCGGTATAGGCGAAGAAGCCGATGCCATCGAGCCGCGATCGCAGCGAGCGCTCGCCGGCGAGATGGAACATCAGCGCGAATACCATCGGCAGCACGCCGGCCAGCAGGTAGAAGTGGAAGTGCCCGGGAACCCATTGCGTGTTGTGCATCACCTGATTCACGCGAATGGTGCCGTCGACGATCGCGGGCACGATACCCGCGGCCCAGCCGAACATGGACAGCACGACGAGTGCCGCGGGCATCGTCCAGCGGATGCCCGAGCGGTAGACGTTGGTCAGCGCGCCGTACGCCGTCACGACGAACACCGGCAGCCCCGCCGAATACGACACGATCTGGCCCATCGTCAGCATCCAGTGCGGCATGACGAAGTCCATCATCAGGTGATGCGGATAGACGATCAGCACCATGACGCTGCTCGTTGCCCAGCCCCACAGCGTCGCGCGCGACAGCGGCCAGGGCCGGCCGGTATAGCGGGGAAGCAGTTCGTACACGGCGATCACCGCCATGTAGATCGCCGCGTTGATGAATGTGTGGCCGAAGAAGTAGATCAGATTCTTGACGAGCAGAGCATCGAGCGGGATCGACGGGAGGTATGCGTTGACGATGCACAGGACGAGGACGACCGCGCCGGCGAGAATGCCGAGCGTATTGGTGATCGCAACCATCGTCGATGCAACGACTGCAACCGGATGCGACGTGTCGATCCTGCCGCCGAACAGCCACTGCAGTCCGAGCGCGCGGCCGAGGCTGCCGTAGGTCGCTATCAGCGCACGCATCGCGTCGAGATAGAAGAGCAGGAACCCGACACCGATCAGCAGGTAGCCGAGCATGAACAGCACGGCCGCATTGACGCTCCACAGTCCCATCGAATGCACGGGCAGCGGATAGAGGAACGTCCATGCACCGGCGTATCCGCCGACGAACACGGACGACAGGATTGCCACCGCGCCGAGGAGGAACAGCACGTAGTTCGCGACGAAGAACGGCAGCCGGAGCGGCACGTACTTGCGCAGGAAGAACCACATCACCGCCGACGCGGCGAGCGTCGTCGTGCCGATCATGCCCGCGCCGTGGGCCGTCATGATGCGGTAGAAGAGGTCGGGTGCGACGTCGAGCCATGTCCCCTGGGCCATGCGCATCGCAAGGCCCAGCAGCATCATCAGGATGAACACCGCCAGCACCGTCACGAGGTAGAGCCCGAGCACGAAGCGCTCGTCGGACCTCAGCGCTTCGCTCGCCGGAAAGCGCTCGCTTGCGTGGTCCCGCAGCACTCGCGGCTTCGCCGCGGCGCTGGAATTCGCGGCTTGGGACGACCCGGCCGCGCTCATGATCGTGCTCCCGGCGCAGCCGTCACATGCACCTCGGCCTGCATGCCGTGATGCGCCAGCCCGCAGTATTCGAGGCAGAGAATCCGATACGTGCCCGGCGTCGCGAACGTGTAGACGAGGCGGTTCGTGAATCCCGGCATGGCCTGCGTTTGCGTGACGATGCGCTCGTCGGGACCATAGATCGCGAAGCCGTGATTGACGTCGGCGCTCGCCACGCGAAACTCGACGGGCGTACCTGCCGTGACGCTATCCGGCTTGATGTCCCAGCGCCATTGTTGCGCGGTCACCTGCACGATCTGCGCGCCCGCGGCGTCGGCCGACTGGACAGGAATGGGGAAGGTCCGCAGGGTCGCGTAGGTGACGCCGGCGCCGAAGATCACGAGCGCCGCGAAAAGCCAGCCGCGCAGTCTATAGGCGAGATGCCTGCCGTCCGCCGGTGGCGGCGGCGGCGGCTTCGACGCCTGGACGACGACATGAACGAATGCCAGGACCACGAGAGCAAGCCCGACCAGCGTGACGAGCCATGCTTCGCCTTGAACGCTCATGGCGACCTCCGGGGGAGGGGCGCACAAAGATGTGCGCGAAAAACATTATATGACCCGAAGGCCGGTCGCCGTCAATCCCCCCGCCTTGTTGCCGCTCGGGTGCCCCGATCAGTGATATCCGACGTCCGCCGTGACCTTCCCGCGGAACACGTAATACGACCAGCCGGTGTACATGAAGATGATCGGCAGCAGGAACAGCGTGCCGATCAGCAGGAACGCCTGCGTCGACGGGACCGCGGCCGCGTCCCAGAGCGTGAGGGCGTACGGCACGATGTACGGGAAGAGGCTGATGCCGAGGCCGAGATAGCACATCGCGAAGAGTCCCATCGCGCCGATGAACGGGACGTAATCGGCGTCGCGCCGCAACGCCCGCCAGGTGGCGAAGGCAATCAGCGCGGTCACGATCGGCACGAGGGCGAAATAATAGAGGTTCGGCACGCTGAACCAGCGCTCGGCGATCCGTTGGTGCAGCAGCGGCGTCCATATGCTCACCATGGCGATGAACGCGAGCACGCCGTACAGCGCGACGAGCGCCCAGCGCCGCGCATCCTGCTGCAGCTTGCCTTCGGTCTTCATCACGAGCCATGTCGCGCCGAGCAGCGTGTAGCCGAACAACAGCCCGACACCTGTCGCCAGCGGGAACGGCGTGATCCAGTCGAAGCTCGTGCCCGAGAACACACGGCCCGTGACCGTGAACCCTTCGACGTACATGCCGAGCACCACGCCCTGGAAGAACGTCGCGACCGCCGACCCGCCGAAGAACGACGCGTCCCACCAGTGGCGATGGCTCGTCTTCTTCAACCTGAACTCGAACGCGACGCCGCGGAAGATCAGTCCGAGCAGCATCAGCAGGATCGGAAAATAGAGCGCCGGAATGATGATCGCGAACGCGAGCGGGAATGCGGCGAGGAGTCCCATGCCGCCGAGGATCAGCCACGTCTCGTTGCCGTCCCAGATCGGCGCCACCGTGTTCATCATCAGCGTCCGCGTGTCGTCGTCGTGCGCCATCGGCGCGAGGATGCCGATGCCGAGGTCGAACCCGTCGAGCAGCACGTACATCAAGACGCCGAAGCCAAGAATGAGCGTCCATATCGGTACGAGGTCGAGATGCATCGCGGCTCCTGTCACGTGTCGGCGTGGGCGCCGGAGAGCGGCCGTGCGGGGCGCTCGTCGAGGTTGGGTTCGCGCACGTCGACATGCTCGGGCGGGCCCGCGCGAGCGAGGCGCACCATGTAGAAAATTCCGGCGCCGAACACGACAAGATAGACGAGGATGTATAGCGCGATCGACGTGAGCACGTCAGTACCGGTCAGCGATGGCGATACGGCGTCGCGCGTGCGCATCAAGCCATACACGACCCACGGCTGGCGTCCCACCTCGGTTACCGTCCAACCGGCGACGACGGCAACGAAACCTGCGGGAAGCATCGCGAGACACGCATTGTGAAACGCGCGCGACGTGTAGAGCCGCCCGCGCCAGCGCAGCCACACACCCCAGTACGCGATGGCCAGCATCAGCACGCCGATGCCCACCATGACGCGAAACGCAAAGAACACCGGCGCGACCGGTGGACGGTCCGCCGGTGGTGCTTCCTTCAGCCCCTTGATGACCGCATCAGCCGAATGGCCGAGGTAATAGCTCGCAAGCGCCGGAATGGAGATCTCGTCACGATTGCGCTCCGCCGCTTCATCCGGAATGGCGAACAGCACGGCGGGCGCATGCGACTGCGTATCCCACAGGCCTTCCATGGCTGCGAGCTTCACCGGCTGATGATGCAGCGTGTTGATGCCATGGAGGTCGCCCATGAAGATCTGGATCGGCACGAAGATCGCGACGAAGATCACCGTCATGCCCAAAACGGTACGGGCTTCCGTCACATGCCGGTCGTGCTTCAGATGCCATGCGGCCACACCGAGCACGGCGAACGCCGTCGTCAGGAAGAAACCGGTGACGGTATGCACGAGACGATACGGAAACGACGGATTGAAGATCACGGCCAGCCAGTCTGCCGGCACGTAGCGTCCGTCGACGACGTCGTAGCCGACGGGCGTTTGCATCCAGCTATTGGCGGCGAGAATCCAGAACGACGAGAACAGCGTGCCGGCGGCGACCATGACCGCGGCAAAGAAATGCGCCACTGGCGGCACGCGCTTGCGGCCGAACAGCAGGATGCCGAGGAAACCGGACTCGAGGAAGAAGGCGATGAGACCTTCGTACGCAAACAGCGGGCCGAGAATATTGCCGGTGGCGTCGGTGTAGCGGCTCCAGTTGGTGCCGAACTGGAACGGCATCACGATGCCGGACACGACACCCATGCCGAACGACACGGCGAAGATGCGCGTCCAGAACACCGACAGCCGCAGATACAACGGATCGCGCTTGACGAGGTGCAGGCCCTCGAGCAATACGATGAACGAGGCGAGCCCGACGGTGAATGCCGGCAGCAGGATGTGAAACGCGATCACGAACGCGAACTGCAGGCGCGACAGGAAGACCGGGTCGAGTTCCATTGTTCTTGCCCTCCGGCCCTACCTGGGCACGCGCACTGTATCGAGAATCGCTTCTCCGCTCACCGTGACGGTGACTTCGCTCGTGCCGCCTTCGACGCTCACCGGTGCGACGCTGGTGGCGGATACGCCGCCCGCCTTGAACATCGGCTGCGGACGGCCGAAATCGTTCGTCTGGATCGTGACACGTCCGGTGCGAAAGTCGCCCGCGCCGAATGCGCGCGCGGCGTTCTGCGCCCGCTGCTGCCAGCTTTTGATCGCCTGCGTCGTCAGCGCGTCCTCGGCGGCATGGCGCGCGGACGGGCTCACGGTGAAGCTGAGCCCCGACAGCAGCAATCCGTCGCTGCCCTGCAGCTTCGAAACGAGCGCGGACAGCGCCACGAAGTCGCCGCTTTCCAGTGCCAGCGTCTGCGAGACGCGCCAGCGCAGCGGCCGGTTCGGCTCGGAGATCTGGTAGGAGCTGTAGCCCGTCGTGCGCGCATCGATGCCGCTGACGGACTTCGCCTGCGACAGCGCGCGGGCCATGCGCGCATTCACCTCGCCCGCGGCGCGCGCGGCGTCGGCATTGTCGGTTTCGGCGCGCAGCATGGCGAGCATCCGGTCGTTGGCGACTTCGTTCGTTGCCGACGCGGTGATCGTGATGACGGGCTGCGGCGAAGGCACCTGGATCAGCGTCGTTTGCGTGCCGAGATTCGGCGGCGTGGAATACGCCGGTGGCGCGACGTAGCCCGGTTGCGGCGCGGGCGCCGGCTGTTGCGCGCCGGCGCAAAACGCAATCGGATAGAGCGCGACGCCCGCCACGACCGCACGAATCCATTCATTCGTCATTGCGTCATCATCCCTCGTGTCGCGGGCCGGCGGCGCGCACGCGATCGGGCAACGCGAGAATCGCGTCGCGATTGGTCCACGAAAAGCAGCGCTCGGCCGCCTCGCGCCAGGGCAACCATACATGGCGCAGATGCTCACGTGCAGACAGCAGCACCGGGACGGGCGTTCCGACGTCGAGCGAGAACACGTGCTCGGTATTCATCGTCGTGCCCGGCGCGTACCGGTGCCGCCATTGCGGAAAGATTTCGTACTGCCGGGCGAGATGCCAATCGACCGGTCCCGCGTAGCGATCTGCATCGATGCCGGTCTCCTCGAGCAATTCGCGCCGCGCGGTTGCCGGAAGGTCCTCGTCCTGGTCGCGACTGCCGGTGACGGATTGCCAGTGCCCGGGAAAGTCGGTGCGCTCGAGCAACAGCACGTGCAGATTCGCCGTGTGCACGATCACCAGAACCGATACCGGCTGCTTGGAGCCGATCTCCGCGTCCGCTGGCATCGTCGCCGATCTCAGCTCACCAGCACCCAGAACGGCAGGTGCCGGTCGCGCCAGAACGTCGACGCTTCGGACAGGATTTCCTCGAGCGTGCCCCAGTCGTTCGGGTGCGTCTTCCGGTAGTGCGTCGCGTGCGCCAGGCGGATCGCGCAGCCGCGCTTGCCGAGCCAGTCGCGGTCCTCGAGCACGTCGGCCAGCGCATCGAAGTTCTTGCCGAAGTATTCCGGCAGCTTGAGTCCCGCCGCGAGCGCGGCGAAAAGCGTCGCCTTGTCGTCGGCGTGCGAGAGGTCGACGTCGAGATATCGGATCTTCGCGTGGCTCACCGCGGCCTCGACCGCGTCGGCGTGCCCGTGGTAGTCGAGCACGCGCGCCTCGTCGTAATTGGACAGATCCGGCAGCTTCATTCGCGGATCCTTCGGAACGTCGCGTAGTGGTCGTCGCTGTAATAGCACACTTCGGGCGTCGCGCGTGCGCCGCCGCAAACGATCCGGCGCGCGCCCCGCGTGCGCACGCCGGGTGTCGCAACGGTGTACTCGTGATAGTAGCCGCGCCTGCGCGGCGGGAGCGAACGCTCACGATTGCCGAACGTCACGCCGTCACGCTCGTATCGGAAGGGGCCGCCGGCATGGATCAGCGCGAGCACGTCGCGCGCTTCGCGCGGCAGCGCGGCGGCTTCGATGTCGCCGCGCGGACCTGGCTCGCGCGCATGCGCCGGCGCGGTCAGGACGGCGAGGAACACGCAGACGATCGTGAGGAGCGTCGCGCGAACCGGCGCGCGCGGGCCCGTGAGCCGAGTCATGCGACGCAGTTTAGCGCGTCCGTCGCCGACGCGCGCAGGTGCCGCCGATCAGCCGGTGGCCTTCGCCACGTCGGAAGGCCGGACCCGGAGGTGCAGGTCGCGCAATTGCTGCTCGGTGGCGGGCGCAGGCGCGTCGACGAGCAGATCCTGGCCACGTTGCGTCTTCGGGAACGCAATCACGTCGCGGATCGACTCCGCCTTGCACATCATGGCGACGATGCGGTCGAGGCCGAATGCGATGCCGCCATGCGGTGGCGCGCCCGCCTGCAGTGCCTTCAGC
>DASSVX010000196.1:0-6739 GCA_035705655.1 Casimicrobiaceae bacterium
CCGGTACGCCGCCGACGACGGCGAATGGTTCATGCACGGACTGTTTGCATGAGCGGCGACGGGCCGCCCCGAGCCGCGAATTCGCCCCCTGCGGGGGCAGCGCAGCGGCGAAGCCGCAAGCGTGGGGGTTCCTGAGCGGCATCCCGACCGCATGCGAAACTGCCTCAGCGCAACAGACCCGCGCCCGCGCGAAGCCGCGCCTCGGCGTCGGCGCCAATGCGCGCGACGAGCGCTGCGGCAGGCTCGACGCTCGTGATGAGATCGACGCCCTCACCCGCCCATACGAGCGCGGTCGCGTAGTCGTCGTCGGCGGCGGCCCTGCGGTAGGCGACGCGCTCGACGTCGAGCGTGGCGGCGAGCGCGTCTTCGCGGCCGTTCCAGCGCGTCATGAAGTCGTTGCGAAGCGCGCGCCCGGTGTACGGTGCCGGCCATCCGTAGTCGCGCACGATGTCGAACACGCGGGTGCGCGCCGTTTCGCCGCCGCGCGCCGCGACCAGGCGTTGCTTGGAACTCTCGCGCCCCAGCGCTTCCGTGCTCGCGCAAAATCGCGTGCCCATCAGCGCACCCTGCGCGCCGAGCATCAGCGCCGCGGCCACGCCGCGCCCGTCGACAATTCCACCGGCGGCGATCACCGGTATCGGCGCGACGAGATCGACAATGGCGGGAACGAGCGGAAGCGTCGCCCGGCTTCCGCCGTGGCCGCCGGCCTCGGTGCCCTGTGCGACGATGAAATCGGCACCCGCCTCGTGCGCGAGTCGCGCCTCGTCCACGCCCTGCACCTGGCAGATGAGCGCGCTGCCCGCTGCCTTGATCGCACGCGCATGCGGTCGCGGGTCGCCGAACGACAACATGACCGCGCCGGGCCGATGCGCGAGTGCCAACTCGAGGATGCCGGGACCGATCGACCACGTAATGAGGCCGACACCCCACTGCGCCTGCGTCCCGGCGCCGGCGAGCGCAAGTTCACGCGTCATCCATTCGCGCTCGCCATAGCCGCCTCCGACGAGACCGAGTCCGCCGGCGTTCGACACGGCCGCAGCAAGGCGGCCACCCGCTGCGCCACCCATCGGCGCCAGCACGATCGGATGCCGCAACCCGAACGCCTGCGTCAATCGCGTAACGATCATTCGAAGCCCTCACGTGCGCAAAAGGCGCCGCTCTTCTCACGCGGCAGTCTAGCAATCGGGCAGTCGAGGGCCAACAGGGCCCGCGCGTTGTAACTATTACATCGATACGCGCACGACCTGCCCGCTGCGCACATTGCAATCCACGCCTCGCGCATGCGTTGCCGTGCGCGCGCCAACCCGCGACGACCGGTACGTTTATTGCGCACACCCGGTGACATCCTGCAAGGAGTTGCCAGATGACGCGGCAGATTGCCGATCGCTTCGAGCGCGAAGTGGCGCTTCCCGCGCGCGGCGCATCGCTCACCGGGGATCTCACCGTGCCCGCCGGCGCAAAAGGCGTCGTATTGTTCGCGCACGGCAGCGGCAGCAGCCGCAGGAGTCCACGCAACGTCTGGGTCGCGGCACGACTGCAGCGCGCCGGGCTGGCAACGCTCCTCTTCGATCTTCTGACCGGCGCCGAAGAGCAACGCGACGTGTACACGCGCGAGCACCGCTTCGACATTCCGCTGCTCGCGAAGCGTCTCGTGCTCGCCACCGACTGGATCGATACGCAGCCCGAACTGCAAACGCTGTCCGTCGGCTATTTCGGCGCGAGCACCGGCGCGGCTGCAGCACTGGTTGCGGCGCACGAACGCAAGGATCGCGTCGCTGCCGTCGTTTCGCGGGGCGGGCGGCCGGATCTGGCCGGCGCCGACGTGCTCGCCAGCGTGGCGGCGGCGACGCTCCTGATCGTCGGCGGCAACGACGATGCCGTGCTCGATCTCAATCGCGGTGCGCTCGCGTCGATGACCTGCGAGAAGCGGCTCGACATTGTGCCCGGTGCGACACATCTGTTCGAGGAACGCGGTGCGCTCGAGCAGGTGGCAACACTCGCGTCGCAGTGGCTCGTCGAGTTCCTCGTCGTGCAGGCGGCACGCTGAAGGAACGAGGCCATGCGCTTCGCGAATCGGATGCAGGCGGGCGACGTGCTTGCGCAGAAGCTGCTGCGCTATCGCGATGACCCGAGCGTGGTCGTGCTCGCGCTACCGCGCGGCGGTGTTCCCGTGGCCTTCCAGGTCGCGCACGCGCTGCATGCGCCGCTCGACGTATTCATCGTGCGCAAGCTCGGGCTGCCGGGGCACGAGGAATTCGCAATGGGCGCGATCGCGAGCGGCGGCGTCATGGTGATGAATCCCGATCTTGCGAACTTTCACATCCCCGAGACGGCGATCGAGAAGGTCGTCGCGCGCGAGCGCACCGAGCTCGACCGGCGCGAGCGGCTTTATCGCGACGATCGCGCACCGTTGGCGATCGAGGACCGGACGGTGATCCTCGTCGACGACGGTCTTGCAACGGGCTCGACGATGCTCGCCGCGGCGACCGCGGTGCGCAAGCGCCAGCCGCGATCCATCGTCGTGGCGGTGCCGGTGGCCGCGACCGAAACCTGCCAGGCGTTTCGCCACGTCGTCGACGAGGTGATTTGCGCCGTCACGCCGGAACCGTTTTTCGCGGTCGGCGCGTGGTACGACGATTTCGGCCAGACCAGCGACGCCGAAGTGCATGCACTGCTCGACGCCGCATGGCGCGGCGCAGAACGCGGCGCGGCCTGAAGCGGCGCTTCCGCGGCGCTCGCGGGTTCGCGAGTACCATGTGGCCCTGCCGGCGCATGCCGGTTTTTGGTCCACTCCAGGGGAATCAGATGAATACCGCTCGCCGCAGCCTGCTCGGGCTGTTCGCCGCCGCCATAGTGTCGATCGGCGGTCTCGCCCATGCGCAGGAAACGCTGCGCGTCGCGACCGACGCGACGTTTCCGCCATTCGAGTATACGGAGAACGGCAAGCGCGTCGGCTTCGACGTCGAATTGATCGAAGCGATCGCGAAGGTGCTGAACCGCAAGGTCGAATGGACCGACATCGACTTCAAGGGACTCATCCCGGGACTGCTCGCCAAGCGCTTCGACGTTGCGGCGTCGGCGATCTACATCACCGACGAGCGACGCAAGGTCGTCGACTTCACCGATCCGTATTACCCGGGGGGTCTCGTCATCATGACGAAAAAGGGCGACCAGACGATCAAGGGACCGGACGATCTCAAGGGGAAGAAGGTTTCGGTGCAGGTCGGCACGAAGTCGGTCAATTTCCTGAAGGAGACTTTTCCCGCCACCGAGCGCGTCGAGGTCGAGAAGAATCAGGAGATGTTCCAGCTCGTCGAAGTGGGCCGCGCCGACGCTGCCGTCACCGGCAAGCCTGCGGCGAAGCTGTACGCCCGCGCACGCGGAACCCTGCAGGTCGTCGACAAGCAGCTCACCGTCGAAGAGTACGGGTACGCGTTGCGCAAGGACGAGCCGCAGCTTCTGCAGCAGTTCAACGATGCGCTGAAGAAGCTCAAGGCCGACGGCACCTACGACAAGCTGGTCGCGAAGTACCTCTGATCGCTTTCTGCGCGTCCGCGCGATGGATTTCGACTTCTCGCCGGTATGGGCCGGCTGGCGCGAGCTCCTGCATGGCACGTTGATCACGATCGAGGTGACGGCCGGGGCGATCGTGCTCGGCTGCCTGATCGGTCTCCTGATCGGACTCGGCCGGCTGGATGCGCGCCGGCGCGTCGTCTATGCCGTGTGCACGGCGTACGTGTCGTTCATTCGCGGCACGCCGCTGCTCGTGCAGCTCTTCATCTGGTTTTTCGGCCTGCCGCACTTCGGCATCAACCTGCCCGCGTTCGTGTGCGGCGTGCTCGGCCTCGGCATCTACAGCGGCGCGTACGTGTCCGAGGTCGTGCGCGGCGCGATCCGCTCGATCGACCGCGGGCAGATGGAAGCGGCGCGCTCGCTCGGCATGTCCTATCCGATGGCAATGCGCCAGATCGTCATTCCGCAGGCGATCGTGCGGATGATCCCGCCGCTCGGCAACGAGTTCGTCGCACTCATCAAGAATTCGTCGCTGGTCTCGCTTTTGACGATCACCGACGTGATGCACGAGGGGCAGAAGATCATCAGCGTCTCGTACCGCTCGCTCGAGGTGTATCTCGCCATCGCACTCGTCTATTTCGTGCTGACCAACCTCACCGGGCTCGCGCTGCGCACCGTGGAGCGCCGGCTTGGCGTGGGTGGGCTCGTGCAATGAGGCCCGAGGCGTCGCCGCAGCCCATCGTGAGCGCGCGCGGCATCACGAAGTCGTTCGGTCCGCTCGCGGTTCTGAAGGGTGTCGACTGCGACGTGATGCCGTCGCAGGTCAGCGTGGTGATCGGCCCGAGCGGTTCCGGCAAGAGCACGCTCCTGCGCTGCTGCAACGGGCTCGAAGTGGCCGACGGCGGCACGATCGATATCTGCGGCCAGCGGCTCGTCGACCACGGAACGATGCTTCGCGATCCCGCGCTCAATGCATTGCGCATGCAGGTCGGCATGGTGTTCCAGTCGTTCAACCTGTTTCCGCATCTGTCGGTCCTCGGGAACCTGACGATCGGCCCGCGCAAGCTGCGCGGCCTTTCGATCGCGGCGGCGCAGGCCGAAGCGCGCGCGCTGCTCGACAAGGTGGGGCTGCGAGACAAGATCGACGCCTATCCGTCGACGCTGTCGGGCGGACAGAAGCAGCGCGTCGCCATCGCACGCGCACTGGCGATGCGGCCGCAGGTGATGCTGTTCGACGAACCGACGTCGGCGCTCGACCCCGAGCTCGTCGGCGAAGTGCTGCAGGTGATGAAGAACCTCGCGCGCGAGGGCATGACGATGCTCGTGGTAACGCATGAAATGGGATTCGCGCGCGAAGTCGCCGACGTCGTGTCGGTCATGGATCACGGCGTCGTGCTCGAATCGGGGCCGCCGGCGCAGGTCTTCGACGACCCTGCGCATCCGCGCACACGCGCCTTCCTGCAGGCGGTGATCACGCGCGGCGGACCGCGGCGCTCCGTCGCACCGGCGGCGACGTCCGATGCCTCGATCGTCGACTCATTGATCGTCGACGATCACTAGCGCGCTGGTCGGCGGCCGTGTTCCCGAATCAGACTCCCGCGTACCACTGGTAGCCCTGGTCCTCCCAGTAGCCACCCTTCCCCTCGCCGATGCCCGCGAAGCTCTCGACGAGCTCGAGGCGCATCACGTACTTCGCATGCTTGTACCCCAACTGGCGCTCGACGCGGAGCCGGATCGGCGCGCCGTTCTTCACGGGCAGCGGCGCGTCGTTCAACGCATACGCGAGCAGCGTCTGCACATGGTAGGCGTCGTCCATGTCGATGCTCTCGTAATACGGCGACGTGCCGTCCTGCTCCATGGGATCGGCGCAGTGGAACACGACGTAGCGCGCGCGTTCCGATGGCTCGACGGCAGCGAGCACGGCGGACAGTTTCGCCCCCTGCCATTTGCCGATCGCGCTCCAGCCTTCGACGCAATCGTGGCGCGTGATCTGGGTGCGGCTCGGCAGTGCGCGCAGCTCGGCGAGCGTGAAGCGGCGCGGCTTCGCGACGAGGCCGCCCACGTCGAGCGCGTAGTCGGCGAAGTGATTGGCGGCTAGTGCCGTGTACTGCGCATTGTCGGGTTCGGCCGTCCCGTTGCTGCGAAACGCCGGCGACAGGTCGGCAGGCGTGAATTCCTGCGCCATCGCCTTGCGTCCGGTGACGAGCTTCGCCGCGGCGTAATTGAGCGGCTCGGCCGCGCCGAGCAGCTTCGGGAACCAGTCGCTCTGCGACAGCCGGTCGCAGCCGGCAACACCGAGCGCGCCGAGCGAGGCCGCGAGCCGCCCAAGGAAACGGCGACGCGCGCCGCCACCGAGCTCATCCATGCTGCTTCTCCTGCGGGATGCGATAGCGCCCGGTGATCATCGAGCGCAGGTTGTTCCAGAAACCCGTCACGATCACCTCGAACACGTGGATCAGCACGAACGCCACGAGCAGCCACGCAACGATGAAATGGATCGAGCGCACCGTCTGCCGGCCGCCGAACCAGCCGACCCAGCCGCCGAACAGCGTGTCGAGCCGCGGTGACATGCCGAGGCCCATCAGCACGATCAGCGGCAGCAGCACGAAGATCACCGTCAGGTAAGCGAATTTCTGCAGCACGTTGTAGCGTTTCGCGGCCTCGCCCGCCGGATGCCGGAAATGCAGATGATCGACGATCGACGTCCCGATGCCGCGGATGTCGCCGCGCGTGGGCAGCAGGTCGCGCGCGAGATGGCGGCTCGCAATCGTGTACGCGATGAAGCACAGGCCGTTGATCAGAAACACCCACGCGAAGAAGAAGTGCCACGAGCGGGCCATCGCGAGCCACTGATGGCTCGGTATCGTGAGCCACGACGGGAAGCCCTGCGCGTACATCCTTGCATCGTCGGTCGAAAGTCCCAGCACGCCGGTCGTGATGAACTCGTGGCCGAAGAGGCGCGTGTAGCCAACCGGCTTGCCTTGCGCATCGTCGCGCGCGCCGATTTCGAGCCAGGCGGGCCGTCCGCTGTACGACGAATCCCCGACATACAGCGCGGGATGCGCGTTGAAGATCTGCAGCCCGCTCATCAGCATCAGCGCCAGCGCGATCGCGTTGATCCAGTGCATGACGCGCACCGCGAGCGCATGGCGGTAATAGAGCGCCCGCGATGGCGCAGCCGCCACGCTCGGTGCAGGCTCGAGGCCCGGTACGGCGGTATTCGCTT
>DASSVX010000197.1:0-4854 GCA_035705655.1 Casimicrobiaceae bacterium
GCACCGAGGATCGCGACGTGATTGCACCCGCGATCGAAGCGGCCCGCGCGGCAGGCGCTCTCGTGACGGGGCCGATCCCGGCCGATACGGTGTTCGTGCCCGGCATCGCGGCGCGCTTCGATGCGGTCGTCGCCATGTACCACGACCAGGGATTGCCGGTGCTGAAAGCGGCGAGCTTCGGGCACGGCGTCAACGTGACGCTCGGATTGCCGTTCATCCGCACATCGGTCGACCACGGCACGGCGCTCGATCTCGCGGTCGATGCGGCGCGCGCCAGGGCGGCCGACGTTGGCAGCCTCGTGGGCGCCGTCGATCTCGCGATCGCGCTCGCGGGTTGATGCAGGGACACCAGCCGCGCAAGCGCTTCGGCCAGAACTTCCTCGCCGATCCGCATTACGTCTCGCGCATCGTCGAGGCGATCGACCCGCAGCCGGGCGACAAGGTGGTCGAGATCGGTCCGGGACTCGCGGCGCTGACCGGCGCGCTGATCGAACGCGCGGGACGCATCGCGGCGGTCGAGATCGATCGCGATCTCGCGGCGCGGCTGCGCGAACGGTTCACGGCCGATCGCCTTGCGCTCCACGAGGCCGATGCGCTCGCATTCGACTTCTCGACCCTCGGCGACCGGCTGCGCGTCGTCGGCAACCTGCCGTACAACATCAGCTCGCCACTGCTGTTCCACCTCGCATCGTTCGAGGCAGGATTGCGCGACATCCACGTGATGCTGCAGCGCGAAGTCGTGGCGCGGATGACCGCGGCACCCGGCACGCCGGACTACGGACGGCTGACGGTGATGCTGCAGACCCGCTTTCGCGTGTCGCGCCTGTTCACGGTTCCGGCGGGCGCGTTTCGTCCGGCACCGAAGGTGGAATCGGCGCTGGCGAGGCTGGTGCCGCTCGGCGAAGAGCGCCCGCGCATCGTCGATGAGGCGCTTTTTACGCGAATCGTTGCCGCGGCGTTCGGCCAGCGGCGGAAGACGTTGCGCAACGCATTGTCGATGCTCGCCGATGAGGTGTCGCTGCAGGGTGCCGGCATCGACCCCTCGGCGCGCGGCGAGACGCTCTCCGTCGACGATTTCGTGCGACTCACGAACGGTATCGCGCCATTGCATGGAATGCCTCCAGCGTGAACAGTGGAATGAGGCGGATGTCGAGGTAGCAATCGACGGCGTCGGCGTAGCGCTCGAGCGTGGTCAGGCTGGGGCGCGGGCCGACAGCGTTTTCCAACCGGGAGATGGCACTCGCCGTCGTTCCCATCCGCCTGGCGACCTGCTGTTGCAGCAGAAGCGAGCGAAAGCGCGCGATCGCGAGCTCGCGGCTAATGCAATAGAGGGTCCTGTCATTCACCACCCGCTTGCCGATCATCAATGGTCGCGCCGGCTCGTCGAGTTCGAGGAAATCTTCGTCGCCGGTCGGCACGTCGGTGTCGTCCTCGTGCATCGCGATGCCCCCTTCGAATGTGTTCCCGCCTGCGCGCTTATCAAATAGGCTAAGCCGCGTGGACAAGCACCTGATATAGGTCGATTGGCCGAGCGAAGGACGTGTTCGCGCTGCGACGATCCACGGTGAGCGGGTCTCGGTCGGGGTAGCCATACGCGTTTCACTTAGCAGAAATGCTAAGTGAAACGAGGGAAGCACACCCCCACCGGCCGCCGTCAATCGCGCGCTGCTTGGGAATCGGCCAGTCCGCCGTTTTGCCGGCTCGCTCGACTACGAGGAATGCGCGAAGCACTTGCTGCAGATCGTCGAGACGAAGAAGACGGAGCTCCAGTTCCTGCCGGCATCCGCCGAAGCCGCCTGATTCAGATGAAAAGACTCGTCGCCCCGCTCTCGAGCCACGGCACGATCGTGATCAGCAGCAGCTGCGCGAGCACGATCACGATCAGCGGCGACAGATCGAGCATCCCCCCGATCGGCGGCACGACGCGGCGCACCGGCCGCAGCACCGGAAACGTCAGCGCGTTCAGCACGCCGGCGAGCGGTCCGTCGGGCGCGACCCACGACAGGATCGCCTGTGCGAACACGACGATGATGACGAGCCACAGCAGCGCCTTGACGAGCGCGATCACCGTGGCGAGCAGCAGGAACGCGATGCCGGGCCCGAACAGCGCGAAGGCGCGGCCGAACGTGAACTGCAACGCAAGAAGCCACGCGAACTGGAAGACGATCGCCGACACGACCGTCGCCCAGTCGACGCCGCGATAACCGGGAAGCACCTTGCGCAGCGGCTTCACGATCCAGTCGGTCAGCGCCATGACCGCCTGGCCCAGTGGATTGCGAAACGGCGCGCGCAGGAGCTGCATGACGAGCCGCAGCAGCAGCGTGTACGTCACGAGCCCGAAAAAGACGTCGATCAGGTACGCGAGCGCGTTGTTGAGCATCGATCAATCCTTCGCGAGTTCGTCGCCGAGCGCGGTCGCGCGTGCCGCGGCCGCCTTCACTGCGGCGATGAAGCCGGCGCGCACGGCGCCGGCATCGAGGACGTCGAGCGCGGCCGCCGTGGTCCCGCCCTTCGACGTCACGTTCGCGCGAAGCGTTGCCGGCGCTTCGCCGCTGCCGCGCGCAAGGCGCATGCTGCCCTCGAACGTCGCGTACGCGAGGCGCCGCGCTTCCGGCGCGGTCAAGCCGAGCTCGATTGCCGCCTGCTCGAGCGCCTCGAGAAAAAAGAAGACGTACGCCGGCCCGCTGCCCGATACCGCGGTGACCGCATCGAGATCCCGCTCGTGCTCGCACCACAGGATCTCGCCGCAGGCTTCGAGCACGGGCGCCGCCAGCATCGCCGCATCGATCGCATTCGGCATCGCGTACAGCACGCTGATGCCGGCACCGACGAGCGCCGGCGTATTCGGCATCGCGCGCACGATGCGCGGATAGCCGCCGAGCCAGCGCGACAGATCGGCGCAACGTACGCCCGCGGCGATCGTCAGCACCGCGGGAACCTGCGCGACATGCGGTGCGACGGCTCGCGCGGCCTCGCGCATCTGCTGCGGCTTCACCGCGAACACAACGAGATCGACGCCGGCGATCGAGTCGGCGGTGACCTCGGGATACGCGCGCAGGCCGGTGAAGCGCTCGACGAGCCGCTTCCGCTGCGCGTCCTGCGGCTCGACAACGCAAATTTCCGCGGGATCGGCGCCGCGTGCGACGAGACCGCCGAGGATCGCGGAGGCCATGTTGCCCCCGCCGATGAACGTCGCTTTCACGTTTCGCTCCTTGCCCGCTCGCCGAAGATCGCACGCCCGATGCGCACCTCGCTGGAACCTTCCGCGATGGCGACCTCGAGGTCGTCGGACATCCCCATCGACAATGTGTCGAGCGCCATGCCTTCGTCGCGGCACGCGTCGTAACAACCCCGAAGCGCCCGGAACTGCGACCGCAACCGCGTGAGGTCGTCCGTCGGCTCGGGAATGCCCATGATGCCGCGCAGGCGCAAATTCGGCAGTGTTGCGACGTAGCGCGCGAGCTCGACGGCCGCCTCCGGCGCGACACCGTGCTTCGTCGCTTCGCCGCTCACGTTCACCTGCACGAGGACATTGAGCGGAGGGACGAAGCTCGAACGTGCCGACGAAAGCCGCCCGGCGATGCGCGCCCGGTCGATCGTCTCGACCCAGTCGAACGCCTCGGCCGCCACCCGCGCCTTGTTCGCCTGCAGCGGGCCGATCAGATGCCATATCACGCCGGGAAGGTCGGCGAGCGCCGCCCGCTTGTCGAGCGCCTCCTGCACGTAGTTCTCGCCGAAGGCGCACTGGCCCAGACCGTGCACGTCGCGCACGGCCGCGGCGGAAAACGTCTTCGACACCGCGACAAGCCGCACCGCATCCGGGTTGCGGCCGGCGGCCCGGGCGGCGTCTGCGATTCGCTGGCGCGTCGCTTGCCACGCTTTCTGGTGCTGTCCCATAATCGAGCGCAATTAGACCATCGAACCATGGCACGTGTATTGCATACTACAGTCCGTTTGAGCATCGATCGCTCGTCGCGCGAGGTCCCGGGACCGATGGAAACTACCGAAAACACGTGCAAGCAAGCTGCTACGGCGCTTTCGCACGAAAACATCGCATCCCCCGTGGGCAGCCCATTCGCGGCGACGCCCCTCAAAACCGTCGGTCGCGACGCGATTCGCTGCGTCACGATCCGGGGCTGATCCATGGATATCACCGAGCTCCTCGCATTCGCGGTCAAGAACAAGGCTTCCGACCTGCACCTGTCGTCGGGACTGCCGCCGCTGATCCGCGTCCATGGCGACATCCGGCGCATCAACCTGCCGCCGATGGAGCACGAGGACGTGCATGCGATGGTGTACGACATCATGAGCGACGCGCAGCGCAAGATGTACGAGGAGTTCCTCGAATGCGACTTCAGCTTCGCGGTGCCGAACCTCGCGCGCTTTCGCGTCAACGCGTACAACCAGCAGCGCGGTGCCGCCGCGGCGTTCCGCACGATTCCGTCGAAGGTGCTGTCGCTCGAGGACCTCAACGCGCCGAAGGTCTTCGCCGATCTCACCGACCGTCCGCGCGGCCTGATCCTCGTCACCGGGCCCACGGGCTCGGGCAAGTCGACGACCCTGGCGGCGATGGTCAATCACGTCAACGAGAACGAGTTCGGCCACATCCTCACGATCGAGGACCCGATCGAGTTTTTGCACGAGTCGAAGAAGTGCCTGATCAACCAGCGCGAGCTCGGTCCGCATACGCTGTCGTTTCCGAATGCGCTGCGGGCGGCGCTGCGCGAGGATCCCGACTACATCCTGGTCGGCGAAATGCGCGACCTCGAAACGATCCGCCTCGCGATGACGGCCGCCGAGACGGGCCACCTCGTGTTCGGCACGCTGCATACGAGCTCGGCGGCGAAAACGGTC
>DASSVX010000198.1:0-7397 GCA_035705655.1 Casimicrobiaceae bacterium
CTCCCAGTACGCGTTCTTCCGGTAGCCGCGCACCCACGGCTGCACGAGCGTGTCCTCGATCGTGTAGACGTGCAGCACCCACGGCGCGTAAGCGCCAACGAGCTCCGACATCTTCCGGTAGACCGCGTTGCGCTCGGCGCCGTCGGGGAGCGTTCGCGATTTCCTGTAAAGCGCGTCGTAGGCGGGCAGGTCGAAGCGCGAATAGTTGGTCTGGCCGATGTTGCCGCCATAGAGCAACTGCATGAACGCGTCGCCCTCGGCGTATGCGTTGATCCAGCCGATGCGCCAGAACTGCAGCTGCCCCGCCTTGCCCATCTTGAGGAGGTCGGGCCACTTCTGCTTCATGAACTCGACGCGGATGCCCACCGCCTTCAGGTTGCGCTGCCAGATCTCGTCGATCTCGCGATCGCGCGTGGTCGGCGTCGATGCCATCGTCAGCGACAGCGGCTTCCCGTCGGGCAGCTCGCGCAAGCCGTCGCCGTTGCGATCGACGTAACCGAACTTGTCGAGCAGCGCCTTCGCCTCGGCCGGGTTGTAGGCAGCGGCGACGTTCAGCGCATCGTCGTGCCCGGGAACGTTCGGCGGAATGGGTTGCGTCGCCGCGAGCGCCTGCCCTTCGTAGACGACCTTGATCAGCTCCGGCGTGTCGAACGCCATCGCGATCGCACGCCGCAGCGCGATCTTCGCGTTGTCGTAACCGCCGACGACGGGATCCTGCATGTTGAAGTACGCGTACTGCATCGCGGGCTGCGTCAGCCGCTGCAGCGTCACGCCGCGGGCGACGTACGGCGCCTTCAGCCGGTTCGCCGCGTCGAGCGCATGGTCGGTGAGCTCGGGCGGCAGGTTCACGTAATCGAGCGCATTGCTGTCGAAGGCGAGAAGACGCGGGTTCGACTCTTCCATGATCGCGATCTCGACGCGATCGACGAGCGGCAGGCGCTTGCCGATCAGCGACGCGAAGCGCTCACGGTCGCCCGCATCGGGCGGCTCGGGAAAGCGCTCGTCGCGAAAGCCCGGGTTCGCCTCGAGCACGATCTGCTGGCCGCGCCGCCACGACTTCAGCATGAACGCACCCGTGCCGACCGGGTGATCCATCGTCCAGCCGTTGGTGTCGCCATAGCGTTCGACGACCTCGCGCGCCACCGCCGCCATCGGGCTCGAGCACAGGTAGCCGAACAGGATGTAATCGGGCTCGGCGAGCCGGATACGGATCGTGTAGCGGTCGAGCGCGGCAAGTCCTTCGATCGGCGCGTCGTAGTCGAGCTTGCCGGCCTTCTTCGCCGCATCGAGCACGGCGTCGGCGCCGACGAGCTTGCCCTGCAGGTACCAGGAAAACGGCGAGCGCATGCGCGGGTCGAGCAGGCGCTTCCATGCGTAGACGTAATCGGCGGCGGTGAGCTCGCGCTTGCGGCCGCCGAACGCCGCGTCGTCGGCGAAATGAATCCCGCGCCTGACCTCGATCGTCCACGTGCGTCCGCCGTCTTCGATCTTCGGCAGCGCGGCGGCGGTGCGCGGCACGCGCTTGTACGGCCGCGCCAGGTAGTCGAAGCCGTAGAGCGTTTCGAAAATGGCGCGCTGCACGTGGTCGGAATAGAGGTCGCTCGTCGCCTGCGGATCGAAGCCCGTCTCGGCCACCGGAAAGGCGATGCGCAGCGTCTTCTCCACGGCGCCGCCGTTCGAGCGCGATTGCGCCCGCGCGAAATGCGGCGCGAGCGCCACGACGCCGAGCGTGGCGAGAACGAGACGGCGATTCTGGCCTTCCCACGATGGCGCGCGGCGCTTCACGACGCGTCCTTGGCGTCCCGCGACGTTCTGGCGGACGCCGCATCGCGTCCCGAGCCGGCTGCGCCGCCGGAACGGTCGATGTCGAGATACGCGAACGGATACTGGAACGTGGGGTTGTACTTGAATCCGCGCAGCCACGGCTGCACGACGACGTTCTCGTAGCGGAACGCGGTCAGCACCCATGGCGCGTACGCGTTGACGAGGTCCGACATCTTCCCTTCGACCGCGAGCCGCTCGGGACTGTCGGGCATCGCGCGCGCCTTCTCGTAGAGCCGGTCGAATTCGGGCAGCGCGAAACGCGACAGGTTCGAGAAGCCGGCGTTCCGGCCATAGAGCAGGCCGAAGAAGCCGAAGCCGTCCGGCGTGGTGTTGATGTTGCCGACCTGCCACATCTGCAACTGGCCAAGACGCGCCATCTTCAGCATGTCCGGCCATTTCTGCTTGACGAACTCGGCACGGATGCCGAGTGCGTCGAGGCAGCGTTTCCACAATTCCTCGAACTGGCGGTCCTGCTCGGTCGTGCCCGACCCCACGCGCAGCATCAGCGGCTTGCCGTCGGGCAGCTCGCGAAAACCGTCGCCGTTGCGATCGACGTAGCCGAAGCGGTCGAGCAGCGCCCTGGCCGCCGCGGGATCGTACTTGAGGCGGCCGTCGTAGTGCGGGTCGTGACCGGTCATGTTGGGCGGCACGACCTGGGTTGCCGGCAGTCCCTGGTTCTGGCGCAGCACGCGGATTTCTTCGTTGACGTCGTAGCCGATCGCGATCGCGCGGCGCAACGCGATCTGCGGAGGGGTGTAGCCGCCGACGACGGGATCGTCCATGTTGAAGTACATGTAGACGATCGCCGGCTGGATCGCGCGTTCGAGCCGCACACCCGCGTTCGCGAACTCGGGCTTCAGGCGGTTGTCGGCATCGAGGACGTTCGTGACGATATTGACGGGCACCGCGACGAAGTCGAGCTGCTTCTGCTGGAATGCGAGGAGCCGCGGCTGCGCTTCCTCGATGATGCTGATGTCGACGTTCGCCACCAGCGGCAGCCGGCGGCCGGCGAGCCCCCTGGCGAGCGCCTGGTCGGCGGCGCTGCTCGGTGTGGGATAGCGCTCGTCGCGATAGCCGGGATTCGCCTCGAGCACGATGCGCTGGCCGCGGCGCCAGTCCTTGAGCCGGTAGGGACCGGTGCCGACCGGATTGGCCATCGCCCAGCCGTTGCCGTCGGCATGCGCCTCGATCACTTCGCGCGCGACGGCCGACAGCGCGGTCGTCGTGAGATTCGACAATAGCTCGTAATCGGCAAACACGAGCTTGAATCGCAGCGTGTAACGGTCGATCGCCTGCAGCCCTTCGATCGGCGCGTCGTAGTCGAACTTGCCGGTCGCCTTCGCGTTCGCGACGACGGCGTCGGCACCGACGAAGCGCCCGTCGACCATCTGCAGCGAGTTCGAACGCATCTTCGGATCGAGGATGCGCTTGATCGCGTAGACGTAATCGGCAGCCGTCAGCTCCCGCCGCTTGCCCTTGAATACCGGATCGTCGGCGAAATGGATGCCCTTGCGGACCTCGATCGTCCACGTCTTGCCGTCGTCGGTGATCTGCGGCATCCCGGCGGCGGTGTTGGGCACGAGCTTGTACGGGCGCGCGAGATAGTCGTAGCGATACAGCGGATCGAAGATCGCGCGATTGACGTAGTTCGAATAGATGTCGCCCGCCGCCTGCGGATCGAATCCGGTTTCGGCGACCGGGAAGGCGACGTGCAGCGTTTTCGTCGACGGCCCCTGCGCGCTCGCGACGGGTGCGGCCGCGGCAACGAGCGACGCGAAGAGCGCGACGCCGGCGGATCGCGCGATCCGTAGCGCGTTCATCACAACGCCTTCGCGACGTCGGCTTCGAGCGACTCGGGCGTATCGTTCGGCGCGTAGCGCGCAACGACGCTGCCGTCGCGATCGACGAGGAACTTGGTGAAGTTCCACTTGATCGCCTCGGTGCCGAGCAGCCCCGGCTTTTCGCGCTTCAGGTAGCGGTAGAGAGGCGCCGCGGCGTCGCCGTTCACATCGACCTTGGCGAACATCGGAAACGTGACGTCGTAGCTCGTCTCGCAGAAGGCCGCGATCTCCTGCTCGCTGCCGGGCTCCTGGGCGCCGAACTGGTTGCACGGAAAGCCGAGCACTTCGAGGCCGCGGTCGCGATACTTGCGGTACAGCGATTCGAGGCCCTTGTACTGCGGCGTGAAGCCGCACTTGCTCGCCGTGTTGACGACGAGCAGCACCTTGCCCTTGTAGCGGTCGAGACTGACCGGATGACCCTCGATGTCGTCGACGGTGAAGTCGTGGAGCGTCGCCATGGTCCCTCCTCGGGAGGTGCGGGAAAGGTCATTATCGCGCGAGCGCGCTTCCGCGCCCAGCGTAGCATCGTCGACATGGCTTCGCGGCAGAGCGCCGGCATCGTGATGTACCGTCGACGCGGGTCGGCGATCGAGGTGCTGCTGGTCCATCCCGGCGGCCCGTTCTGGGCAAAGAAGGATGCCGGCGCGTGGTCGATTCCGAAGGGTGAATTCGGTGCCGGCGAGGCGCCCGCCATTGCGGCGCGACGCGAGTTCATCGAGGAGATCGGCCACGATCCCGGTGCGGCACTCGTCCCGCTTGGAATCGTCACGCAGTCGCGAGCGAAGGTCGTCCATGCGTTCGCGGTCGAGGGCGATGTCGACCCGGTAACGATTCGCAGCAACGCATTCGAGATCGAATGGCCGCCGCGCTCTGGCCACATGCAGGCGTTTCCCGAGGTGGATCGCGCGGCGTGGTTCACGCTCGACGAAGCGCGGGCGAAAATCGTCGCCGGCCAACGAGCGATTCTCGACGCACTGGCAGTGATCTCCCGGCGCTGACCGCGGCCCCCTGTTATCGCAGTGCGATCTCCACCCGCCGGTTGCGCCGTCCCTCGCTCTTGATCTTCAGCACGCGGATGGCGCCGATTTCTCCGATGTTGGCGACGTGCGTCCCGCCGCACGGCTGAAGGTCGATGCCCGGGATGCGCAGCAGCCGCACCCGCCCGCTGTCGCGCGGCGGCGCAACGCTCATCGTCTTGACGAGCTCGGGCCGCGCGTCGAGCTCCTCGTCGCTGATCCAGACCGTTTCCGTTGCGATGGCGCGCGCGATCAGCGCGTTCGTCTCGCGCTCGATCTTCGCCGCGTCGAGCAGGCTCATGTCGATGTCGAAATCGAGCCGCGCCTTGTCGGGCGCGATGTTGCCGCCCGTGACGGGTGCGACGACGACGCACGACAGCACGTGCAGCGCGGTGTGCAGCCGCATCAATGCGTAGCGGCGCGCCCAGTCGATGTCGAGCGTCAGCGGCTCGCCGGGTTCGGGCAGCGGCGAGCCGTCGGCCAGAACGTGCAGCACGGTATCGGGCGCGTCACCCTTGCGCGTGTCGACCACGCCGAGGCGCTCGCCGTTGTCCCGCGTCAAGGCACCGGTGTCGCCCATCTGGCCGCCACCCTGCGGGTAGAAGAGCGTGCGGTCGAGCTCGACGCCGCGCTCGTGCACGGCAATCACGCGTGCGGTCGCCGAGGTCAGATACGCATCGTCCCTGAACAGGCATTCGGTCGTCATCGCATTACATTTGCGTTCGCCCGCATTACACTTCCGTACGAAACGGCCGATCGTACCCTACGTTGACGGAGGAACGAGATGAACATTCCGAACGCATCGCCGGCGCTGTACAACGAAGACCTCGCGCCCGCCACCACGCGCAACTGGGGCGCCTTCAGCATCTTCAACGTCTGGACCTCGGACGTGCACAGCCTCTGGGGCTACTACCTCGCGGCCAGCCTGTTCCTGCTGTGCGGCAGCTTCACCAATTTCATCATTGCGATCGGGCTCGGCTCGCTCGTGATCTTCTTCCTGATGAACCTCGTCGGCTATGCGGGTGTGAAGACCGGCGTGCCGTTTCCGGTGCTCGCGCGCGCATCGTTCGGCGTGTGGGGCGCCAACGTGCCGGCGCTCGTGCGTGCGATCGTGGCCTGCTTCTGGTACGGCGCGCAGACGTCGCTCGCCTCCGGCGCCATCGTCGCGCTGCTGACGCGCACCGATGCGTTCATGTCCTTTCACACCAACGTCCATTTCCTCGGCCATTCGGCGCTCGAGGTGATCTGCTTCGTGATCGTCTGGGCGCTGCAGCTGCTGATCATCCAGAAGGGCATGGAGACGGTGCGCCGCTTCCAGGACTGGGCCGGGCCGGCCGTGTGGGTGATGATGCTGATCCTCGCGATCGGCCTCGTCATCAAGGCCGGCGGCTTCTCGTTCGATCACGGCATTCCGCAGGACGTGCTGCTCGCGAAGACCAAGGATGCCGGCGTCCCCGGCACGCCGGGATCGACCGCGGCGCTGATGGCCGTCGCCGCCACGTGGATCACCTATTTCGCCGCGCTGTACCTAAATTTCTGCGACTTCTCGCGCTACGCGCCCGACAAGGCCACGCTGCGCAAGGGCAACCTGTGGGGATTGCCGATCAACCTCGTGCTGTTCTCGCTCGTCGCGGGCATCACGACGCTGGCCGCCTACACGGTGTATGGCGAGGTGCTGCTGCACCCCGAGCATATTTCCGCAAAGTTCGACAGCTGGTTCCTGGCACTGCTCGCGGCATTGACATTCGCGGTGGCCACGCTCGGCATCAACGTCGTCGCGAACTTCGTTTCGCCCGCGTTCGATTTCTCGAACGTGTTCCCGAAGGCGATCGATTTCAAGAAAGGCGGCTACATCGCGGCCGCGATCGCGCTGGTGCTCTATCCGTTCGCACCGTGGGAAGGCAGCGCGGCGGTGTTCGTCGGCGGCATCGGCGCGACGATGGGACCGCTGTTCGGCGTGATCATGGTCGACTACTATTTGATTGCGAAAAGCGAGGTGAACGTGCCGGAACTCTATCGCGAGAACGGCGAATATCGTTACCAGGGCGGGTTCAACATCGCCGCGTTCGTCGCCGCCGGCATCGGTGCGCTGTTCTCGAGCATCCTGCCCAACTTCACGACGCTGCTGCCGTCGTGGTGGGGCGTGTACGGGTGGTTCTTCGGCGTGGCCATCGCCGGTGTCGCCTACTACGCGCTGTCGATGCTGATGCCGAGGCCGGTCGCGCAGGCGGCCGCGTAGACGACGAGATCGGGGTCAGAGCTGTAATTATTCGGATTTGCGAATAATTACAGCTCTGACCCCGATCTCCGGTCAGCCGTAACCGCCGCCACCTGGTGTCTCGACAACGAACACGTCGCCGGCGTTCATCTCGACCTTGAACGTCGCGCCGTAATCCTCGCGCGCGCCGCCGGCGCGCTCGATCCAGTTGCGCCCGATGGCGCCCGGCGCGCCGCCCGCGACGCCGAACGGTGCGACGCGCCGGTGATTGGCAAGCATCACCGCGGTCATCGGCTCGAGAAAGCGCACGCGCCTGACCGCGCCGTCACCGCCGCGATGCGCACCGGCGCCGCCGCTGCCGCGGCGGATCGAGAACGCGTCGAGGCGCACCGGAAAGCGCCACTCGAGCACTTCGGGATCGGTGAGCCGTGAGTTGGTCATGTGCGTTTGCACCACACTGGCGCCGTCGAAATCGGCGCCCGCGCCCGCGCCGCCCGA
>DASSVX010000199.1:0-9045 GCA_035705655.1 Casimicrobiaceae bacterium
GGAGATCGTCACGCTGATCACCGCGCTCGGCACGGGTTTCGGCAAGGACGAGTACAACGTCGACAAGCTGCGCTACCACCGGATCATCATCATGACGGATGCGGACGTCGACGGTTCGCACATCCGTACACTTCTGCTGACGTTCTTCTACCGGCAGATGCCGGAACTTGTCGAGCGCGGGCACATCTATATCGCCCAGCCGCCGCTGTACAAGGCGAAGCAAGGTCGCGAGGACGTCTATTTGAAGGATGATCACGAACTGAAGCAGCATCTGCTGCGCGTTGCGCTGAAGGGCGCGGAGCTCGTTCCGGGCGAAGGCCGCCCGCCGCTTTCGGCCGAGTCGCTCGGCGACGTCGCCCGCGAATACCTGCTCGCCGAAGCGGTCATCGAGCGCCTTGCGCGCGTCGTCGATCCGGCGGCGTTGCGCGCCATGCTGAGCGGCGTGCGCCTCGATCTCGCGAGCGAGTCGACCGCGCGGCGCAGCGCGTCGGCGCTGCAGGCCGCGATCGACGACACCGAAGTCGCCGCCGAAGCGCGTTACGACGCCACCAACGAGGTGCATCGCATCATCATCGTGCGCACGCATCACGGCACGCCGCACGCGACGGCGATCGACGCCGATTTCCTCGCCAGCGGCGACGCCGACCAGATCCGTCGCGCTGCCGACGTGCTCCAGGACCTCATCTATCCCGGCGCGGTGGTCAAGCGCGGCGACAAGCAGCAGGCGGTGAAATCATTCAGGGAAGCGCTCGACTGGCTCCTCGGCGAGGCACGCGGCAGCGTCGCGATCCAGCGCTACAAGGGCCTCGGCGAAATGAACCCGGGGCAGTTGTGGGAGACCACGATGGACCCCGCGGTGCGGCGCCTGCTCAAGGTGCAGATCGAGGACGCGATCGGCTCCGAGGAGATCTTCTCGACGCTGATGGGCGAGCAGGTGGAACCGCGCCGCGCGTTCATCGAGAGCAACGCGCTCGGCGTGCGCAACCTGGACGTCTGAAAAGGCGCAGCATGATGTAGGGAGGTCGGATGCGCGCGTGGTTCGGTTCACCGCTTCGCGGCTTCGCCGCGCTGCTCGTCACGCTGATCGCGGCCGGCGTCGCACAGGCGGCGCCGCCTTCGGTCGAAGCATTCTTCCGCAAGCCCGCGTACGGCGGTGCGACGCTGTCGCCGAACGGGCGCTATCTCGCCGTCGTCGCGCCCGTCGGCGAGCGGCGCGGGCTGATCGTGCTCGACCTCGAGGCGAAAGCCGCGACCCGCATGCAATCGCCCGGCGACGGCGATGTGCTCGGCGCCGTCTGGCAGAACGACAAGCGGCTGGTCGTGCGCATCGGCGAGTTGCAGCGCGCAAGTGGCGAGCCGCCGCGCGAAGCGGGCCTCGTCGCGATCGACCGCGACGGCACCGACTCGCGGGTGGTCGCCGGCATCCAGCCACGCACCATGGCCGGCTCGAGCATCGTCGAGAAACGCTTCGAGCGGCCGTGGTTCGTGCGGCTGTTGCGCGTCGTCGAGGGCACGAACGACGTGCTGCTGACGGCGCGCGAGCGCAATGCCGAGACGCTCGACGTCTACCGCTACGACACGGTGAGCGGCGAGAAGACGCTGCTCACGTTCGATTCGCCGGGTGCCGTGCAGCATTGGGTCGTCGATTTCGACGGCGTTCCGCGCGCCGCGCTCACGGCCGATATCGACCATGACGTTTCGGCGTGGTACGTCCGCAAGTCGGCGGGCGATCCGTGGATCGAGGTCGAGGCGGCGAAGCTCGGCGCGCTGAACTCCGTCCCGCTCGAATTCGATCCCAACGGCAAGCTGCTCTACGTGTCGGCGCGCAGGAACGGCGACGATCGCGCGTCGATCTACGAATATGCGATCGACGCGCATGCATGGCGCAAGCCGATCGTGCAGCATCCGCTGCGCGACGTCGATGGCGGCAACGCATCGTTTCGAAGCGATTACAGGGCGCGCGAGATTCTCGGGCTCGCATACACCGACGACAAGCCGTCGGTGGCGTGGTTCGACGCCGGGTATGCGCGCGTGCAGAAAAGCGTCGACGCCACGCTGCCCGACACCGTCAACCTGCTGCAGCGGCGAGGCGATCGTTTTCTCGTCGTCGCATTCTCCGATCGCGATCCTGGCGAAGCGTATCTGCTCGACACGAAGTCGATGCGGCTCGAAAAGCTCTTTTCCTACGAGCCGTGGATCGATGTGAGCGCGATGGCTGCGCAGCGCTGGGTTCGCTATCCCGCACGCGACGGCCTGACGATCCCCGCGCTTTTGACCGTCCCCCCGAATGCCCGCGTGAAGCCGTTCCCGCTCGTCGTCGTGATCCATGGCGGACCGAACGTCGAGGCGACGCGCTGGGGTTACGACGCCGAGACCCAGTTTCTCGTTTCGCGCGGCTACGCCGTGCTGCAACCGCAGTTCCGCGGCACCCTCGGCTTCGGCTGGAAGCTTCGCTCGGCGGGCTTTCGCAAATGGGGCGACGAGATGCAGGACGATCTCGAGGACGGCGTCAAATGGGCGATCGCGCAGGGCATCGCCGATCCCGGGCGCGTCTGCTTCTACGGCGCGAGCTACGGCGGCTACGCCGCGGCGTGGGGTGCGATCAAGAATGCCAAGCTCATCAAGTGCGCGGTGTCGTATGTCGGCGTGATGTCGATCGATTACCTGTTCGACAACGCGCAGACCGACCTTTCGCGTCTCGCCGACCGATCGTCGCTGATGGTGCGCGAGATCGGCGACCCGAAAATCGAGCGCGCGCGCTTTCGCCGCGTCAATCCGATCGACAACGCCGACAAGGTCGGCGTACCGATCCTGCTCGCCTACGGCGCCTCGGACCGGCGCGTGCCGCTCGTCCACGGCAGCGACTTTCGCAACGCCCTCGACCGCGCGCACAAGCCGTACGAGTGGGTCGTCTATGCCGACGAAGGACACGGTTTCGTCAAGGACGGGAATCTGTTCGACTTCTATGGCCGCGTCGACCGCTTCCTCGCGAAGTATCTCGACGCATCCGCTGCGCCTGCGGCAACTGCAGCGACCGTCGGCAGGTGATCGACGTGCACCGCGGAGCTCACCCGGATACGAATCGAATGCCCGCCTCCCCTGTGCGCACGCTCGCCGTCGCGGCGATGCTGACTCTCGCCACGCTGGCTCACGCCGGCGGACCCACGCGGCTCATCGTCAAGCTGAAGAACGCCGCCGCCAAGGCGGCCCCCACGCCGCAGGCGCGCATCGAGAAGCTTTCGGCCGCCAGCGGCCTGCGGCTCGCCCATGTACGGGCGATGGCGCTCGGCGCCGACGTCGTCATCGCGCCCGATGCCGACACGCGCAGTGCGCTCGCAGCGATTGCCGCCGATCGTGACGTCGAATTCGTCGAGGTCGACGCGCGTGTGCACGCGATGCAGGCGGCGCCGCCGGTCAACGACACTTTCGCGCCCCAGCAGCGCTATCTTGCCGACACGCCGACAGCGATCAGCGCCTACGACGCGTGGAACGTGACGCACGGCTCGCCGAACATCGTCGTTGCCGTCGTCGATTCGGGATATCGTCCGCACGCCGGCATCGCCGGGCGCTTTCTTCCCGGGTACGACATGATTTCGGAAGCCGACGTCGCCAACGACGGCGACGGCCGCGATGCCGATGCATCGGATCCCGGCGACTGGGTGCTCGCAAGCGAGGCGAGCGGCGACTGCCACGCGCACGACAGCGTCTGGCATGGCACCAGCGTCGCCGGCATCATCGGTGCGAACACCAACGACGGCTCGTGGACCGCCGGCATCGACTGGAACGCCCGCATTCTGCCGGTCCGCGTGCTGGGCAAGTGCGGGGGCTTCGATTCGGACGTCGTCGACGGCATCGCGTGGGCCGCCGGCCTTTCGGTTCCCGGCGTACCGCCGAATCCGACGCCCGCGCATGTAATCAACCTGAGCCTCGGCTCGTCGCGCGCATGCTCGGCGGTGTACACCGATGTCGCGGCCGCCGCCTATGCGCACGGCGTGACGCGCGCGATCGTCGCGGCCGCCGGAAACGACTCGCAGGAGGTCTCCAACGACAACCCCGCGAGCTGCCCCGGCTATTACGCCATCGCGTCGACGACGGGCGTCAGTGGCAAGCTCGCGTCGTTCAGCAACTTCGGCCCCGGAATCACGTTGTCGGCGCCGGGTGGCGCGGCGAATTTCCGCACCCCTGCCGACTCGGCGCTCGTCCTTTCGAATTCCGGCACGACGACGCCGTTGGCCGACATCGTCGTCAGCGAAGGGGGCACCAGCTTCTCGGCGCCGATGGTTTCGGCGACGGTGTCGTTGATGCTCGCCGTGGCGCCGTTCCTCACGCCCGGGCAGGTGCACGACATCATCGTTGGCACCGCAAAGGCGTTTCCGTCGACATCCGACTGCACGACCGACCGCTGCGGAGCGGGAATCGTCGACGTCGGCGCCGCCGTGCGCGCGGCCGCGAGTGCATCGCCGCCGCCGGCGGCGGTCAACTACCAGGGGCTGTGGTGGGCGACGCCACCGGGATCCGAATCGGGTTGGGGCATCAACTTCGCGCATCAGGGCGACGTCATCTTCGCGACGTGGTTCACATACGACGCCACCGGCAAGGCGTGGTGGCTGTCGATGACCGCAAGCAGGAGCGGGCAGAACGTTTATTCGGGCGACCTGCTGCAAACGCACGGCCCCGCGTTCTCGGCGACGCCGTTCGATCCGAACGCCGTGACGCACAGCACGGTGGGCCATGCGACGCTCACGTTCACCGATGCGAACACCGCGCAATTCGTCTACACGGTGAACGGCATCGCACAGACGAAGACGCTCACGCGCGAGCTCTTCGGTACGGCGCCCGCCTGCAACTTCGGGGCACAGCCGAACCTGGCACTTGCCACCAACTACCAGGACCTGTGGTGGGCTGCGCCGGCGGGCGTCGAATCGGGCTGGGGGATCAACCTGACCGAGCAGAGCAGCATGATCTTCGGCACGTGGTTCACCTACGACGTCGACGGCAGCCCGCTGTGGCTTTCGGTGCTCGCGACGAACACCGCCCCCGGCGTGTTCACCGGCGACCTGGTGCGCACCCGCGGGCCGCCGTTCAGCGCAACGCCGTTCGATCCCGCGATGGTGACGCACACCGGCGTCGGCACCGCGACGTTCACGTTCAGCGACGGGAGCCACGCGACGTTCGCGTACACCGTGGGCGGCGTGACGCAGTCGAAGCCGATCACGCGCGAAGTGTTCGTGAACCCCGGGACCTTTTGCCAATGACTCGCCAATCATGACCGGGCAGCGTCCCCGAGGTCGCGATCCTCGCGTCACGGCGGTGCTCGAACGTCTTGGCCTGACCGTCGACGACGACGATACCGTGCATCGGCCGCGGGTGCCTGTCGCCGACGGCTCCCGGCTCGTATCGTTCAACCCGGCGAACGAGCAGGCGCTTGGCGCGATTGCGACAACGAGTGCGGCCGGCTTCGACGTGCTGCTTTCGAGCGCCGTCGACGCGTCGCTCGCCTGGCGCGATACCCCGGCACCGGTGCGCGGCAATGCGGTGCGCCGTTACGCGCAGTTGCTGCGCGAGCACAAGGATGCGCTCGGAACGCTCGTTTCACTCGAAACGGGCAAGATCAAGGCCGAGGGCGATGGCGAAGTCCAGGAGATGATCGACATCGCCGACTTCGCGGTCGGCCAGTCGCGGATGCTGTATGGCAAGACGCTGCATTCCGAGCGCCCGTCGCACCGGATGTACGAGCAGTGGCATCCGCTGGGCGTGGTGGGCGTGATCACCGCGTTCAATTTTCCCGTTGCCGTATGGGCGTGGAACGCGATGCTTGCGTGCGTTTGCGGCAATGCGGTCGTGTGGAAGCCGTCGCCGAAAACGCCGCTCGCGGCGCTTGCCGCGGCGCATCTCGCCGACCGTGTCGTCGACGAGCAGCATCTGCCGCAGATCTTCTCGCTCGCTCTCGGGGACGACGCGCTCGGCCGCGCGCTCGTTGCCGACCCGCGGGTTGCGCTCGTGTCGTTCACCGGCTCGTCACGTGTGGGACAGGCAGTCGCCGGTGCAGTGAGCGCCCGCTTCGGCAAAGTGCTGCTCGAATGCGGCGGCAACAATGCGGTGATCGTCGCCGACGATGCCGATGCCGATCTCGTCATTCCGGCCGTCGTGTTCGGCGCCGTGGGTACGGCGGGCCAGCGCTGCACGACGACGCGGCGATTGATCGTCCATCGCTCGCGGGTAGACGATGTCGTGACTCGGCTTGCCAACGCGTATGCGCAGGTGCGGATCGGCGATCCGCTGCAACCGTCGACGCTGATGGGCCCGCTGATCGACCGCGGCGCCGTCGACGGTTACCTTCGCGCGATCGACGAGGCGCGTGCAGCCGGCGCAACGATCGTGTGCGGGGGGCGCATCGTGCCGGGCGACGGGTTTTTCGTCGAACCGACGATCATCGGCGGACTCGACAGCGCGCATCCCCTGGTGCAGCGCGAGACGTTCGCGCCCATCCTGTACGTGCTGGCGTTCGATACGATCGACGATGCGATCGCGCGCAACAATGGCGTGCGCCAGGGGCTCTCATCGGCGCTGTTCACGCAGAGCCTGCGCACCGCCGAAGCGTTCCTGGCGGCGTCGGGCAGCGACTGCGGCATTGCGAACATCAACATCGGCACGTCGGGCGCCGAGATCGGCGGCGCGTTCGGCGGCGAAAAGGAAACCGGCGGCGGACGCGAATCGGGATCGGACGCGTGGCGCGCCTACATGCGCCGCCAGACGAACACGATCAACTGGAGCCGCGAGCTTCCACTCGCACAGGGAATCCGCTTCGAGATCGATCGTCCGGCGCCGTAGATCGGCGCCGTAGATCGGGGTCAGAGCTGTAATTCGCGCACCATAGGTGGCATTCAACCGCAGCATGCGCCGCGAATTACAGCTCTGACCCCGATCTCGCAGCATGCGCCGCGAATTACAGCTCTGACCCCGATCTCGTTACTTCCGCAACAGCCAGACAACAAGCGTGAGCACCAGCGACACGAGCACGCCGGTCGTCAGCGGAAAATGGAACGACCAGCCGTCGCGCTCGATGTTGATGTCGCCCGGCAAGCGGCCGAGCCCGAGCTTCGATACCCACGGCCATGCGACGCCGACGAGCAGCATCACGACGCCCAGCACGATCAGCAGACGTTGCATCGGGAGGCGCGATGACGGGTAGCCGGAGCGGCGACTAGCGTCGCTTGCTCTTCCTTGCCGTCGCGCTGGTGCCTGTCTTGCGTGCGCTCGGCGCCTTCGCGCGCGTGGTTCTCGACGTGGCCGTGCCCTTGCGCGTGACCGTGGTACCGCCGCCGGTTTTTGCGTCCGGTGCGATGCGCTTGACCGCAGCGCGCTTCTTCACCACGCTCGCGCGTGAAGCGGCTGCCTTCGCTGCGGGTGCGCCAACGGGCTTCGCCGCGGGCGCACGCTTGTCTGCCGGCGCGGTTCGCGTCGACGCGCGCTTGGCAGCCGGCGCCACCGCGTCCTCGGAACGGCCGCCGCGCGCGCCTGCGATGCGCCGCACCGCTTTGACCGGCTCGGCCGGCGTGGCTGCGCGGGGCTTGCGCGGCGCGCGTGTCTTCGCACCGGTTCGCGTGGCGGCTCGCGGCTCGCGTCCGGCCTTTTCGTCGACCAGCGCGATGGCCTGCTCGAGCGACAGCGAATCGACGGCGTCGCGGTCGGGCAGCGTCGCGTTCGTGGCGCCATGCTTGACGTACGGACCGTACCGCCCCGCGTGCAGCTCGACGGGCTGGCGATCGCGCGGGTGCGCGCCGAGCACGCGCAACGGGGCGCTGCGCATCGGTCGCGCGCCGCGCCGCCCCGGCGCTTTCGCCTCGAACTCGAAGCCGACCTTGCCATCGGCCTGCTTGACGAGATACGCCGAGAACGGACGCCGCGTACGCGCGGACACGAATTGCAGAAGATCGGTCTTGCCGGTTTCGAGCAGCTTCGTCATCTGCACGGGCTCGATCGTCTTCTGGAGGATCGTGCGGCCCGAGCGGAAATCGCAACTGCGGTCTTCCCCGACGGAGCGTTCGCACACGTACGCGTTCGGCGTCTCGAACACGCGATTGCCGCACTTCGGGCAGGGGCCGAGCGGAGCCAGCGACGAAAAATCGTAGCTTCCCCCTTCCTCGTCGCCCGGACGCGGTCCGAAATCGAACTCCACCTCGTTGGCGTCGTTGAGCTTGAGCTTCGCCGAGAACGGACGCCCGATGCGGCTGCGAAAGCCGTCGAGTGGACCGGCGCTGCGCTCGGTGATCAGCGTGTCGGCCTCGGACGGCTCGATCTGGCGGCCGCCCATGATCTTCCAGAAGCCGAAATCGCAATTCACGCAGGCGAACTTCTTGTACTGCTCGTGCACTTCGCCGCCGCATTTCGGGCAGCGCGCGGAAAGCGTCGCGAAGTCGCCGGGGACCGTGTCGCTTTCGTAGTTTTTCGCCTGCGCGACGATGTGCTTCGTCATGCCGACGATCTCGTGCATGAACTCGCTTCGCGCGAGCGCGCCGTGCTCCATTTGCGCGAGCTTGAATTCCCATTCGGCCGTGAGCTCGGGCGAGAAGAGCTCGGGCACGCCGAGGCCGTGCAGCAGCGTGATCAGCGAAGACGCCTTCGGCGTGGCGATCAGCTCCTTGCCCTCGCGCAGCACGTAGCGCTCGGCGATCAGCCCCTCGATGATCTGCGCGCGCGTCGCCGGCGTGCCGAGGCCCTTCTCGCGCATCGCTTCGCGCAGCTCGTCGTCCTCGATCGACTTGCCCGCGCCTTCCATGGCCGACAACAGCGTCGCTTCGTTGAAGCGCGGCGGCGGGCGGGTGGTCAGTGCGACGACGTCGACGCTTCGCGTGTCGACTTTCTCGGTGCCCTCGTAGCGCCGCACGGCGGTTGCGCGCGCATCGGGCGCCGCCTTCGCGTCGACGATCTCGCGAACCTTCACGGGCGTGAGCGTCGGCTCGTCGCCGGCCGCTTCCTTGCCGTACACCGCCAGCCAGCCGGGCTGGACCAGCACCTTGCCTTCGGACTTGAACGGCTCGCCGG
>DASSVX010000200.1:0-16504 GCA_035705655.1 Casimicrobiaceae bacterium
CACCTCGTTGCGCGCGCAGCACGAGCTCGTGATCGACTTCGCGATCACCCATCCGCCGGCAGTCCCTGATTCGCGTCGTTGTTATGCCCGCCGAACGGCGGGTGCGGCTGCCTGCGATGCCGAGCGGCTGTCCCGGGGTGGGAGGCGCGAAATGGCACGTGGCGCACGCTTGGAGCAACAGACCGTTGCGCGCAGCCCAAGTTCAGCCGATCACGCATCGGTAAACGCGGATAATTGCGGACGGAAGGCGGCAAGCTCAACCGCGGGGCGAATTTCCCCGGTCACCGTGCCCCGGTAGTTGCGGATCGTGCCGATGCGCCACCGCTCGAGGGCCGCCCTTGCAACGGCATCGACCACGCCCAGCTGGTCCAGCACGGCGACGATTGCCGGGTAGAGGCCCCGCTTCTGCCCGTCGGCGACCTTGATCGCGATGCCGAGACCCTGGCTTCGGATGCCGATCGCCTGCACGCCTTCGGCGCCGATCTTCGTCACCCAGTCACCCCGGCCGGCCTGCATCAGCGCGAGATCGCTGCGCAATTCGCCGGACACCATTTCGGGGTGCGCGATCATGGCGTTGGCCAGCGTGCGTGGCGCCCGGCCGTAATCGGGATCGACGTCGGCAGCGGCAAGGCGCGCAAATGCCGTAGCGAGCGAGGCGAGCGGTACCGCGTAATTGGGCGCGGAGCAGCCGTCGATGCCGGCCACCAGCCGCTCCTCGGCGACAGCGGTGAATTTCGACACCGCGCGGCGGATCGCCTGCTGCAGCGGATGGTCGAACGCAAGGTAGTCGCCGATCGGCTGTCCGTGCTGCACGCAGTACGCGAGCATCCCGCTGTGCTTGCCGGAACAGTTGTGCGAAAGCGTCGAGTACGGGGGCGGCGGCGGAACTTCGCCCCTGGCATCGTAGAACCCCGGCGCGTGCGTGCCGCATTGGAGGTCGCCCGACGAACAGCCGCAACGCGCCAGCATGTCGGCCACCGCGTCGACGTGCCGCGGCTCGCCCGAGTGGCTCGCGCACATCAGGGCGACCTGCGCGTCACTGAAGCCGAAGCGCGCCGCGCCGCCGCCTGCAACGAACGCAAGCGCCTGCAACGGCTTCAGCGCGCTTCGCGTGAATGTCAGCGTGAAGGGGTCGCCCGCCGCCCGCAGCACGTTCCCCGAACCGTCGACGACGGCCACCGAGCCGAAATGGACGCTCTCCACCGCGCGACCGCGCAGCACCTCCGCGAGCGGAACGTGGGCAGGGGCGGCGGTGGTTTCGGGCATTCGGGCGATCGCGGGCAAACCGCCATTATCGCCTATCGACGGCGGCCGCCGGCGCGCCGCGATACGCGAGGCCCGCGATCAGCGCGCAGGCCGCGCCGCTGCGAGCGCGGCGCGGATCTGCTCGAGCGCCGCGGGATCCTCGATCGTCGTGAGATCCCCGGGGTCGCGCGACTCGGCCAGCGCCTGGATCGAGCGGCGCAGGAGCTTCCCCGACCGCGTCTTCGGCAGCAGCGTCACGAAGTGCACGCGCGCGGGCCGCGCGATGGCGCCGAGCTCCCGGTCGACCGTCTGCATCACCTCGGCCGCCATGCTTTCGGTGGCCGCGGCCGAGGCGATTCGCGCCGCATCCTTGACCACGGCAAAGGCGATCGGCACCTGGCCCTTGACCTCGTCGTGCACGCCGACGACCGCCACTTCGGCGATGCCGGCATGCGCCTGTACCGCCTCCTCGATCTCCCGCGTGCCGATCCGGTGCCCGGCGACATTGATCACGTCGTCGGTGCGCCCGAGAACGAAATAGTAGCCGTCCTCGTCGCGGGTCGCCCAGTCGAACGTCGAGTAGAGGTCGCGTCCCGGCACGGTGGAAAAATACGTCGACACGAAGCGCTCGTCGTTGCCCCACACGGTGGTCATGCAGCCGGGGGGCAGCGGCGGCGCAATCGCGAGCACGCCCTTCTGTCCCGTTCCGACATCGGCGCCGGTGACGCCATCGACGAGCTTCACATCGTAGCCGTACACCGGAAACGACGGCGAGCCGAACTTGCGCGGCGTCTCCTCGACGCCGAGTTGCGCGGCGAGGATGGGCCACCCCGACTCGGTCTGCCAGTAGTTGTCGACGATCGCGACGCCGAGCGCCTCGCTCGCCCACCGCGCCGTCGGCTCGTCGAGCGGCTCGCCGGCGAGGAACAGGTAGTTGAGGCTGCCGAGATCGTGCTTGCGAATGTACGCGGGATCGTGCTTCTTCAGCACGCGCGCGGCGGTGGGCGAGCTGAACATCGTCTTGACCCGATTGTCCTCGACGATCTTCCACCAGATGCCCGGATCGGGCTGGATCGGCAGCCCCTCGTACATGATCGTCGGTGAGCCGTTGATGAGCGGCCCATAGACGATGTACGAGTGCCCGACGACCCAGCCGATGTCGCTCGTCGTGAACATCGTCTCGCCGGGCTCGAGGCAGAAGATCCTGCGCATCGACGACGCGAGCGCGACCGCGTAGCCGCCGGTGTCGCGCTGCACGCCCTTCGGCTGGCCCGTGGTGCCCGAGGTGAACAGGATGTACGACGGCTCGGACGATTCGAGCCACTCGCACGGCACGCGTGCGCCGTCGTGCTCGGACCGCAATTGCGCGTAATCGAGATCGCGACCGGGCGTGCGGGCGAATCCGCGGTCGATCCCGCGGTCGACGACGATCACCCTGCGCGGCGGATGGCGTGCGATGCGCAGCGCTTCGTCGACGAGCGGCTTGTAGGCGATGGCCTTGCCGGCGCGCATGCCCGCGTCGGCAGTGACGAGCAGCGCGGGCCGCGCGTCGTCGATGCGCGTGGCGAGGCTGGTCGCCGCGAAGCCGCCGAAGACGACCGAATGGATCGCGCCGATGCGCGTGCAGGCCAGCATTGCGAACACCGCTTCGGCAATCATCGGCATGTAGATCAGCACGCGATCGGCGCGCCCGACGCCCTGCGCCTTCAGCATCGCGGCGCACGCGTTGACCTCGTCGAAGAGTTGCGCGTACGAGTACGTCTGCGAATGCCCGGTCTCCGTCGAGATGTAGATCAGCGCCGGCTGCTCGCCGCGTGCCGCAACGTGCCGGTCGACGGCGTTGTGGCACAGATTGGTCCGCCCGCCGACGAACCACTTCGCGAACGGCGGCCGCGACTGATCCAGGACCTGCGCAAACGGCGTGTGCCAGTCGATGAGCCGCGCCTCGTCGCGCCAGAAGGCGTCGGGGTCGTCGAGGGAGCGGCGGTGGAAGTCGGCGTAGCTCGTCATCGCGCAATCCTCGCTTCGGCTGATACGCGTTGCCTGATACCTGATACCGATCCCTGATTCCTGATCCCCGTCAGGGATGACTGTCCGCCGCCACCCGCACGACGGTGCGCCCGCGCGCCATGCCCTTCAGGTAGGCGTCGAAGTGCATCGGCAGCTCGTCGAAGTCGATCGTCGACACCTTGTCGTGGACGCGGTCGGGCCGCCATTCGACGGCGAGGCGGTTCCACAGCGTCTGGCGCAGCGACATCGGGGTATTGGCGCTGTCGGTGCCGAGCAGGTGCACCCCGCGCAGGATGAACGGGGCGACCGTCGTGTCGAGCTTCATGTCTGCGGCGAGCCCCACGGCGGCCACGGTGCCCCCGATCTTCGACGTGGCGAGCAGCCACGACAGCATGTCGCCGCCGAGGTTGTCGACCGCGCCCGCCCACGTCGCCTTTTCGAGCGGCCGGATCTTCGAAAAATCGAGCGACGAGCGCAGCATCACGTCGCTCGCGCCGATGTCGCGCAGGTAATCGGTCTCGCGCCCCTTGCCGGTGATCGCGACAGTCCGGTAGCCGAGCTTCGACAGGATCTCGATGGCCACCGAGCCGACGCCGCCGGTCGCGCCGGTGACCGCAACGGGGCCCGCGTCGGGGACGAGGCCGTTGTGCTGCATCAGGTGAATGGCGAGCGCCGCGGTGAAGCCCGCGGTGCCGAGCGTCATCGCGTCGAATGCCGTCATGCTTTCGGGACGGCGCACCACCCAGTCGGCGGGCACGCGCGCGTATTCCGCATAACCGCCGTCGTGCGCGACGCCGAGGTCGTAGCCGGTGACAATGACCTTGTCGCCGCGCTTCCAGCGCGGGTCGCTGCTCGATTCGACCGTGCCGGCGAGGTCGATGCCGGCCACCGTCGGGAACTTGCGCATGATCTTGCCGCTGCCGTTGTAGGACAACGCATCCTTGTAGTTGATCGTCGAGTACTTGGTCCGGACAAGCACCTCTCCCCGGTCGAGCTCGTCCTGCGTCATGGTGACGAAACGGCTCGACACGACCTTGTCCTGCTCGAACGTGCGATACGCCTTGAATGTCTGCACCGGATTCTCCTGTCGGGGCGAAAGGAATGCGATGGGCGCTACGCGGCTCGCGCGCCTGCGCCGTCGGTGATATGAGGGAGTGCCATGTAGTCGCGCGTGCGCATTTCGGCAATGCGGCTGACCGTGCGCGAAAAGTCGCGGACATTCGGTCCCTCGGCGTACAGCGCGCCGGGGGAAACGGCCGCGGAGGCAACGAGCTTCACGCGATGATCGTACAGGATGTCGATCAGCCACGTGAAGCGCCGCGCCCGATCGGCCGCGTCGGCGCCCATCCGGGGTATGTCGGACAGGAAGAGCACCGAGAAGCCGCGCGCGACATCGAGGTAATCGCGCTGCGAGCGCGGTCCGTCGCAAAGCGAGCCGAAGTCGAACCAGACGATGCTCCCCGCGCGCCGGCGCGCGGCGAGCGTGCGTCCGTCGATCGTCAGGTGCGTCGACTCGTCGGGGCCGCTGCGCATCGCCTCGAACGCCGCCGTCATCGCCGCGTCGGCCGCCGCACCGGCCGGGACGTGGAACGTTTCGACATGCGCAAGGGCGCGCAGGCGATAATCGACGCCCGCGTCGACCTCGACGACGTCGAGCGACGCCTTGATGCGCTCGATCGCGGGCAGGAAGCGCTCGCGCAGCAGGCCGTTCGGCCACAGGTCGTCGGGCGCGTAGTTCGACGTGACGACGAGCACGACGCCGTTTGCGAAAAGGCCTTCCACCAGACGGCCGAGAATCATCGCGTCGGCGATGTCGTCGACGTGGAACTCGTCGAGACAGATCAGCCGATACCGGTTGGCGATCTGCGCAGCGACGCGAGCCAGCGGATCGGCCTCGTCGCTGAGCAGCGCGAGCGCCGCATGCACGTCGCGCATGAACGCATGGAAATGCACGCGCGCCTTGCGCCGGATGCCGACGGTCGCGTAGAAGCTGTCCATCAACAGGCTTTTCCCGCGTCCGACGCCGCCCCACAGATACACGCCGCGCGGTACGCCGGGGCCGCCGAACAGGCGCTTCAGTGCCGATTTTCGTGCCGCGCTGAACGCGGCGAGATCGTCGGCAAGCTGCTGCAGCCGGTCGAGTGCGCCGATCTGCGCATGATCGAGCGTCGAGCGCCGCTGGTCGAGCAGCGGTTCGAGGAAGTCGATGAGCCCGCCGTGGCGGCGGGAAATCTGGCCCGGGTCCTCGGCCCCGATCATGCCGACGCTTCGTCTTCCACGGCCGCTACAGATTGAGCGTGCGCTTGTCGACCGCGAGTGCCGCCTCGCGCGTGGCTTCCGACAGCGTCGGATGCGCGTGACAGATGCGCGCGATGTCCTCGCTCGACGCGCCGAACTCCATCGCCATCACGCCCTCGGCGATCAGTTCGCTCGCCCAGGGACCGATGATGTGGACGCCGAGGACGCGATCGGTCTTGGCATCGGCGACGATTTTCACGAAGCCGACGGTGTCGCCGAGCGCCCGCGCACGGCCGTTCGCCGAGAACGGAAAGCTGCCGGCGCGATAGGCGACGCCGTCGCTGCGCAGCTGCTGCTCGGTCTTCCCGACCCAGGCGATTTCCGGCGACGTGTAGATCACCCAGGGAATCGCGTTGAAGTCGACGTGGCCGTGCTGACCGGCGATGCGTTCGGCGACGGCAACGCCTTCCTCCTCGGCCTTGTGCGCGAGCATGGGCCCACGCACGACGTCGCCGATGGCAAAGACGTTCGCCAGATTGGTGCGGCATTCGGCATCGACGGTGACGAAGCCGCGCGCGTCGAGCTCAAGACCGACCTTGTCGGCGCCGAGGCCGGACGTGAACGGTACGCGTCCGATCGACACGATCAGCCGGTCGAACGTCGCGCTTTGCGCCTTCCCGCTTGCGTCGGTGTAGTCGACCGTGACTTCGCCGCTGCCGGTTCGCACCGCGCCGATCGTCACGCCGAGCCGGATTGCGATGCCCTGCTTCGCGAACTGCTTTTGCGCTTCCCTGGCGACGGCCTCGTCGGCGGCGCCCAGAAACACCGGCAACGCCTCGAGGATCGTCACGTCGGCACCAAGACGCCGCCACACGCTGCCCATCTCGAGGCCGATGACGCCGGCGCCGACCACGCCGAGGCGCTTCGGCACGTCGGGGATGGCAAGCGCGCCCGCATTGTCGAGCACTCGCGCATTGTCGAACGCGACACCGGGCAGCGCGCGCGGCGCCGATCCGGTGGCGACGATCACGTTGCGCGCCGCGAGCGTTGCCGCACCCGGTCCGTCGACCGTGATCGTCCAGCGCCCGGCGTCGCTGCCCGCGAACGCGCCGCGGCCGTGAAAGAACGCCACCTTGTTCTTGCGGAACAGGTAGGCGATGCCGTCGTTGTTCTGGCCGACGACCTTGTCCTTCCGCGCAAGCATCGTTCCAACGTGCATCGACAGCGCGCCGATCTCGATGCCGTGCTCGGCGAATGCGTGTCCCGCCTGCGCATAGTTTTCGGACGATTGCAAAAGCGCCTTCGACGGGATGCAGCCGACGTTCGTGCACGTGCCGCCGAGCGCCGGCTTGCCGCCGTCGCGCGTCCAGTCGTCGATGCACGCCGTCGCAAAGCCAAGTTGCGCCGCACGGATGGCGGCGACGTAGCCGCCGGGGCCGCCGCCGATCACGACGACGTCGAATTGCTGCGCGTCGGCCATTACAGGTCCAGCAACATCCGAGCAGGATCCTCGAGCGCTTCCTTGATCGCGACCAGCGACAGCACGGCCTCGCGGCCGTCGATGATCCGGTGGTCGTACGATTGCGCCAGATAATTGACGGGCCGCACGACGACCTGGCCGTTCTCGACCACCGGCCGCTCGCGCGTCGCATGCACGCCGAGGATCGCCGATTGCGGCGGATTGATGATCGGCGTCGACAGCATCGATCCGAACACCCCGCCGTTGCTGATCGTGTAGGTGCCGCCGGTCAACTCCTCGACGGTCAGCTTCGCTTCCTGCGCGCGCCTGCCGAAGTCGCCGATCTTTTTCTCGATGTCGGCGATCGACATCTGGTCGGCGTCGCGCAGGATCGGCACGACGAGACCGCGCGGGCCGCCGACCGCGATGCCGATGTCGTAGTAGCCGTGGTAGACGATGTCCGCGCCGTCGATCGACGCGTTGACGAGCGGGAACTTCTTCAGCGCGTGGACGGCGGCCTTCACGAAGAACCCCATGAAGCCGAGCTTGACGCCGTGCTCCTTCTCGAAGCGCTCCTTGTAGCGGTTGCGCAGCTCGATCACCGCCTGCATGTTCACTTCGTTGAACGTCGTCAGGATCGCCGCCGTCGATTGCGACTCGACCAGACGCTCGGCAATGCGCGCGCGAAGCCGCGACATCGGCACGCGCTGCTCGGGACGCGCGCCCTGCGTCACGGCTGGCGGCGCTGACGGCGGCGCCTTTGCGGCGGGTGCTGCGGGAGCCGCCGGTGGCGCCTTGGCCGTCGGCGTTGGTGGCGTTGCGGGTGCGCTGGCGCGCGTGCCGAGCGCATCGGCGACGTCGCCCTTCGTGATCCGGCCACCGCGTCCGGTGCCGGCAACGCTCGACGGATCCACGCCCTGCTCGGCCATCATCTTGCGGGCCGACGGGAGCGCGGTGACGGTGGCGGCCGTCTCCGGCGCCGTCGATGCAGCGGACGGCGGCTTTGCCGATGCCGCTGGCTGCGTGGCCGCCGGCGTGGATGCGGAGGCGGCGTGCTGCGCGGCCCCCGTGTCCGCTTTCGTGTCCGTGTCGATCACGGCGATCACGTCGTTCGACGTGACGGTCGCGCCGTCGGGCTGCCTGATTTCGGCGAGCACCCCGTCGTTCGGCGCCGGCAGTTCGAGCACGACCTTGTCGGTCTCGATGTCGATCAGGTTTTCGTCGCGCCTGACGGCTTCGCCGGGTTTCTTGTGCCAGTTGACGAGCGTCGCCTCGGCGACCGACTCGGGCAACTGCGGGACCTTCACTTCGATTCTCATCGGCCAGGACTCGTCGTTGGGTCAGCGGGCAAGGAGCATTCCACCGGAACGCAACGTCGCGGCGAATGCATCCTCGATAAGCTGCTTCTGCTCGGCGTTGTGCTTCGCCGCATAGCCCACCGCCGGCGACGCGGACACCGGCCGCCCGGCATAGGCGAGGACCTTGTTCGCGTCGATGTCGGCACGAAGATACGAATTCAGCCGGTACCACGCGCCCTGATTCTGCGGCTCCTCCTGGCACCACACGACTTCCTTCGCCGCCTTGTACCGGCCGACCTCGCGCTTGTATTCGTCGTGCGGAAACGGGTACTGCTGCTCGAGCCGCAGGATCGCGACGTCGCCGATCTTCTGCTCGCGGCGATACGCGCGAAGCTCGAAGTAGACCTTGCCGGAGCACACGATCACCCGCCGCACCTTCGCAGGATCGATCGCGTCGGATTCACCGATCACGTTGCGGAAGGCGCCGCTGGCCAGCTCGTCGAACGACGACACGGCCTCCTTGTGCCGCAGCAGGCTTTTCGGCGTGATGACGATCAGCGGCTTCCTGAACTGGCGGATCATCTGCCGGCGCAACAGATGGAAGATCTGGGCCGGCGTCGTCGGCACGACGACCTGCATGTTGTGCTGCGCGCAAAGCTGCAGGTAACGCTCGGGACGCGCCGACGAATGCTCGGGCCCCTGGCCCTCGTAGCCATGCGGCAGGAACAGCACGAGGTCGCAGATGCGCCCCCACTTGACTTCGCCCGCGCTGATGAACTGGTCGATGACCACCTGCGCGCCGTTCGCGAAGTCGCCGAACTGCGCCTCCCAGATCACGAGCTGCGTCGGCTCGGACGTCGTGTAGCCGTACTCGAATGCGAGCACCGCGTTCTCGGTCAGCACCGAGTCGATGATCTCGAAATCGGGCTGGCCCTCCTTCACGTGCTGCAGCGGGATCCAGGTGCCGAGGTCCCACTTCTCGCGGTTCTGGTCGTGCAGCACGGCGTGGCGATGCGAGAACGTCCCGCGGCCGATGTCCTCGCCCGACATGCGCACGCCGAAATTCTGGTCGAGGAGCGTTGCGTACGACAGGATTTCGCCCATGCCCCAGTCGACCGGCAGCTTGCCTTCCACCATCGCGCGCCGGTCGACCATGATTTTCTCGACGCGCGGATGCAGCTTGAAATTCGACGGAACGGTGGTCGCCTTGATGCCGAGCTCGGTCAGGCGGGCGAGCGGCACGCTGGTGTCGGCGGGATCCGTCCAGCGCCGGTTCTTGTAAGGCGACCAGTCGACGATGAACGGCGGCTTGTAGTTCGACAGCACCGTGGTGTTCGTGTGGTAGCCCTTGTCCATCGCCGCGCGGTAGGTGGCGATCATCGTGTCGGCGTCGTCGGCGCCGATCACGCCTTCGGCGATCAGCCGCTCGGCGTAGAGCTTGCGCGTGCCCGGATGCTGGTTGATCTTCTTGTACATCAAGGGCTGCGTGATCATCGGCTCGTCGGCCTCGTTGTGGCCGAGCCGGCGGAAGCAGACGAGATCGACGAACACGTCCTTGTGAAACTTCTGCCGGTAGTCGAGCGCCAGCTCGGTTGCGAGCAGGCACGCTTCCGGGTCGTCGCCATTGACGTGGAAGATCGGCGCCTCGACCATCTTCGCGACGTCGGTGCAGTACAGCGTGCCGCGCACGTCGCGCGGGTCGGACGTGGTGAAGCCGATCTGGTTGTTGATGACGATGTGGATCGTGCCGCCCGTGTAGTAGCCGCGGGTGTGCGCCATGTTGAGGCACTCCTGCACCACGCCCTGCCCGGCGATGGCGGCGTCGCCGTGCAGCAGCACCGGCAGCACCTGGTCGCCGCGCGCGTCCTTGCGCCGGTGCTGGCGCGCACGCACGCTGCCCTCGACGACCGGATTGACGATCTCGAGATGCGACGGGTTGAACGCGAGCGTCACGTGCACCGGGCCGCCCGGCGTCGAGACGTCGGACGAGAAGCCCTGGTGATACTTGACGTCGCCGGCGGGGAGGTCCTGCGCCACCTTGCCCTCGAATTCGGAGAAGAGGTCGCTCGGCATCTTGCCGAGCGTATTGACGAGCACGTTGAGCCGCCCGCGATGCGCCATGCCGAGCACGATCTCGCCCACCCCGGCAGCCCCCGCGCGCTGGATCAAAAGGTCGAGCATCGGGATCATCGAATCGCCGCCCTCGCCGGAGAAGCGCTTCTGCCCGACGTACTTCGTATGCAGGTACCGCTCGAGCGTTTCGGCGGCGGTGAGCCGCTCGAGGATGTGGCGCCGCTCCTCGGGGCTGAACTTCGGCTTCGAGCGGATCGGCTCGAGGCGTTCCTGCACGAAGCGCTTCGTCGGCGTGTCGGAGATGTACATGTATTCGGCGCCGAACGTGCGCGTGTACGTCTCCTCGAGTGCGGCGATGATGTCGCGAAGACGCATCCGCGCCGGGCCCGCCTTGAACGAGCCGACGTCGAACGGCGTATCGAGATCCGCGTCGGTGAAGCCGTAGGTGCGAAGGTCGAGGTCGGGAATGTACGCAGGCTCCTGGCGCGACAGCGGGTCGAGGTCGGCGTGGAACATGCCGAGCGTGCGGTACTTGCTGATGAGCCGCAGCACGAGCACCTGCTTGTGCATCGTCGTCTCGTCGACCATCGCGCCCGCGACGCGGCGGCTCCGCGCGAGCTCGCGGAACGACTCGACTACCGACGCGTGCGGCACGTCGGCCGCATCGCCCTTGATCGCGTCGAAGTAGCTGCGCCACTCGGGCGAGACGTTCGCGGGATCGGCGAGATACGACTCGTACAGCTCCTCGATGAACGGCGCGTTGCTGCCGAAGAGCGTGCTGCTCGCTTCGAGCTCTTGCATGCTTCCCATGATTCACCTAGCCCAGATTCGGGGCGGCGGCGCCGCCCCGTGTCCATCCGTACTCGCGGCCTCGCCGCCCCGTGTCCACTCTATCCGCGTTCCGAGATGGGCTTCACCGTGCGCCGTGCGGCCCCGGTGAAGAGCTGCCGCGGCCGTCCGATCTTGTACTCGGGATCGGACACCATCTCGTTCAACTGCGCGATCCAGCCCACCGTGCGCGCGAGCGCGAAGATCGCGGTGAAGAGCTGCACCGGAATGCCGATCGCCTTCTGCACGATGCCCGAGTAGAAATCGACGTTCGGGTACAGCTTGCGCTGGACGAAGTAGTCGTCCTCGAGCGCAATCTTCTCGAGCGCCATCGCGAGCTTGAACAGCGGGTCGTCGCCGAGCCCGAGGTCGCCCAGCACCTCGTAGCATGTCTCGCGCATCAGCTTCGCGCGCGGATCGTAGTGCTTGTAGACGCGGTGTCCGAAGCCCATCAGGCGCACGTTCGAGTGCTTGTCCTTGACCTGCGCGATGAACTCGCCGATCTTCGCGACGCCGCCCTGCGCCTGGATGTCGTAGAGCATGTTGAGCGCCGCCTCGTTGGCACCGCCATGCGCCGGGCCCCACAGGCAGGCGACGCCGGCGGCGATCGCCGCGAACGGGTTCGTGCCCGACGATGCGCACAGGCGCACCGTCGACGTCGACGCGTTCTGCTCGTGGTCGGCGTGCAGGATGAAGATGCGGTCGAGCGCACGCACCAGCACGTCGTTCACCACGTAGTCCTCGCACGGCGTCGCGAACATCATGCGCATGAAGTTCCCGGCGTACGGCAGGTCGTTGCGCGGATACATGTACGGCTGGCCGCACGAGTACTTGTAGGCCATGGCGACGAGCGTCGGCATCTTCGCGATGAGCCGGATCGCGGAGATGTCGCGCTGGTGCGCGTCGTTGAGGTTGATCGAATCGGGGTAGAACGCGCTCATTGCGCCCACCAGTCCCGTGAGCACGGCCATCGGGTGCGCGTCGCGCCGGAAGCCGCGCATGAAGAACTGCATCTGCTCGTTGACCATCGTGTGATTCGTGACGCGGCTCACGAAGTCGTCCTTCTGCGCCCGGTTCGGCAGCTCGCCGTACAAAAGCAGGTAGCAGGTGCCGAGGTAGTCGGTGCGCACCGCGAGCTCCTCGATCGGGTAGCCGCGATAGAGGAGCTCGCCGTTGTCGCCGTCGATGTACGTGATCGCCGAGCTGCACGCGGCCGTGGACATGAAGCCCGGGTCGTAGGTGAATTTGCCCGTCTTGGCGTACAGCGTGCGGATGTCGATCACCTGCGGGCCGATCGTCCCGGTGAGGATCGGAAACGTGACCGACGGCGAGCCGTCAGAAAACTGGAGGGTGGCAGTGGAGTCGGTCATCGGACGTCCTTCGGTTCCTGGTTCGGGTTCATCCCTGTGCAAGGCGCGCGGCGAACGACGCGAGGCGCGGATCGTCGGCTTCGGCCCGGCCGCTCAGCAAATCCCACAGTGCGTTGTCAGACATATGGAGAAGCGCGTCCAGATTTGCAATGTCGTCTTCGGTCAGCGTATCGGCGCAGCGGTCGAGGAAGCGCGACAGGATGAGATCGTTCTCCAGCATGCCGCGCCGGCAGCGCCAGCGAATGCGCCTCAGTCTCGCATTGTCGATCACCATTGCGCGCGGAAGACCATAATGGGGTCAGAGACGACATTCGGCGACAAAGCCCCGCGCATTGCCTCACCGTGCATCGAATGTCGTCTCTGACCCCTACACGGTCCGCTTCACCATGAGATCCTTGATCTTCTCGATCGCAAGCGTCGGATTCAGGTTCTTGGGACAGACGTCGACGCAATTCATGATCGTGTGGCAGCGGAACAGCCGGTAGGGATCCTCGAGGTTGTCGAGCCGCTGGTTGACGTCGTGGTCGCGGCTGTCGGCGATGAAGCGGTAAGCCTGCAACAGGCCGGCGGGACCGACGAACTTGTCCGGGTTCCACCAGAACGACGGGCACGCCGTCGAGCAGCACGCACACAGGATGCACTCGTAGAGACCATCGAGCTGCTCGCGCGCAGCCGGCGACTGCAGCCGCTCGCGCTCGGGCGGCGGCGTGTCGTTGACGAGATACGGGCGCACCGAGTGGTACTGCTTGAAGAACTGGCTCATGTCGACGATCAGGTCGCGGATCACCGGCAATCCGGGGAGCGGCCGCAGCTCGACGGGCTCTTTCAGATTCTTGAGGTTGGTGACGCATGCGAGGCCGTTCTTGCCGTTGATGTTCATCGCATCGGAGCCGCATACCCCCTCGCGGCAACTGCGCCGGAACGCGAGCGAATCGTCGGTTGCCTTCAGCCGGATCAGCGCGTCGAGGAGCATCCGGTCGTGCGGATCGAGCGCGATGTCGTACTCCTGGAGCCGCGGCTTCGCGTCCTTCTCCGGATCGTAGCGGTAGATGCGGAATTTCATGCGGACCTTTGGACGGTCAGTAGGTGCGCGCCTTCGGCGGGAACGATTCGACGGACAACGGGGTGAGGTGCACCGGCTTGTAATCGAGCCGGTTGCCCTCGCGATACCACAGCGTGTGCTTCAGCCAGTGCACGTCGTCGCGGTTGGGATAATCGCTTCGCGCCTGGGCGCCGCGCGATTCGTGGCGCGCGAGCGCGGACACGATCGTCGCCTTGGCCACCTCGATCAGGTTGTCGAGCTCGAGCGCTTCGACCCGCGCCGTGTTGAACGTGCGGCTCTTGTCGTCGATCGCGCTCCGCGCGACGCGGTTCTCGAGCTCCATCACCTTCGCGACACCTTCGGCCAGCAGTGCTTCGTTGCGAAACACGCCGCAATGCGACTGCATCGTCTTGCGCAGCTCGTTGCCGACATCCGCAACCCGCTCGCCCGACGTTGCCGCGTCGAGCCGCGCAAGCCGCGCGAGCGACGCATCGCCGGCGTCCGGCGGCAGCGCCTTGTGCGCAAGCGCCGCCAGGTTGCGGCTCACGATGAAATCGCCGGCGGCGCGGCCGAACACGAGAAGGTCGAGCAGCGAATTCGTGCCGAGCCGGTTTGCGCCGTGCACGGAAACGCACGCGCATTCGCCGACCGCGTACAGGCCCTCGACGACGACGCCGGGATCACCGTGCCTGGGTGCGACGACCTGCCCGTGGATGTTCGTCGGGATGCCGCCCATCATGTAGTGGATCGTCGGCACGACCGGGATCGGCTCCTTGATCGGATCGGCGTTCGCGAACTTGATCGCGATCTCGCGGATCGACGGCAGCCGCTTCATGATGACGTCGGGGCCGAGATGGTCGAGCTTCAGGAGCACGTAGTCCTTGTGCGGACCGCAGCCGCGCCCCTCCTTGATCTCCTGGTCCATCGAGCGGCTGACGATGTCGCGCGACGCGAGGTCCTTCAGGTTCGGCGCGTAGCGCTCCATGAAGCGCTCGCCATTGCAGTTGAGCAGGATGCCGCCCTCGCCGCGCACCCCCTCGGTGATCAGCACGCCGGCGCCGGCGACGCCGGTCGGGTGGAACTGCCAGAACTCCATGTCCTCGAGCGGCACGCCCGCGCGCGCCGCCATGCCGAGGCCGTCGCCGGTGTTGATGAACGCGTTGGTCGACGCGGCGAAGATGCGTCCGGCGCCGCCGGTGGCGAGAACCGTCACCTTCGCCTCGAGCGCAACCACGTCGCCGGTCTCCATGTCGAGCGCCGTCACGCCGACGACGTCGCCGTCGGAATCGCGGATCAGGTCGAGCGCCATCCACTCGACGAAGAATTGCGTATGCGCGCGCACGTTCTGCTGGTAGAGCGTGTGCAGCATCGAGTGGCCGGTGCGGTCGGCCGACGCGCACGCGCGGCGCACCGACTTCTCGCCGAAGTTCATCGAGTGCCCGCCGAACGGGCGCTGGTAGATCGTGCCGTCGGGGTTGCGGTCGAACGGCATGCCGAAGTGCTCGAGCTCGTAGACCACCTGCGGCGCCATCCGGCACATGTATTCGATTGCGTCCTGGTCGCCGAGCCAGTCGGAGCCCTTGACCGTGTCGTACATGTGCCACAGCCAGCTGTCCTCGGACATGTTGCCGAGCGATGCGCCGATGCCACCCTGCGCCGCGACCGTATGCGAGCGCGTCGGGAACACCTTCGACAGCACCGCGACGGTGAGCCCGGCAGCGGCCAGCTGCAGCGACGCGCGCATGCCTGCGCCGCCGGCACCGACGATCAGCGCGTCGAAGCGTCGCGTGGGCAGCTTCATCGAAGGGGCGGCACCGCGGCGCGCATCACGGATTGCCCCACAGGACGCCGATCGTCCACCCGCCATACGCGACGAGCAGGCAGACGACGACGATCTCGAGCATCAGGCGCACGCCGTACGGCTTCGCGTAATCCATCAGGATGTTGCGCACGCCCACCCACGCATGCCAGAAGAGCGACGCCATGAACAGGAACGTCGCGACGCGAAATGCGTTGCCGGCGAAAAGCGCCCGCGCCGTCGGGTAATCGAGACCGCCGTGCCACAGCACGATGCCGAGGACGAGCGCGGTGTACAGCGTGATGACGATCGCCGTCACGCGCTGCGACAGCCAGTCGCGCAGGCCGTAGTGGGCGCCGACCGGCAGCTTGTCGGTGCCGGCTACCACAGCCGCACCGCGACGATCAGCGCAAGCAGGATCGAAAGCACCAGCACGAGCGCCGCCGATCCCCGTGCGGGCGCGAGGCCGATGCCGATGTGGAGGTCGAGGGCGAGATGGCGCAGCCCGGCGAGCAGGTGAAACAGGAAGCACCACGCAAGCACCAGGAACACGAGCTTGCCGAACGGGGTGCCGAGCGGCGCGGTGGCGGCGGCGAAACCTTCGGGTGATGCGAGCGATCGCTGCACGTCCCACAGCAGCAGCGGAATGCCGGCGATGAACAGCAGCGCCCCGCTTATTCGATGCAGGATCGACGCGATCGCCGGCAACGGCTGGCGGATCGCGAACAGGTTGAGGTAGACCGGGCGCGGCTTGTCGACAGGGCGATCGGCGGCGGCCATGCCTCAGCCTCGGTGAGGAACGCGTCGCAAAAGCACGGGAAATCCGCTGCACCGTGCCGCGACGCTGCATTCGAATGGTTTTTGCACAGCATCAAATTATAGCCCTGCCAACGGGCAGGCCGCCGCGGCAACCGAACAGGGCTCGAAGACGACGTTCGGGATGCCGGTCCCGTAGGCGGTCATGGGAACCGCAAAAGGCGTCCGGCCCTCCACTTTCACGTGAGCGCGTTCCAGTAGTGCTCGTGGCGCGTCGTGCAGAGGCCACGGCGCACTTCGACGGGGCGATCGCCGTAGGTGTAGGCGACACGCTCGACCGCGAGCAGCGGCGCACCCGCTGCAACGCGCAGCAGCGCAGCGGTTGCC
>DASSVX010000201.1:0-36910 GCA_035705655.1 Casimicrobiaceae bacterium
GCATGCGCTGCGTCGCCATCGGCGAGTGCGGCCACGCGCGGCCGAAAGCGCCGGCACAGCCCGAGAAGCTTCGCATGATTGCGATTCGCGGCGAGTGCCGCGACGCTGAAGCGCTCGGGGTGCCGGGCGACGACGTCGAGCGTCGAATCGCCGATCGAGCCGGTAGCGCCGAGAAGCGCGAGCGTACGGTGCATCACGCCGCTCCGAGAAAGACCGTTGCCGCGAGCGCGACGGGCGGCATCGCGGCAAGGAGCGCATCGGTGCGATCGAGGACGCCACCGTGTCCGGGAAGGATCGCGCCGCTGTCCTTGACCCCCGCGCGGCGCTTCAGAAGCGATTCGTGAAGATCGCCGACGACCGACAGTGCGGCGAGCGCGATGGCGAACGCGACCCACGCCACGATTGCACGCGCATCGAAGCCACCCTCGTATCCGGCGCGCCGCGCGAGCGGCAGCAACAGCAGCGCGTACACGGCAACGGCGAGGAGCGCGCCGTGGACGCCCTCCCACGTCTTGCCGGGACTGATCTGCGGAGCAAGCTTGCGCCGTCCGAAGCGGCGACCGGCGAAATAGGCGGCGGTATCTGCAAGCCAGACGATCGCCATCGCAGCAAGTGCGAGCCACGGCGAGCGGTCCTGCAGCGCGACGATGGCGACGAACGCGCCCTCGAGCATCACGAATGCGGACACCGCGCGCACGAGCACCGAGGCAGGCTGCCAGTTGCGCAGCACGGAGGGCACGCCGACGACGAGCCAGAACAGTGTCGCGGCACCGCAGGCGAGCGCTACGACCGGGTCGAAGCCGCGCAATGCGCCCAACCGCAGCAGTGCGCAACCGGCGGCGAGAACCGCGATCACGAAACCGGTGCGTGCGCCATCGGCAAGGCCGATCAGCTTCGCCCATTCGCTCGCCGCGACGAGCACGATCAAAAGGACGACCCCGCCGAACACGAGCGTGGGCAGCAGCAGCAGCGCTGCCAGGATGGCGGCGATGAGGACGATGCCGGTGGCGATACGCGTGGCCAGAGCGGAAGCCAAGGCGGTCCTTGCAAATGGCTCGATGGCAACGGGCGCCACGCGTGAGCGGCCGCTAGGCGTCCTGCGCCTGCACGCGCTGGGGCAGCCGTGCCTCGATCTGCGCATCGTTTTGCGCCTGCACCTGCTCGCTCGTGCGCCCGAAGCGGCGTTCACGCCCGGCGTACGACGCGATGGCGGCTGCGAGCGCGCTCGCGTCGAAATCGGGCCACAGCAGATCGGTGAAATAGAGCTCCGTATAGGCGAGCTGCCACAGCAGGAAGTTGGAGATCCGCTTCTCGCCGCCCGTGCGGATGAAGAGGTCGGGCTCGGGTGCGTACGCCATCGCGAGATAAGGCTCAAGCACTTCGGGCACGAAGGCGCGCGCGCTCGCCGGCGCGTCGGCATTCGCGGCGAAATAGCGCCGCGCCGCCTGCGCGATGTCCCAGCGGCCGCCGTAATTCGCCGCAACGGTCAGCGTGAGCCGCGTGTTGTTCGCGGTGAGGCTTTCGCCGGCCGCGACCAGGTCGCGAATGCGCGGGTCGAAGCGCGACGTGTCGCCGACCACCTTGAAGCGGATGCCGTTCTTGTGCAGCTTCGCGACTTCGGCCTCGAGCGCGCGCGTGAACAGCTCCATCAGGATCGAGACTTCCTCGGCGGGGCGGCGCCAGTTCTCGCTCGAGAACGCGAACAGCGTCAGGTATTCGACACCGTGCTCGATCGAGGCGCGCACGGCAGCGCGGACGGCCTCGACGCCCTTGCGGTGGCCGGCCACGCGCGGCAGCAGGCGCCGGCTTGCCCAGCGGCCGTTGCCGTCCATGATGATGGCGACGTGCCGCGGCACGTCGCGCGACTCGGGAATGATGCGGGTGGAGCTCGTGAACATCGTTAGCGATCGAAGGTTGGGCGAAATCCGTGCATCAGATGGCCATCAGGTCGGCTTCCTTGGCCTGCAGCAACCGGTCGACGTCGGCGACGAAGCGATCGGTCAGCTTCTGCAGCTCGTCGTGCGCGCGCCGCTCGTCGTCCTCGGAGCACTGCTTGTCCTTGAGGAGCTTCTTCAGCTGCTCGTTCGCGTCGCGACGCACGTTGCGCACGGCGATCTTCGCGGCCTCGGCCTCCTTGTGGACGACCTTGATCAATTCCTTGCGCCGCTCCTCGGTGAGTGCCGGCATCGGCACGCGGATCATCTCCCCCGACGTCGCCGGATTGAGACCGAGATCGGAATCCCGGATCGCCTTTTCGACGGTCGGGATCATCTTCTTTTCCCATGGCGTGACGCCGATGGTGCGCGGGTCGGCGAGCGTGACGTTGGCGACCTGCGAAAGCGGCATCGACGAGCCGTAGTAATCGACGTGGATGTGGTCGAGCAGGCCGGTATGCGCGCGGCCCGTGCGCACCTTGGCGAGATCGGCCTTCAACGTCTCGATCGACCGCGCCATCTTCTGTTCGGCGGAGTTCCTGACGTCGCTGATCATGAAACCTCCATCATGGGGTCAGATACCAATTTCCCGAACGCCACCGGCGTGCGCCGTCGCAGCGCACCAGGGGAAATTGGTGTCTGACCTCCTCCAACTCTAACAATGCACCAGCGTCCCCTCGTCCCCGCCCATCACCACGCGCTTGAGCGCACCGGGCACGAAGATCGAGAAGACCTTCAGCAGCATGTTCTGGTCGCGGCACAGCGCAAGCGCGGTCGCGTCCATCACCTTGAGATTCCTGACGATCGCCTCGTCGAACGTGAGCGTCGAGTAGCGCCGCGCGGTCTCGTCCTTCAGCGGATCGGACGTGTAGACGCCGTCGACCTTCGTCGCCTTCAGCACGATGTCGACGCCCATCTCGCGCCCGCGCAGCGCCGCCGCCGTGTCGGTGGTGAAGAACGGGTTGCCGGTGCCGGCGGCGAAGATGACGACCTTGTGCTCTTCGAGATGCCGCAGCGCGCGCCCGCGGATATAAGGCTCGGCGACCTGGTCGATGCGAAGCGCCGACTGCACGCGTGACTCGACGCCGGCGCGCCGCAGCGCGTCCTGCAACGCGAGCGCGTTCATCAGCGTGGCGAGCATGCCCATGTAGTCGGCCGTTGCGCGGTCCATGCCGGCGGCACCGGGTGCGACGCCGCGAAAGATGTTGCCGCCGCCGATCACGATGGCGACCTGCACGCCGAGACGAACGACCTCCGCGACCTCGGCGACGATCCGATCGATCGTCTCGCGCTCGATGCCGTAGCTGACGCTGCCCATCAGCGCTTCGCCGGACAGCTTGAGCAGAATGCGCCGGTAGGCCGGCGCGGGCGCCGCGGCGATTCCGGGAAGCGGCGCGATGGCCGCCGTGACCGCACTGTCGGGTGGGCTCATCGAGGGCTCCGCGGGTGCCGTGGTGACGCGGGTCAGCTGCGGGTCATCGCGGCGACTTCGGCGGCAAAGTCGTCGTTGCGCTTCTCGATGCCTTCGCCCACGACGTAGAGAATGAAGCCGTTGACGCGCGCCCCTTGCGCCTGCACGAGCCTGCCCACGGTCTCCTTGTCGTTTTTCACGAACGGCTGGGGCAGCAACGTGACCTCCGCGAGGAACTTGGCGACTGCACCTTCTACCATTTTTTCGACGATGTTGGCAGGCTTCCCCGACTCGGCGGCGCGCGCTGCCGCGATCGAGCGTTCCTTCTCGACGACGGCGCCCGGCACCTGCTCGCGGGAAACGGCGATCGGCTTGGTCGCGGCAATATGCATCGCGAGGTCCTTGCCGAGCGCCTCGTTGCCGCCGGTGTAGTCGACAAGCACGCCGATCCTGGTGCCGTGCACGTACGACGCGACGCGGCCCTCGGCGGCAAGCCGGACGAAGCGGCGCAACGCGATGTTCTCGCCGATCTTCTGCACCATCGCGATGCGGCGCGCCTCGACCGTGTCGCCCGAGGCGAGCGTGCGCCCGGCGAGCGCGTCGAGATCGGCCGGCTGCTCGCGCACGACGATCCGCGCGACCTCGTTCGCGAACGCGCGAAACTCGTCGTTCCTGGCGACGAAATCGGTCTCGCAGTTGACTTCGACCATCGCCGCCGTTCTTGCGTCGGCCGCAACCGCGATGCCGACGACGCCCTCTGCGGCGACCCGCGATGCCGCCTTGCTTGCCTTCGCGCCGCTGCGAATGCGCAACAGCTCCTCGGCCTTGCCGAGGTCACCGGCGGCTTCGGTCAGCGCCTTCTTGCATTCCATCATGCCCAGCCCGGTGCGCTGGCGCAGTTCCATCACCCTGCTTGCGGAAATTTCCGGCATTCTCATGCTCCATCGTTCATTGCGCTCGAAACGGCGTGCGTTTCGACGGTGCCGCATGCGCTCGTGACGCAGCGGGTCGGCCGGCGAGGCGCGTGCAGCACCTCGTCCCGATGCAGACGCTCAGGCCGTTGCCTCGTCGACGAACTCGTCGCCGGTGGCGACGATCTCCTGGATCGTGCTGGTCTTGCCTTCGAGCACCGAGTCGGCGACGCCGCGCGCGTAGAGGCGGATCGCCCGGCTGGAATCGTCGTTGCCCGGGATCACGTAGTCGATCGGATCGGGATTGTGGTTGGTGTCGACGACCGCGACCAGCGGGATGCCGAGCTTCTTCGCCTCGGTGACAGCGATCTTGTGATAGCCGATGTCGATCACGAACACGGCGTCGGGCAGCGCATTCATGTCCTTGATGCCGCCGAGGCTCTTCTCGAGCTTGTCGAGCTCGCGCTGGTGCGAAAGCGCCTCGCGCTTCGACATGCGGTCGAATGTGCCGTCCTGCTTCATCGTCTCGAGATCCTTGAGCCGCTTGATCGACTGCTTGACCGTCTTGAAGTTCGACAGCATGCCGCCGAGCCAGCGATGGTCGACATAGGGCATCGCGCAGCGCTGCGCCTCCTCGGCGATGATCTCGCGCGCCTGGCGCTTGGTGCCCACGAAGAGGATCGTGCCGCGATTCTGTGCGAGCTGGCGCACGTATTTCATCGCGTCGTTGTACATCGCCAGCGTCTTTTCGAGGTTGACGATGTGGATCTTGTTGCGCTGGCCGAAGATGTAGTCGGCCATCTTCGGGTTCCAGTAGCGGGTCTGGTGGCCGAAGTGAACGCCGGCCTCCAGCATTTGACGCATGGTTACGGACATGCTGTACTCCTCTGTCAGGGTTGACCTCCACCGGCGGATTGCGCTCGCGCCGCGTGCATTTCGCGGCTGACGACACCCTGAAACGCCGGTGTGCGATGTGGAAGACGCGGCCGCTTCGCCTGCGTCTGCCCGGGATTGCGCCGTTTCGCCGCCTCCCGATTCGCGGAACGATTCGGGAGTGCGTGCGTGAGGGCGCATGTGACCGGCGTCGCGCGTCACTTTCAATCGACGTAAACCACGGCGCCGGCAACTCGTTATTCTAGCATGCGGAACGTACTCGCCGGCACCCCGGCACGGCGCCGCGCCGGGCCCGCCGCAACGCTTGCTCCCACCCCACCTGACGCCATGACACCGCCCGCACCTGCCGCATGCAACCATACCGGTTGGAGCGTGCTGCGCGTATCCGGCGACGATGCGCTCGCGTTCCTGCATGCGCAGTTGTCGAGCGACGTGCAGGCGCTCGCGCCGGGCGAAGGCCAGTACTGGTGCTACAACTCGCCGAAGGGCCGCATGCTTGCGAACGGCGTGCTGTGGCGAGCGCCGGCCGACGTGCCGGACGCGGCGATCACTCTCCTCCTCGCCGGCGATGTCGCCGGCGCGATCCGGCGGCGCCTCGCGATGTTCGTGCTGCGCGCGAAGGTGCGCCTCGATGACGCGAGCGCAACGTCGATGCTGATCGGCATCGCGGGTGACGGAAGCGCCGACGCGTCGAGGCAGGCGTTCGGCGTGTCGCCTCCGCCCGGCCGCGCGGTTGCGTTCGCGGGCGGCGCGAGCGCGTTCACGCTGCCCGATCGACGCATCGCCATCGTGGCGCCGCAGGCGGAACGCCCCGTGCTGCACGCCGCGCTCGCGCGGCATGCGAGTGTGGTCACCAACGACGTGTGGCGCTGGTTCGGCGTCGCGGCGGGCGTCCCGTGGATCACGGCGGCGACATCCGATCTTTTCGTGCCGCAGATGGCGAACTGGGACCTGCTCGGCGGCGTCAGCTTCCGCAAGGGCTGCTATCCGGGACAGGAAATCGTCGCGCGAATGCAATATCTCGGCAGGCTCAAGGAACGTCTTTTCGCCTTCCACGCCGATGCGCTCGACGCGGTGCCGGGAACGCGGCTCTACTCGGCCGCATTCGGGGCGGAACAGGCGTGCGGAACGGTCGTCAACGCGGCGCCCGATCTCGTCGCCGGTGGCGTCGCGCTGCTCGCGGTCGTGCAACTCGCCGCCGTCGATGCAAATGACGTCGCACTGGGCGAACCGGGCGGCGCCCGCCTCGTGCGGCGAGGCCTGCCGTACGACGTGCCCGCCGGCGCGCCCGGCGCCGCACCGCGCCCGAGCGGCTGAATCATGTGCCTCGCCGTCATCGCGCTCGATGCGCATCCGCGATACGCCGTCGTCATCGCGGCCAATCGCGACGAGTTCCACGCGCGTCCTTCGGCGCCCGCGCACTGGTGGACCGGCGCTCATGGCAACGCGCTTCTCGCCGGGCGCGACCTCGAGCATGGGGGAACATGGCTCGGTGTCGCACGCAACGGCCGCTTCGCGTTCGTCACCAACGTGCGCGAGCCGGGCCGCCACGATCCGGGCGCTCCCTCGCGTGGCGTGCTCGTGCCCGCGCTCCTTGCCGATCCGCGCCCGATCGGCGTCGCGTTGCAGGAGCTGATCGCCGACGCGCGCGGCTATAACGGCTTCAACCTCGTCGCGGCCGACACTGCGGGCGCGGCCTTCGGCTCCAACCGAGGCGCGCACACCGTCCCGCTCGGACGCGGACTGCATGGCGTCTCCAACGCCGGACTCGACACGCCGTGGCCGAAGCTCGTCCGTGCGAAGGCCGGCCTTGCCGCATGGATTGCGGCGGACGACGACACGCCCGATCCACTATGGCAAGTGCTGGCCGACCCGACACCCGCCGCGGACGACGAACTGCCGGACACGGGGTTGCCGCGCGAGCGGGAGCGCCTTTTGTCGTCGCCGTTCATCATGAGCGAAACCTACGGCACCCGCTGCTCGACCCTCGTGACCATAGCGCGCGACGGGCAGGTGGAGTTCAGCGAGCGCAGCTTCGATGCCGCGGGCACGACGCGCGGCGAGGCTCGCTTCCACTTTCGCCTCGATCAGAGTGCGCGCTCCATCACGCAATGCGCGATGCCGGCTTCGTCGAACACGTCGCCGCGGGCGACGAACCCGTAACGCGCGTAAAACGGCATTGCGGCCACCTGCGCGTTCAGCATCACGCGCGGCGCGCCGCGTGCACGCGCCGCGTCGACGAGCCGTTGCAACAGCGCGCTCCCGACACCGCAGCCGCGCCACGGCGCGAGCACGGCCACCCGCCCGATATGCCCGTCGGGCAGGAGCCGCGCGCAGCCGATCGGCTCGCCCGACGTGTCCGTCGCGAGCGCATGCAGCGACGTGGCGTCGGCAGCGTCCCATTCGAGCGACTCGGGCACCCGCTGCTCGACGACGAACACATCGTGGCGCACCTTGCGCAACGCGTCCGCCGCGTCGGTCCAGCCGCAGATGCCAACGGTGAATCGCTTCATCGGTACCGCGAAAGAACGAGCCGCGCGCGTCCGGCATCGACGTCGAGCGCGCAATGACCGCCCACGGGCAGCGTCAGCTTGTCGGGCACGTGCCCGAACGGCAGCCCCGCATGCACCGGCACGCTGACGCGCGAGCGAAGCTGCGCGATTGCCGCGTCGAGATCGTAGCCCGCGTCGTTCGCGTGCAACTGGTATTCGGTGAATGCGCCGAGCAGCACGGCGCGCTGCCGCGCGAGCACGCCCGCATGGAGCAGTTGATGAAACATCCGCTCGATCCGGTACGGATGCTCGCCGACGTCCTCGAGGAACAGGATGCCGCCGTCGATCCGGGGAAAGTAAGGCGTGCCGACGAGGTGCGCGAGCATCGCGAGGTTGCCGCCCCACAGCGTGCCTGCGCACGAATGCGACGGGCCGTCGAGCGCGCAGTCGATCGACCATTCGTCGTTCCCGAGCACGCCGAAGCAGTTGCGCAGCGTGAACGCCGACGGCGTCACGGCGCCGAAATCGCTGGCGGCCATCGGGCCGGCATACGTGACGATGCCCGATCGCGCGAGTGCGGCAAGCTGAAACGCCGTGAAGTCGGAGTGTCCCATCCAGCGCTTCCCGGCGCGCGCGAGCGCCGCGAAGTCGATGCGGTCGATCAGGCGGCTGAAGCCGTACCCGCCGCGCAGCATGACGGCAACGTCGGTCCGCGGATCGGCCGCGACGCGCTCGACCGCGGCGAGACGCTCGTCGTCCGGCGCCGAGAATCGCTGCCATCGTCCGCGCGCCGTCGCATCGCTTTGCACGCGATGGCCGAGGCGTGCAAGCAGCGCTTCCGCGCGGTCGACGGCGGCAGGGTCGGTGGCGAAACCCGCCGGCGCCACGATCGTGATGTCGAGGCTTGTGCTCATCCGGTGGCGCGTTGCCGGCGCGCGGTGAAGAACCGTGTGAGAAGTCGCGCGCACTCGTCGGCGGCGACACCGTCGGTGACCCGCGTGTGGTGATTGAGGCGCGGCTCGGCGAACAGGTCGACCACCGAGCCGCAGGCACCGGTCTTCGGATCGCGCGCGCCGAAAACGAGCCGCGCAACGCGCGCATGCATGATCGCGCCGGCACACATCGCGCAGGGTTCGAGCGTCGCGTAGAGCGTGCAGCCGGGGAGCCGGTAATTGCCGAGCGCCGCGGCGGCTTCGCGCAGTGCAGCGATCTCGGCGTGCGCCGTCGGGTCGTTCCCGGCGATCGGCGCATTGCCGCCGCGCCCGACAATGGCGCCGTCGCAAACGACCACGGCGCCGACCGGCACCTCGCCGCGTGCCTCCGCTTCGGCGGCGAGCGTCAGCGCATGCGCCATCCAGTCGTCGTCAGTCGCGGGCATCCTCGATATGGAAACGATGCAGCAGCCGGTGGATGACCGGAGCGAACATGAGGCCGGTGGACGCGAGCAGGATCACGCCGCAGAAGAGCGCGTAGACGCCGTCGAAGATCTTTCCTGCGTCGGATTTCATGTCGACGACGGGTCCCATGCCGGACAGCAGCATCGCCGACTGATGAAACGCATCGAGCCAGCTCAGGTGCTCGAGAGCGCGATAGCCGATCATGCCGACGGCGAGCGTGATCACGACGAGCCCGAGCGCGTAGGTTGCCGCACGCCTGATCCGGGACAGGAAGGTCGTGCGCGATGCGAGAGCGCCGGCCAAGGGCCGTGCAGGCGGGGGCGCGACCTGGCCCTGCGCGTTGCGCGCCGTCCTGCCGCGCGCGGTCACTGGACCACTCTCCGCACTTCGTGCTGCGGGGCCGATTGCAAAAAGGCCGGCTTCATTCCCATTCGATCGTCGCCGGCGGCTTGCTCGACACGTCGTAGACGACGCGGTTGATCCCGCGCACCTCGTTGGTGATTCGATTGCTGATGCGAGCGAGCAGCGCGTGCGGCAGCGGCGCCCAGTCGGCCGTCATGAAATCGGTCGTCTGCACGGCGCGCAATGCAATCGCGTGCTCGTACGTGCGCCCGTCGCCCATGACGCCGACGGAGCGCACCGGCAGGAATACGGCAAAGGCCTGCGACACGGCGTCGTACCACGACTGCCCGGCGTCGTCGCGCGCGGCACGCAGTTCGTCGATGAAGATCGCGTCGGCCGCGCGCAGGATGTCGGCGCGCTCGCGCGTCACCTCGCCGGGAATGCGCACGCCGAGCCCGGGCCCGGGGAAGGGATGGCGGAACACCATGTCGCGCGGCAGGCCGAGCTCGAGGCCAAGCTTGCGCACCTCGTCCTTGAATAGCTCGCGCAGCGGCTCGAGCAGTTTCAGATGCAGCGTTTCGGGCAGGCCGCCGACGTTGTGATGCGACTTGATCGTGTGCGCGCTGCTGCCCTTCGCGGACGCCGATTCGATCACGTCCGGATAGATCGTGCCCTGCGCGAGCCATTTCGCATCGGTGAGCTTCGCCGCTTCGCGCTGGAACACGTCGACGAAGAGCCGCCCGATGATCTTGCGCTTGGCCTCGGGCTCGTCGACGCCGGCGAGAGCCGCGAGGAATTGGTTGCTCGCATCGACGTGAACCACGCGCACGCCGAGGTGCATCGCGAACGTGTCCAGCACCTGCTCGGCCTCGTTCTGGCGCAAGAGGCCGTGGTCGACGAACACGCAGACGAGGCGATCGCCGATCGCGCGGTGGAGCAGCGCCGCCGCAACCGACGAATCGACGCCGCCGGAAAGCCCGAGCAGCACCTCATCGCCGCCCACCTTCGCCCGGATGGCGTCGACCGCCTCCGCCGCATATCCGTGCATTGTCCAGTCGTGGCCGCAGCCGCAGATGTCGTGCGCGAAACGCGCAAGCAGCGACGCGCCCTGCGGCGTATGCGTGACTTCGGGATGGAACTGCACGCCATAGAAGCGCCGCGACTCGTCGGCCATCGCGGCGATCGTGCACGCATCCGACGAGCCGGCGAGCGTGAATCCCGGCGGCAGGCCGACGACCTTGTCGCCATGGCTCATCCACACGTCGAGCAGACCGTGGCCATCGGCATTGCGGCGGTCCTCGATGTCGCGCAACAGCGTGGTGTGCCCGCGCGCGCGCACCTCGGCACGTCCGAATTCGCGCACGCGCCCCGCTTCGACCTTGCCGCCGAGCTGCTCGGCCATCGTCTGCATGCCATAGCAGATGCCGAGCACGGGCACGCCGAGCGTCCACACCGCGGCCGGTGCGCGGGGCGTCTCACCGGTGGTGACGCTCGCCGGCCCCCCCGACAGCACGATGCCGCGCGCATCGAAAGCACGCACGAAGTCATCACCGACGGTCCACGGATGGATTTCGCAGTAAACGTCGGTTTCCCGGAGGCGCCGCGCGATGAGCTGCGTGTATTGCGCGCCGAAATCGAGGATCAGGATCCGGCAGTGCGGAAAAGTGGGGCCAGAGACGACTTTCGAACCCTGACGATGCAATTCGGCGGACGGCGATGCGGAAGTCGTCTCTGACCCCACTTCTTTATTCGACGCGGTAATTCGGCGCCTCCTTCACGATCTGCACGTCGTGCACGTGCGATTCGCGTATGCCTGCCGACGTGATCTCGACGAACTCGGCGCGCGTCGACAGGTCGCGGATCGTGGGGCAACCGCAGTAGCCCATCGCCGCGCGCAGTCCGCCCATTAGCTGGAGGATCACGTTGGCGAGCGATCCCTTGTACGGAACGCGGCCCTCGATGCCTTCGGGCACGAGCTTCTCCGCCGCGCCCTCGCCTTCGGCATCCTGGAAATAGCGATCGGAACTGCCGAGCTGCATGGCGCCGATCGAGCCCATGCCGCGATAGCTCTTGTACGAGCGGCCCTGATAGAGCTCGATGTCGCCGGGCGATTCCTCGGTGCCGGCGAAAAGGCTTCCGAGCATCACGACCGACGCACCGGCCGCGATCGCCTTCGCGATGTCGCCCGAATAGCGAATGCCGCCGTCGGCGATCACCGGCACGTCGCCCGCGCCCGAAAGTGCATCCTGGATGGCCGACACCTGCGGCACGCCCACGCCGGCGACGATACGCGTCGTGCAGATCGAGCCGGGGCCGATGCCGACCTTCACGCCATCCGCGCCATGCTCGACGAGCGCCTTCGCGCCGCTTGCGGTGGCGATGTTGCCGCCGATCACCTGCACCTGCGGATAACGCTTCTTCACCGACTGCACGCGATCGAGCACGCCCTGCGAATGGCCATGCGACGTGTCGACGACGATCACGTCGACGCCCGCAGCGACGAGTGCCTCGACGCGCGCGTCGGTATCCTCGCCGGTGCCGACCGCCGCACCGACACGCAGGCGTCCGAGATCGTCCTTGCAGGCGATCGGATGCTCGGTCGATTTCAAGATGTCCTTGACGGTGATGAGCCCGCGCAGCTCATGCTCGCGGTTGACGACGAGCACGCGCTCGAGGCGGTGGCGATGCATCAGCGCCTTCGCCGTCTCGAGATCGGTACCCTCGGGAACCGTCACGAGCTTCTCGGCGCGCGTCATGATCTGCGACACCGCCTGATCCAGGTTCGTCTCGAAGCGGAGGTCGCGGTTCGTGACGATGCCGACGACCTTCCTTCCGTCGACGACCGGCAGTCCCGAGATCCGGTACTGATGCGTCAGCGCCAGCACCTGGCGCACCGACATCGACGGCGGAATGGTGATCGGGTCCTTCACGACGCCGCTTTCGAACCGCTTGACCTTCGCGACCTCGGCCGCCTGGCGCGCGGGCGCCATGTTCTTGTGCACGATGCCGAGACCGCCTTCCTGCGCGATGGCAATCGCGAGCCGCGCATCGGTCACCGTGTCCATCGCCGCCGAGAGCAGCGGGATGTTGAGCGAAATCGTGCGCGTGAGGCGGGTTACGAGCGAAACGTCGCGGGGAACGACGCTGGAATGGGCGGGAACGAGCAGGACGTCGTCGAAAGTGAGTGCCTTGCGCACGACACGCATCGAACTCTCCTTGTCGCAAAGAGCGATTATAACCGCGCTCGCGTCCGCCCCCGTGACCGTACCGATCCCGCGACATGTTCATGCCTGCGCGAGCCGGTCCACCGTTGGTTTGATTGACGGCGAAGTGCCACGCGGGGTAACTTGCCAATGTCATAAATGCCGGGGTCGCCCATGTCGCGCGCATCGCTTTACGCGTTCGCCGTTCTGTTGCTCGCCGCCGGTCATTCGGCGAGCGGTGCGGCCGCGCTCTACAAATGGACCGATGCGCAGGGACGCATCGTCTATTCCGACCAGCCGCCGCAGGCGAACGTCAAGACCGAGCAGCTCCGAGGCGCGCCGCCGCCCGCCAACCCGAACGCGGCGAAGGAGCTTGCGCAGCGCGAGGCCGATTTCAGGAAGCGCCAGGCCGATGCGGAGAAGGCCGCGGCCAAGGCGGGCAAGGAGAGCGCGAGCAGCGCCGACCATGCCGAGAGCTGCGCGCAGGCGAAAGGTCAGCTGAAGCAGCTCGCGGAGAGCCAGCTTGCGATCTATCGCTACAACGAGAAGGGCGAACGCGAGGTCATGGACGAGGATGCGCGCGGCCGCGAGCGCGCGAAGCTCAACGCATGGATTCGCGACAACAAGTGCTGAGGTCTTACTGGTTCTGCTTCTTCTCGAGCGCCGCCTGGTTGATCTTCACGTCGGTGTCGGCCTTGAGGCTCGCGAGATAGGCGTTCATCAGCTCGCGTCCGAGCTCGCTGCCGACGCGCGCTGACGCGGCGTCGACCTTCGCCGCATCGGGCGCCGGTGGATCGATCACCTTGTCGATCCGGTAGATCGAGAATCCGCCGCGCTCGTTGGATGCTCCCGCATACTCGGGCAGCTTGCGCTCGCCGGCATCGAAGATCTTCTTCAGGCCATCGGCCGTGACGCCGGGCTGCGCCTGGTTGCGCGTGAGCGTCACCGGCTTGTCGAATGCGACGCCCGCGTCCTTGCCCGCCTCGAGCAGCGCGAGCTTCTCGCGTCCGGTCTTCACTGCAAGCTCGCTTGCCCGCTGGTGGATCAGCTGCTGGCGGATCTCGTCCCTGACTTCGGCGAACGGCTTCGGCGCCGCCGGCTTGTACTCGACGATGCGACCCGCCATCAACGCGTTGGGCCCGACCTCGATCGCTTCGGTGTTGCGCTTGCTCTGGACGGACTCGGGCGAAAAGAGCGCCTGCACGAATTTCGCGCTGCCCATCGCGATCGATTGCATCTTTTCGCGCGTGACCAGCGGCGTCGTTTCAACCTTGAGGTCGAGCGTCTTCGCGGCACCGGCAAGCGAATCGGCCTGCTCGTAGACGAGATTCTGGAATTGATCGGCGGCGGAAGCGAATTTCTGCGCCGCCTTCTGGCGCTTCAACTCCGCCTCGATGCGTCCCTTCACTTCGTCGAAGCTTTGCACGTGCGGCGGCGTGATGCCGGTCACCTTGATCACGTGGTAACCGAAGTCGGTCTGCACCGGCCCGACGATGTCGCCGACCTTGGCTGCGAACACCGCATCCTCGAACGGCTTCACCATCGCTCCCCGCGCAAACGAGCCGAGATCGCCACCCTGCGCGGCGGAGCCCGGATCCTGGGAGTTGGCCTTCGCGAGCTCGGCGAACGAATCGGGCTTCGCGCGCGCCTTCTCGGCGAGCTCGGCCGCCTTCTGTTTCGCCTTGGCCTTGTCCGCGTCGCTCGCATCCTTCTTTACGGCGATCAGGATGTGCGACGCCTGCCGCTCCTCGCTCGTGGTGTACTGCTTCGCGTTCGCCTCGTACGCCTGCTTGACCTCGGCCGGGTCGACCTTGACCTGCGCGGCCATGGCATCCTGCGTCAGCAGGATATAGTCGACCTTCGCGACCTCGGGCGTCGCGAACGCCTTCGGATTCTTGTCGTAGAACGCCTTCACGTCGTCGTCGCTGACCTTGACCGACTTCTCGAACGGCTCGGCGGCAACCTGCGCGATGGCGACGTCGCGCTTCTGGTCGAGCAGCGTCAGGTAGCGCTGCACCGACGACTTCGCGGCGATGCTGCCGCCGATGATCGGGTCCTGCAGCGGTGACAGGACGAGATCGCCGCGCACTCGCTGCTCGAACATCAGCGGCGACATGTTCTGGCTCGCGAGCACCTCGCGATACCGGTCGGCCGAGAACTTGCCATCCTCCTGGAACGGCGGCAAGGCCGCGATGAACTGCGCAAGCTGCGCGTCGGTGACGCGAAAGCGGCCCGCGCGCGCCTCGTTCTCCAGCAGCCGCTGGTTCACGAGCTGGTCGAGGAGCGCGTAGCGCATTTCGGGCGAGTCGAGCATCGCCGGGTCGAAGTTGCTGCCGAGCGCCTGGCGCATCCGCTGCTGCTGGTCGCGCAGCGCATCGTCGAATTCGGCCTGGGTGATCTTGTTCTTGCCGACGCTCGCGACCGTCTGCCCGCTGTCGCCGCCGCGGAAGTAATAGTCGACGCCGAAGAACGCGAACGGCAGCGTGATGAGCGCGAGCACGGCTTGCGTGACACGCGGGTGCTTGTGCAGGAGATCGAACATTTGGGAATTACCTTTGCGATCGGACGTTGCCCGAATGCGGACAAGGGCGAACTCGCGTTCGCCCTTGTCGGTGTTGGCGGAGTGGACGGGACTCGAACCCGCGACCCCCGGCGTGACAGGCCGGTATTCTAACCAACTGAACTACCACTCCCGGATAAGTAGGGTCAGAGACGACTTTCCCGCACCGTCTCCGCGAACCGCAGGCCGAGGTCGGGAAAGTCGTCTCTGACCCTACTTATCCGCACCGTCTCCGCGAACCGCAGGCCGAGGTCGGGAAAGTCGTCTCTGACCCTACTTATCGTGGTGGGTGCTGACGGGATCGAACCGCCGACATTCGCCTTGTAAGGGCGACGCTCTACCAGCTGAGCTAAGCACCCCTGATCTACCCTAGCGAAGCACGCTAGTTTAGCGCATCCTTCAGCGCCTTTCCAGCGCGAAACTTCGGCACCTTGCCGCCCTTGATGCTGATTGCATCGCCGGTGCGCGGGTTGCGGCCCGCCCGCGGGCTGCGCTTGCCGACATAGAACGAGCCGAATCCGACCAGCGTGACGATGTCGCCCTTGCGCAGCGATGTCTTGATCGCGCCGACCGTCGCATCGAGCGCGCGTCCCGCGGCCGCCTTGGAGATGTCGGCATGACGCGCAATCGCGTCGATCATTTCGGATTTGTTCACAAAGCGTCCTTTCGATAGGGAATGCGACGCGCGAGGTGAGCACTTCGGAAGTCTTGAAGCTGCCGGCGCATGACGATCGCTGCGCGGAACGATCTTTATAGCGCTCGCGTTTTCCAGGTGTCAAGGCTCGCGCGACATACGTGATCGAATAAAAAAGGCGGACGATCGGATCGTCCGCCTTCGTGTTGCACCTGCGGCGCGATCAATGCTTGATGACCGCGCTCTTGTCGTCTGCCGCCGGCGTGGCGGGAGGGACGGCCGCCTGCGCCTTGTCGGCGTCGTCGGTGATCGGCGTCGGCTGCCGTTCGAGCGCACGCTCCAGCACCTGCTCGATCCAGCGCACCGGGTGGATGTCGAGACGATTCTTGATTTCGTCGGGAATCTCGACGAGATCCTTCACGTTCTCTTCCGGGATCAGCACGGTCTTGATGCCGCCCCGGCCCGCCGCCAGCAGCTTCTCCTTCAAGCCCCCGATCGGCAGCACTTCGCCGCGCAGCGTGATTTCGCCGGTCATCGCGACGTCGCAGCGCACCGGAATGCCGGTCAGCGTCGACACCATCGATGTCGCGATCGCCGTGCCTGCCGACGGCCCGTCCTTTGGCGTGGCGCCCTCGGGCAGGTGGATGTGCAGGTCCGTCTTCGTGTAGAACTCCGGCGCGATGCCGAGCTCCTTCGACCGGTGCCGCACCACCGACAAGGCCGCGGCGATCGACTCGTTCATCACGTCGCCGAGCTTGCCGGTGGATGTCGTCTTGCCCTTGCCGGGAAGCGCGACCGATTCGATCGTGAGCAGATCGCCGCCGACTTCGGTCCACGCGAGGCCGGTGACCTGGCCCACCTGGTTGCGCCGCTCGGCGATACCGTACGTGTAGCGGCGCACGCCGAGGTACTTGTCGAGGTTCTTCGAGCTCACCTCCATCGGCCCGCGCGCCTTGCGCGCCTTGCCTTCGCTTTGCTTGAGCAGCAGCGCCTTCACGACCTTGCGGCAGATCTTGCTGATGTCGCGCTCGAGGTTGCGCACGCCCGATTCGCGCGTGTAGTAGCGCACGATGTCGCGCAGCGCGCTTTCGGCGACGTGCAGCTCCTCGGGCTTCAGTCCGTTGTGCTTGATCTGCTTCGGCAGCAGGTACTGCTTGGCGATGGCGATCTTCTCGTCCTCGGTGTAGCCGGAGAGGCGAATCACCTCCATCCGGTCGAGCAGCGGCGCCGGGATGTTCATCGTGTTGGCGGTGGCGACGAACATCACGTCGGACAGGTCGTACTCGACCTCGACGTAGTGGTCGACGAACGTGTTGTTCTGCTCGGGATCGAGCACCTCGAGCAGCGCCGATGACGGATCGCCGCGGAAGTCCTGTCCCATCTTGTCCACTTCGTCGAGCAGGAACAGCGGATTCCTCACCGCGACCTTCGTCATGTTCTGCAGAATCTTGCCGGGCATCGAGCCGATGTACGTGCGGCGGTGGCCGCGGATCTCGGCCTCGTCGCGCACGCCGCCCAAGCTCATGCGCACGAACTTGCGTCCGGTCGCCTTGGCGACCGACTGGCCGAGCGAGGTCTTGCCCACGCCGGGCGGCCCGACGAGGCACAGGATCGGCGCCTTCAGCCGATCGACGCGCTGCTGCACCGCGAGGTACTCGACGATGCGTTCCTTGACCTTCTCGAGGCCGTAGTGATCGGCGTCGAGCACCTTGACCGCGTGCGCGAGGTCCTTGTTGATCTTGCTCTTCTTGCGCCACGGCAGGCCGAGCAGCGTGTCGATGAAATTGCGCACGACGGTCGCTTCGGCCGACATCGGCGACATCATCCGCAGCTTCTTGAGCTCGGTCATCGCCTTGTTCTCGGCCTCGCGCGACATCTTCGCCGCACGGATCTTCTTTTCCATCTCCTCGAGGTCGGCGTTCTCGTCGCCCTCGCCGAGTTCCTTCTGAATGGCCTTGACCTGCTCGTTCAGGTAGTACTCGCGCTGGCTCTTCTCCATCTGGCGCTTGACGCGGCCGCGGATGCGCTTCTCGACCTGCAGGATGTCGACCTCGCCTTCGAGCACGCCAAGCAGGTGCTCGAGGCGCTTGCCGACATCGCTCATCTCGAGGATCTGCTGCTTCTGCTCGAGCTTGAGCGGCAGGTGCGCGGCGATGGCGTCGGCGAGACGGCCGCCGTCGTCGATGCCGGACATCGACGTCAGGATCTCCGGCGGAATCTTCTTGTTGAGCTTGACGTACGAATCGAACTGCGTAAGGAGCGCACGGCGCATCGCCTCGACCTCATGCGCGGTGCCCGGGTCGCCCGGGATCGGCTGCGTGTGCGCGGCAAGGTACTCGCCATGCTCCTCGATGCTGCGGATATGTGCGCGCTGCGTGCCCTCGACGAGGACCTTCACGGTGCCGTCGGGGAGCTTCAGCATCTGCAGTACCGTCGCGACGCTGCCGATTCCGTACAGATCGTCCGCCGCGGGATCGTCCTTGGCCGCCTGCTTCTGCGCGACAAGCAGGATGTGCTTGCCGGCGTCCATCGCCACGTCGAGCGCCTTGATCGACTTCGGGCGGCCGACGAACAGCGGGATCACCATATGCGGGAAGACGACGACGTCGCGCAGCGGAAGTAGCGGCAGCGTGGTGACGCCGGTCGGGAGGGATGTATCGTTGGGCATTCGTGCCTCGGGTGGGAGAGTATCGGTCAACATGGGGCCGTCGGGGGCCCCTTCAAGGAACAGGGTACCCGCTGCGGCCCACGGGTCGCCCATGGGGTTGACATTCCTACAAACGGCACGCTGCGCGCCATCGGCCCCGGGGCTTAGGCACCGTGGGCTCGGATGAATTCCTGCCACGCCTCGCCGGCGGGCGGACCGCGGCGAGACGCGCTCGATCGATCGCTAACCGTTTGATCCTGCGAAGGGTTCCGGTCGCGCGAATTGAACGTCGACGCAGTCGACGGTCGAATGAGCGCAGTTATTCCGGCGCGCCGACGGTCAGCTCACCGAAGGCACGCTCGCGACCGGCGCGACGGAATAACGCTACTTGGCCGATGCCGCCACTTTGGCCGTCTCGGCGAACATCAGGAGCGGCTTGCCGTCGTTGGCGATCGTCGACTCGTCGACGACCACGCGCGCGAGGTTGGACATCGACGGCAGGTCGTACATGACGTCGAGCAGCACCTGCTCGAGGATCGAGCGCAGCCCCCGCGCGCCGGTCTTGCGCGCCAGCGCCTTGCGGGCGATGGCACGCAGTGCCAGCTCGCGGATTTCGAGCTCGACGCCTTCCATCCGGAACATCTTGTGGTACTGCTTGATCAGCGCGTTCTTCGGCTCGACGAGGATCTGGATCAGCGCCGCCTCGTCGAGCTCGTCGAGCGTGGCCACGACCGGCAGGCGGCCGACGAATTCGGGAATCAGCCCGAACTTGATCAGGTCCTCGGGCTCGGTGCCGCGCAGCAGGATGGTCATGCTGCGCCGATCGTCGGGCGAGGCCACCTCGGCGCCGAAGCCGATGCCGGTTTTCGCGGTGCGCTGGCGGATGATCTTCTCGAGGCCGTCGAACGCGCCGCCGCAGACGAACAGGATGTTGGTCGTGTCGACCTGCACGAACTCCTGGTTCGGATGCTTGCGCCCGCCCTGCGGTGGCACGCTGGCGATCGTGCCCTCGATCAGCTTCAACAGCGCCTGCTGCACGCCCTCACCCGAGACGTCGCGCGTGATCGACGGGTTGTCGCTCTTGCGCGAGATCTTGTCGATTTCGTCGATATAGACGATGCCGCGCTGCGCCTTCTCGATGTCGTAATCGCACTTCTGCAACAGCTTCTGGATGATGTTCTCGACGTCCTCGCCGACATAGCCGGCCTCGGTGAGGGTCGTGGCGTCGGCGATGACGAACGGCACGTCGAGCAGCCGCGCGAGCGTCTGCGCCAGCAGCGTCTTGCCGGAGCCGGTGGGACCGATCAGCAGGATGTTCGACTTGGCAAGCTCGACCTCGTCGTCCTTGGCGCCGGATTCGAGTCGCTTGTAATGGTTATAGACGGCGACCGAGAGGATTTTCTTCGCCGGCTCCTGGCCGATCACGTACTGGTCGAGGATCTGGCGGATTTCATGCGGGGTAGGCAGCTTGCTGCGATCGGCGCGCGCGGTTTCGCTGCCGGTGCCCTCCTCGCGGATGATGTCGTTGCAAAGCTCGATGCACTCGTCGCAGATGAACACCGACGGGCCCGCGATCAGCTTGCGGACCTCGTGCTGGCTCTTGCCGCAGAACGAGCAGTACAGGAGCTTGTCGCCGGATGAGGATTTTTCGGCCATTAACGCAGCACCTCGTGAATTCGATTGACTTTACTCGGGTAAGAGTCGCTTTTGCAACACTTTATCGACGATTCCATAGTCGCGCGCCTGCTCGGCGGTGAGGAAGTTGTCGCGCTCGGTGTCACGCGCGATCTGCTCGACCGGCTTGCCCGTATGCATGGCCATCAGCACGTTCAGGCGCTGGCGCAGGCTGAGGATGTACTTGGCATGGATTTCGACGTCCGAGGCCTGGCCCTGGAAGCCGCCGAGCGGCTGGTGAATCATCACGTCCGAATTGGGCAGCGCGAAACGCTTCCCCTTCGCCCCTGCCGCAAGCAAGAACGCGCCCATCGACGCGGCCATCCCGACGCACAACGTGGACACGTCGGGCTTGATGAACTGCATGGTGTCGTATACAGCGAACCCGGCTGCGATCGAGCCGCCGGGCGAGTTGATGTAGAAGTGAATGTCCTTGTCGGGGTTCTCGGATTCGAGAAACAGCATCTGCGCGACGACGAGGTTGGCCGTCGACTCGTTGACGGGTCCGACCAGGAACACGACGCGTTCCTTCAACAGGCGCGAGTAGATGTCGTACGCGCGCTCGCCGCGTCCGCTCTGCTCGATCACCATCGGGATCAGGCCCAGGCCTCTTGGTTCTTCCATGTGGATTCGATGCTTTCGTTTTGAGTGTCAACCGGCGGAGCCGCGCGGCCATTCCGCGGAACCGTACCGTGGAACGACGAAGATGGGTCTTCGACGCCTGATCGTCAAGCGCCGCCCGGTGAACGGAACCGCTCAGGCGCCAGTCTGCGGCGCCATCACCTGCTCGAAGGTCGCCGGCGCGTCGGTGACTTTCGCGCGTGCGAGCACCCAGTCGACGACGTTCTGCTCGAGCACCATTGCCTCGAAATCGCGCAGCCGCTCGGGCTTTTCGTAATGCCAACGGACCACGGCGTCGGGCTGCTCGTAAGTCTGCGCCGTTTCGGTCACCAGCGCGCGCACCTGCTCGGGCTTCGCGTGCAGGTTCTCGCTACGCACGAGCTCGCCGATGATGAGGCCGAGCGCGACCCGCTCCTCGGCCTGCGGGCGGAACAGGTCGACCGACACGTCGAGGCCTTCCGCTTTGACGTTCTGCTGCTCGCGGAGGTTCGCGAGCGCGCGCTCGCGCAGCAGTTGCGCTTCGCTTTCGACGAGCGCCTTCGGGATGGCGAAGCTCGCCTGCTTGCGCAAGCCTTGCAATGCCTGTGCCTTGATCGTCGATTCGATCTTGCGCTTCAACTCGAGCTTGAGATTGGCCTCGACCTCACGCCGCAGGTCGTCGGTCTCGCCGCTCGCGATGCCGAACGCGCCGGCGAAATCGGCGTCGAGCGGCGGCAGGTGCGGCTCCTCGACCCCCGCGACGCGGAGCGAGAAGTGCGCCGTCTTGCCCGCCACTTCGCGGCCGTGATAGTCGGCCGGAAACGTGAGGTCGAACTCCACCGTTTCGCCCGCGCTCATCCCGGTTACCGCGGCCTCGAACTCGGGCAGCATGCGCGCTTCGCCGAGAACGATCGGAAAATTCTTCGCCTGCCCGCCCGGGAACTCGACGCCGTCGATCGTGCCGGTGAAATCGACCTGCACGCGGTCGCCGCCTTGCGCGGCGCGCTCGACCGGCGTGTAGGTCGTGCGCTGCTTGCGCAGCACGCCGAGCGTGCGCTCGACATCCGCCGGCGTCACCTCTGCGCGTGGCCGCGACACCTCGATCGTCGCGACGTCGGCGACCTTTACTTCCGGATAAACCTCGAAGACCGCGGAGAACTGGAGCGCGTCGGGGGCCGGCGCGTCGCCGCTACGCGGCTCGATGCGCGGCACACCCGCGACGCGCAGGTTCTGTGCGCGCACCGCGTCGTTGAACGTGGACTGGACGCGCTCGGTGATGACGTCGGAGCGCACCTGCGGCCCGTACTGCTGGTCGAGCATGCGCAGCGGCACCTTGCCCGGGCGGAAGCCGGCGACCTTCGCCGTGCGCGCGAGCCGCGACAGCCGCTTCTTCACCTCGCCTTCGATATCGGCGAGGGGTACGGCAACATTCAAGCGGCGTTCGAGCGCGCCGAGCGTTTCGAGTGTGGTTTGCATGCGAGAAGGAATCCGATCTGGTGCGAAAGGGGGGACTCGAACCCCCACGGGCTGCCCCGCCAGCTCCTAAGGCTGGTGCGTCTACCAATTCCGCCACTTTCGCGACTTCGGACGGCCGCGAGAAGAGAATCGGCTAGTATAGCCGACCGGGCTCGCGCTCGCCAGACAGCTTACGCTGCTTCGCGCCCGCCTCGTTCGCGTTTACCGGATCGTCGCTTGTCGGTCGGCCATTACGAAAACTTCCCCGTTGCGTCCGTGCTCGTGCCGGCGCGTTACCGTGATGCGGTCATCGCGATCTATCGCTTCGCGCGCACGGCCGACGACATCGCCGACGAAGGCGGCGCGGCGCCCGCCGACCGGCACCGCGCACTCGACGCGTTTTCGCGTCGGCTCGACGCCATCGAGCGTGGCGAAACACCCGCCGAGCCGCCGTTCGCCGATCTCGCGCTCGCCGTGCAGCGGCATCAGCTGCCGATCGCCCGCTTGCGCGACCTCCTGTCGGCGTTCGCCCAGGACGTCGACGTCACGCGGTATCCGACCTACGACGATGTGCTGGACTACTGCCGCCGCTCGGCCAATCCCGTCGGGCGGCTGCTGCTCGCGCTGTACGGGATCGACGATGCGGGAGCGCTCGCCGAGAGCGACGCGATCTGCACGGCGCTGCAACTCGCGAACTTCTGGCAGGACGTCGCCATCGACTGGCGCAAGGACACGCGACTCTACCTGCCGCTCGAGGATCTCGCGTGCTTCGGCGTGCCGCTTTCGCACGTTGCGAACGGCGTTTGCGATGCGCGATTTTCGCGGCTGATGGCGTTCGAGACCGCCCGCACGCGGGCGCTGTTCCTGTCCGGCCGGCCATTGATCCGGCGCCTGCCGTGGCGCCTCGGACTCGAGCTCACCGCGGTCATCGCCGGCGGCATGCGCGTCCTCGAGCGCATCGACGCCGTGCGCGGCGACGTTTTCACGCAGCGCCCCGTCCTCGGCAAGCGCGACTGGGCGCTCCTCGCGCTGCGCATGCTCGCGCCGTCGGCGGCAGTGCGCTTTGCATGACGCCCAACGAATACTGCGCGCAGAAGGTCGCGCAAAGCGGCTCGAGCTTCTACTACAGCTTCCGGCTGCTGCCGCCGCCGCGGCGCGCCGCCATCAGCGCGCTCTATGCCTATTGCCGCGAGGTCGACGACGTCGTCGACGAGGTGTCGGATCCGAGCGTCGCGCGCGTGAAGCTCGCCTGGTGGCGCACCGAAGTCGACGCGATCTTCACGGGCACGCCGCAGCATCCGGTCGCGCTCGCGCTTGCGGACGCGGCCGAGCGTTACGGCCTCGCCCAGTCGAACCTGCAAACGGTGATCGACGGCATGCAGATGGACCTCGAGCGGGCCCGCTACGTCGACTTCGCCGAGCTCGAGACGTATTGCGATCGGGTCGCGGGCGTCGTGGGTGTCATGTCCGCCGCGATTTTCGGCTACGAAGATCCATCGACGCTCGTCTACGCGCGAAGGCTCGGCGTCGCGTTCCAGTTGACGAACATCATCCGCGACGTCGGCGAAGACGCGCGCCGCGGCCGCATCTACCTGCCGCAGGACGAGCTCGCGCGCTTCGGCGTCGCGCCGTCGGATCTGCTCCGCGCGCGCTCGTCGCCGGCGTTCGTCGGCCTGATGCGCTTTCAGACCGAACGGGCGAGCGCCTGGTACGACACGGCGCTCGCAGCGCTGCCCGAGCGCGACCGCCGTGCACAACGCGCAGGCCTCGCGATGGCGGCCATCTACCGGACGCTCCTCGGCGAGATAGCGCGCGACGGCTATCGGGTGCTCGACCGGCGCATCGCGCTGACGCCGCTGCGCAAGCTGTGGATCGCGACGCGGGCCGCGTGGCGGGCATGAGCGCGCTGAAGTAAGTCCGATGAGCGCGCGCGATCGTCGATCGGTCGTCGTCATCGGCGGAGGCTGGGCGGGCTGCGCTGCCGCCGTCGAGCTCGCACGGTGCGGACATTCGGTGGAATTGCACGAAGCGGCCATCGCGCTTGGTGGCCGCGCGCGCGCCGTCGTCCGCGACGGATTGCCGCTCGACAACGGCCAGCATCTGCTGCTCGGGGCGTACACCGACACGCTCGCGTTCGCGGCCGCGATTCGGGATCGGACGTCGTCGGCATGGACGATCGAGCCGCTCGCGCTGCGGCCGTTCGCTCGCGCACAGCGCAACACGCTGTCGCTGTCGACCCGCCATGCGCCGGCGCCGCTCGCGCTGCTGGCGGGACTCGTCCGCGCGCGCGGCCTGCCGATCGGGGCACGCATCGCCACCATTCGCTGGTTCGTTCGACAACGGCGCAACGGCTGGCAATGCGCGCCGGACCTCACGGTCGCCGGATTGCTCGCGGATGCCCCGGCCGTCGTGCGCGACGATCTGTGGCATCCGCTCTGCCTCGCGGCGCTCAACACGCCGCCCGCGCGCGCGTCGGCGCAGGTATTCCTCAACATCCTGCGCGAAACGTTCGGCGCCGGCGCGCATGCAACGTCGCTCGTCCTGCCGCGCGAAGGCCTCGCCGAGGCGGTGCCCGAAGCGGCGGCGCGCTGGCTCGCGGCGAACGGCCATCCGGTGCGCCGCTCGACGCGAACGCGAATCCGGCGCATCGACGCGGATGGCGTGCTGCTCGAAGCGTCGGGCGAGCATGCGCGAGCCGATGCGGTCATCGTTGCCGTCGGTCCGCATCAACTCGCCTCGGCGTTCGCGCCGGGCATCGAGCGCGACCACCCCTCGATCGTGCAGGCGCTCGCTTCCGTTGCGCGCTTCGATTACGAGCCGATCACGACCGTGTATCTCGGTTACGCGGCGGCCCGTGCATTGCCGCGCGGGCTGCTGCGTCTCGACGACGCGCCCGGACAGTGGATCTTCGATCGTTCCGATATTCTCGAACGCGCGGCGGCATCGGCGACGCGCGCGCCGATGCGCTCGCTCGTTTCGGTCGTGATCAGTGCGCGCGGGCCGCACAGCGCGCTCGATCATGCGGCGCTGGTCGGCGCCACCGATGGACAGCTTCGCCGTCTTGCACCGGACCTGGCACCGCTCGTGTGGTCGCGGGTGATCGAGGAGAAGCGCGCGACGTATGCGTGCGTGCCCGGTCTTGCGCGACCCGCGTGCGGCCGTCTCGTCGAACGGGTCGGCCTCGCGGGCGACTATGCGTACGCTGCGTTTCCCGCGACACTCGAGGCCGCCGTACGCAGCGGACGCATCGCCGCCCACGCGATCATTGGTGCCCCGTCGGCGCGATCATTGGACCCCCACGCTTGCGGCTAAAGCCGCTGCGCTGCCCCCGGCGGGGGCGCAGTTCGCGCCTTGGGGCGGCCCGGCGGCGCTCACCCCCGGAGCAGCCGCTGCTGCTCGCGGTTCCATTCGCGCTCCTTGATCGCCGCGCGCTTGTCATGCTGCTTCTTGCCCTTGGCGAGCCCGACGGCGAGCTTGACGCGGCCCTTGGCGTAATGAAGGTCGAGCGGCGTCAGCGTGTAACCGGCGCGCTCGACCTTGCCGATCAGCCGGTTGATTTCCTCGCGGTGCATCAGCAGGCGCCGCGTGCGCGTGGGATCGGGCGTGACGTGCGTCGACGCGGTCGTCAACGGCGCGATGTGCGCGCCGATCAGCATGAGCCCGCCGTCCTTGACGACGACATACGCCTCCTTGAGATTCGCGCGACCGCCGCGGATCGCCTTCACTTCCCAGCCTTCGAGCGCAATCCCGGCCTCGAAGCGCTCCTCGATAAAATAGTCGTGAAAGGCCTTCCGGTTCTCGACAATGCTCATTGCAATGCCCACTGACGCGCCGCGCCGTTACCCGCTGTCCGCGCATTCTACGTGCAACGCAGCTGCACGGCCGCGCCGCACGCCTCCGCGGGACCCGTCATGCGCGCGGTGAAAAAGAGCGTCCTCGTGCCCTACTCTGCCGCGCAGATGTTCGAGCTCGTCGACCGCGTCGAGCTCTATCCGCAGTTCCTGCCCTGGTGCGGCGGCACGCAGGTGCTCGAGCAGGGCGAAAACCGCAAGACCGCCCGCATCGACATCGACTACCACGGCGTGCGTGCGCACTTCACCACCGGCAACGTGAACGATCCGCCGCGCTCGATCGTGGTGACGCTGAAGGATGGCCCGTTCCGTCATTTGCATGGCGAGTGGCGCTTCATCGCGCTGTCGGAGCACGGATGCAAGGTCGAATTCGATCTCGCGTACGAGTTCGCGACGAGCCTGCTCGACCGCGTGATCGGCCCCGTGTTCAGCCACATCGCAAACACGTTCATCGACGCGTTCGTCAAGCGCGCCGAAAGCGTTGGCTAGGATGCTACGTCTGCCCACGCACGCTGCGCCCCGGGGGGCTCATCAGTCGTTCGGGGCGGCCCTCCACGACTGACATGCGCGTGCAGGTTGCCTTCGTCGCCGATGCGCAGCAGACGCTCGCGACGCTCGATCTGCCGCAAGGCTCACGCGTCAGCGACGCGGTTGCGCAGTCGGGTCTCGGGCTCGTCGACGACGTGAATTGCGGACGTCTTGTTTGCGCGATCTTTGGCCGCCGTGCCGATCACGACACGCCGCTTCGCGAAGGTGATCGCGTCGAGATCACGCGCCCGCTCGTGTGCGACCCGAAGACGGCCCGGCACCGGCGTGCCGCGCAAGGCCGCTGACGCGCTGCCTACTCGCGTGCGCCGACGCGGCGCAGCTCCTTCACCGTATCGCTCTCGTTGCCGCGCATCGCCCACGCAAGTGCGGTGGCGCCGTCCTGGTTGCGCAGTGAAACGTCGGCGCCGTGCGCGATGAGCAGCCGCGCCGTGTCGGGATGATGCTCGTGGATGGCCATCATCAGCGCCGTGGTGCCGTTCGGCGACTGCGCGTCGATGTCGGCACCGTGCAGCAGCAGGAAGGTGACGATGTCGTCGTGGCCGCCGGTTGCCGCGTAGATGAGCGGCGTCCAGCCGCGCCGATTCAGGTCGGCACCCCCCGCCTGCAGCACCCGCACGGTATCGAGATGACCGCGCAGGGCCGCGAGCATCAGCGGCGTATCGCCGTATGCGTTCGGCGTGTTCGGATGGGCCTTGAACGCGAGCAGCGTCTGCGCCGTCTGCGCGTAGCCGTTGCGCGCCGCGATGCAGAGCATCGGCTCGCCGCTCGCGGCGACCGAGTCGGCGTCCAGGCCACGGGCGAGAAGCTTCTTCACTTCGTCGACGCGGTCGTTCTCGACCGCGAGCGCGAGCTCGTCGAGCAGCGGCTCGCCCGCTGCGGCGAGCGGCAGCGCAACGAGCACTGCCGTCGCCAGCACGCGGCGCCGGGTTCGGTCAACCGTCATCGCGCCCGATGCCGAAGAGGCGGAAGAAATTGTCGGAGGTGGCCTGTGCGATCGCTTCGACCGGCACCTCGCGCAGCGCCGCGATCTCTTCGGCAACGTGACGCACCCACGCCGGCTGGTTGCGCTTGCCGCGATGCGGCACCGGGGCGAGATACGGGCTGTCGGTCTCGATCAGCATTCGCGACAGCGGCACCCGTTTCGCCACGTCCTTCAGCGCGGTTGCATTGCGAAAGGTCACGATCCCGGAGAACGAGATGTAAAAGCCGAGCTCGATCGCGCGCTGCGCGACGTCCCAGGTTTCCGTGAAGCAGTGCATCACGCCGCCTGCGTCGCCCGCGCGCTCCTCGCGCATGATCGCGATCGTGTCGTCGGCGGCCGCGCGGGTGTGGATGACCAGCGGCCGGCCGGCCTCGCGTGCCGCCCGGATATGGGTGCGAAAGCGCGCGCGCTGCCATTCGAGGTCACCGCTGCGGCGGAAATAATCGAGGCCCGTCTCGCCGATGGCGACGACCTTGCGCTCGTGCGCGCGCGCAGCCAGCAGGTCGACACCCGGTTCATCCGAATCCTCGTAGTCCGGATGCACGCCGACGCTGGCATAGAGGTTCGCGTGCTCGAGCGCAAGCGCGTGCACTGCGGGCCATGCGCCCATCTCCACCCCGATGCAAAGCGCGTGCGTGACGCGGCTCTCGCGCATCGCGTCGAGCACCTGCGGCAGGTCGTCGCGCAGTTCCGGGAAATCGAGGTGACAGTGCGAATCGACGAACATGTCAGGAGCCAGAAGTCGGAAGTCAGAGAACGGCGCGCCCGTGGCGGCGCTCGGCTCGGCGCGCCTTGGCTGACTTCTGTCCTCTGACTTCTGACTGCTGATGCCTACATCGTATGCGTTGCGCGCGTCGAGGCGAGGTGCTCGCCGAGGATGCGCTCGATCGTTGCCTTCGCCGCCGCCCCCGTATCGTCGAGCGTGAACTGCACGCCGATGCCTTGCGTGCGGTTGCCCTGACCGCCGTCGGGCGTGATCCAGACGACCTTGCCCTGCACGGCGATGCGGTTCGGGTCGTCCATCAGCGACAGCAGCATGAATACTTCCTCGCCCAGCGTGTACGGCCGCGACGTGGGAATGAAGATGCCGCCACCCTTGAGGAACGGCATGTACGCGGCGTAGAGCGCCGCCTTTTCGCGAATGTTGAGCGACAGCACGCCCGGGCGGGCAAGTGCCGGTGTCGGTCCAGGAATCTTGTCGGCCATGGTCACCCAAACAATGCGCGGTAATCGATCATGAGCGCCTCGGCCACGAGACGCGGTGACAGCGGATGCGCAAGCAGCGCCCGCTGGCGGAGCAGTTGCCGATGATATCGAAAGAGCGCGGGCGGTGCCACCGCACACGCGAGCTCGCGCAGCGCGGCTTCGAACGCCACGTTCTCCAACGGCTGGCCCCCGGCATGCACGCACGCAAGATCGGCGCACCACCCGAGCAGCCAGTCGATCACCCCTGCGAGCCGGTCCTTCCGCTGGTCGCGCGGGCCGGCGTCGATTCTCGCTCCCATCCCGGCGACTTCGAGCGTAGCCGGTGCAGCGAACGCGCGTATCCACGCGCTTCGCTCGCCCTGATAGGCGCGATCGGCCAGCGCGAGCGCACGAAGCGGCGCACCGTGCGCCTGCGCGAGCGCCGCGTCGGGATCGTCCGTGCCCTGCTGCACCAGCCACGCACGGGCCTGCGCACGCGTCGGGCGGGGTGCGACGATGCGCTGGCAGCGGCTCGCGATCGTCGCCGGCAGCCGTCCGGGTAAATGCGAAACGAGCAGCAGGCAGGTGCCGTCGGGCGGCTCCTCGAGCGTCTTCAGCAGCGCGTTGGCCGCGGCTTCATTCATCCGCTCGGCCGGCACGATGAGCGCCACCTTCGCGCCACCGCGGTGACTCGTGATGGCGGCCCAGCGCGTGAGCGCGCGAATGCGGTCCACCGGGATCCATTCGACGATTTTCGCGTCGCCGTCGTCGTCGAGCTCGACGGGCTCGACCGTCCGCAGATCGGGATGCTGCCCCGCCGCCACGTAGCGGCAGCCTGCGCACTCCGCGCACGCCGCACCGCCGGCGAGCGGCGATTCGCAGAGCAGCGCTCCAGCGAGCGCTTGCGCGAGCATCCGCTTGCCGATGCCCACCGGACCGGTCACGAGCAGCGCATGCGGCCACTGCGCGCGACGCGACAGCAGCGAGGCGACGACGTCGCGCTGCCACGGCAGTGGTGCCCGCGCAGGCTCGGCCGGCCGGCCTTCGCCGTCGCGCGTCATAGCGTGTCGACGATGCTGCAAAGCTCGGCGCGCACTTCGGCCACCGGGCGGGTCGAGTCGATGATGCGAAAGCGCGCAGGCTCGGCAGCGGCGCGCGCGAGATAGCCGTCTCGCACCCGCCCGAAGAAGCTCGCGGTTTCGCGCTCGAACTTGTCCGCGGCCTTGCCCTTCGCATGCATGCGCGCCAGCCGCTCGCGCGAGACCTCGCTCGGAACGTCGAAGAGCAGCGTCAACTCGGGATTGCACTGGCCATGCACCCACGCGGCGAGTGCGTCGATCATCGCGAGCGACACGCCGTGACCGGCGCCCTGGTATGCATACGTGGCATCGGTGAAGCGATCGCACAGCACGATATCGCCGCGCGCGAGCGCGGGCTCGATGACCTGTTCGACGTGCTCCCGGCGCGCCGCGAACATCAGCAACGCCTCGGCGTCGTGTGACAGCGCCCGGTGGAGCAACCACTCGCGTATCGCTTCACCGGCCGAGGTGCCGCCGGGCTCGCGCGTGGCGACGACGCGTTTGCCGCGGGCGACGAGCGTCTCGGCGAGAAAGCGCGCGTGCGTGCTTTTGCCCGCGCCGTCGATGCCTTCGAGCGTGATGAAGCGGCCGCGGGGACGTTGATCGGGCAAGAGTCTGTTCGGCGAAGGGACCGGCCTGCGGTGACGATCTGCGGTCAGCGGCCGCCGCGCTGGTATTTTGACACGGCGCGATTGTGCTCGATCAGGTTGGCCGAGAACTGCGATGTGCCGTCGCCGCGCGAAACGAAGTACAGATACGGCGTCGCCGGCGGATTGACGACGACGTCGAGCGACGCCTGCGACGGGAGCGCGATCGGCGTGGGCGGCAGCCCCGTGCGCACGTACGTGTTGTACGGCGAATCGGCTTCGAGGTCGCGCTTGCGCAGATTGCCGTCGAAGTGCGCCCCGATGCCATAGATGACCGCGGGATCCGTCTGCAGGCGCATGCCGCGCGCGAGCCGATTGACGAACACCGAGGCGATCAGCGGCCGATCCTGCGCATGGCCGGTCTCCTTTTCCACGAGGGACGCCAGGATCAGTGCGTCGTAGGGCGAAGCGAGCGGCAGGTCGGGCGCGCGGTGCGACCATGCGGCGTCGAGCCTTGCGTGCAGCGCGCGATAGGCGCGCTTCAGCACCGCGATGTCGCTCGTGCCGGCGGCGAAGTAATACGTGTCGGGAAAGAACAGGCCTTCGGGCGCAGGCTCGGTCGCGCCGAGGCGGGCGAGCAGTTCCGCATCGGAGAGCCCGTCGGTCTGGTGCGCGACATCCGGGTTGTCGTCCAGTGCGCGCTTCAGCTGTCCGAACGTCGTGCCCTCGACGATCGTGATCGCGGTCTGCGTCACGTCGCCCTGCGTGAGCTTCGCGAGCAACCGCGGGAGCGTGATCCCCTGCTCGATCTCGTAGCTGCCCGCCTTGATCGTGCGGTCGACGTGCATCACCCGTGCAAGCGCAGTCAGCGCGATCGCATGCGGCACGACGCCCGCCGCGTGCAGCGATCGCGCGACGCTCGCAAGCGATGCGCCGCTGCGAACCTCGAAGTCGAACGGCGTGTGCGGCAGCGCGAGCGGCTTGCGGTACAACGCGACGCCGATCGCCGCCGCCACCACCAGCGAAGCGACGAGCAGCAGGACGACGACGGTTGCGACACGGGACTTGCGCATGCCGATCGAATGGCGCGTGGATGGCGCGAAGCGCCCACGGGCGGCGCATCGCGCGTTTGACATGGCCGATTATAATGGGCCGATGATTGCACTCGCGCCGCACCGCTCGCTCCGCGACCGCGTCGGCCTGCACCGCTGCCGCGCGCCCGGCCGCGAGCGCGCACGGGGCTTCACGCTGATCGAGATCATGGTGGTGATCGTGATCCTCGGCGTGCTCGCCGCTCTCGTCGTGCCGAGCGTCCTGTCGCGCACCGACGATGCCCGGATCGTCGCGGCGAAGACCGATCTCGGCGCGATCCGGCAGGCACTGAAGCTCTACCGGCTCGACAATCAGCGCTACCCCACGACCGAGCAGGGTCTCACGGCACTGGCGACAAAACCAACCGAGCCGCCGGTGCCGCCGAACTGGAAACCGGGCGGCTATCTCGAAAAGGTTCCGCTCGATCCCTGGGGCCGCAGCTACCAATACCTGAATCCCGGGCTCAAGAGCGACGTCGACGTGTTCACGTACGGCGCCGACGGCGCACCCGGCGGCACGGGTGCCGACGCCGACATCGGTTCGTGGGACCTCTAAGACGGTTGGGATGCCTTTCCCGAAGCGATTCGTCGGGCCTGGATCGTCGCGTGCCGGAATGCATCCGTGACGCCCGTTTCGCCGACCTCGCGAACCGGCGGCTTCACGCTCGTCGAGATCCTCGTCGTCATTGTCATCCTCGGGATCGTCGCGGGGATTTCGATCGCGCTCGTCGAACCCGGCGAGCGCGACGCTTCGGCGCGCGAGGCGCGCAGCTTCGCCGGCGCGCTTGAATATGCGGCGGCGCGCGCGCAATGGCGAAACGAGATGCTCGGCGTATCGGCGGACGGTCGCGTCCTTCGCTACTGGCGCCGCGATGCCGCGAACGACCGCTGGGTCGTGCTCGGCGACGACGACGTCCTTCGTGCGCACGCGCTGGCTGCGCCGGTCGAGGGCATGGCACTCGCCTACGCCGGGCGCAGCGTCGCGTCGAACGCCATCGTGCCGTTGCGCGCATCCGGACGCAACGAGCCGTTCGCCTTCGCGCTCGCGACGCCGCGCTTTCGCACGGTCATCGCACTCGATCCGTTGAACCGCGCGTCGATCGCCGGCCCCGACCCGAACGGCTCGTGATGCGCCGCGCTCGCGCGTTCACGCTGATCGAAGTGCTGGTCGCGCTCGCCATCCTTGCCGTCGCGCTGAGCGCCGGCATGCGCGCGGTGGCGCAAAGCGCGGACGGTGCAACGTCGCTCAAGATGCGCACGCTCGCGCTTTGGGTCGCGCAGAACCGGCTCGCACAGGCGCAGCTTGCCGATCCGTGGCCCGCGCGCGGGGTCGCCAGCGGCGACGAGACGCAGGCGGGCACCCGTCTCGCGTGGCGCGAGACGGTGAGCGATACGCCCAATCCCGCTTTCCGCAGGATCGAGATCGTCGTTTCCGAGCCTGGCGTGCCCGACTACGCACTCGCCCGGCTGGTGGGCTACCTCGGCAATGCGCATCGCTGAGCGGCGCGCGCGCGGCTTCACGCTGGTCGAGGCGCTCGTCGCTGTCGCGATCCTTGCGATCGTCGCGACGATCGCGTGGCGCGCGACGGCGGCCATGACCGACAGCGAAGCGCGCCTTGCGAGCGAAAGCGCGCGCTGGCGCCGGCTCGACGCGCTCATGACGCGGATGGAAGCGGACATGCGCAAGGCGATTCCGCGCAGCGCCCGCCACGGTGGCATCGTGGAGCCGGCATGGTTGGCGGGCCCAGCCGACGCCGCGGGCAACACGGCGCTCGTCTTCACGCGCGCCGGTCCCGATGCGATCGACGAGCCGGGCAGCGGCGGGCAGCGCGTCGGTTATCGGCTGCGCGACGGCCGCATCGAGCTCCTGTACTGGCCACGACTCGACAACGTCGCGACGCGCGACCCGGCCGCGTATGCGCTCGTCGACGGTGTCACGCGCTTTCACTTGCTGCAACTCGGCGCGGACGAGCGCTGGACCGACCGCTGGCCGCCTTCGGGCGTCGACGGCGTCCCGCGTGGCGTTCGCGTCGACATCGAGCTCGCCGACGGCAGCGTCGTCGAGCGCTGGCTAGCGCTGCAATGAAACCCGCGTCGCTTTCGCGGCCCCTCGCGTCGTCCGTGCGACAGCAGGGTCTCGCCCTGATCATCGCGATGCTGATTGCAGCACTCGCCGCCGCCGTTGCGGTATCCGTCGCAACGGCGCAGTCGCAGTGGCTCGCACAGGTCGACCATCGGCGCGATCAGGTCGAGGCGCAGTCCATCGCCCTCGCCGGCGTTCAGTGGGCTCGCGCGATCGTCGACGCCGATGCGCGCGGCATCGATCACCTTGGCGAGCCGTGGGCGCTGCCGCTGCCCGCGACACCCGTCGAGAACGGCGAGGTCGAAGGCCGAATCGTCGATGCGCAGGCGATGCTCAACGTGAACAATCTCGCGGGTGCACAGCATGGAGCGCTCGAGCGTCGGCGCTTCACCCGCCTCTTCGCCACGCTCGGGATACCGGACACGACGCTTGCGTCGATCGTCGATTGGGTCGACGCGGACGACGTCCCGCAACAAGGTGGCGCCGAGGATGCGTGGTACGCGGGCGAAGCGGATCCGTCGCTCGCGGCGAATGGGCCCGCGACCCGGATCGAGGAACTGGCGCTCGTGCGCACAATGACCGCGCAAGCCCTTGCGCGCATCGTGCCGTTCGTGACGAGCCTGCCGCCCGACACGCCGGTCAACGTCAACACCGCGGCGCCCGAGGTGCTCGCGGCGCTGCTGGATGGCATCGACGGCGGCGCACTTGCGGCACTCGTGGCGAGCCGTCACGACCATCCGTTCGCGTCGCAGGAAGACTTTCGGGGGCGGCTTCCCACCGGCGTCACGGTGATCGACCCGGACCTGATCGCAGTTTCCACCGGCTATTTTTTCGTGACCGTTCGCGCGCGGCAGGGAGAAACGATCGCGCAGGCACGTGCGCTGATCCACCGCGACAACGCGTCTTCGGCAATCGTCTGGCAAACGATCGAGTAGCAAGCGTCACGGCGTTCGTCCGTTGCGCCGCACGTTCCCGTAAACTCCCGGCGATGCTGCGCGTCTTCCTCCCCGCACCGCCGCACATCGATCGCGCCGATCAATGGGTGCGTTACAGCGCCGATGGCCGCGCGATCGGCCGCGGTCGGGACGTGCCGTCGCACTGGCCGGCCGATCCTGTCATCGAAGCCGTGCTCGCGGCGTGCCATGTAAGGCTCATAGCACTTGCGTTGCCGCCGATGCCGCGCGAGCGCCTGGGTGGCGCGGCGCGCTACGCGCTCGAAGATCAGATCGCGACGAGCATCGACGAATCGTCGATCGCCCTCGCCGAGCCGCGCAATGGCACCTGCGTCGCCGCCGTCGCATCGGAGGCATTGATCCGGGCAGTTGCCACGCAGACGCGTCGCATCGCACGCATCGTTCCGGAATCGGCGCTCGCACCGCAGGGGGACGGCTGGGTATTATGGTGCGCATCGGCCGGCGCCGGCGGCTTCGTGCGCCGCGCGGACGGCAGCGCATTCGCCGTGGACGCATCCAGCGACGGCGCGCTGCCGGGCGCGCTGGCGGCGGCACTGCGCGCGAAAGGCGGTCCGCGAACGGTGCACGTGGCGTTTTCCGCCGATGCGCCGCAGCTCGCCGAGTGGTCGCGCACGAGCGGTGTGCCGTTCGTTGGCGCACCGGTCTGGCATTGGGAGCAGGCACCCGCCGCCGCGTTCGCCAGCGCTCCCGACTTCCTGCGCGGAACGACGCCGCCTGCAGACGGTGCAAGCCGTCGCTCCATCCTGCGCAGCTTTCGGCCCGCGCTGATTCTCGCGGGCGCAGCGCTCGCCATTCATCTCGCCGGCCTGCTCGTTACCTGGTCGTGGCTCAACGTCGAGAACTGGCGCTTGTCGCGCGCGATCGTCGACGAAGCCGCGGCAGCGCAATTGCCCGATGCGACGACGCCGCAGGCGGCCTTCGATGCCATCGCGCGTCGCAACGCGCAGCGGCGCCATCGCGCGCTGCAGGCCGCGCCGGGCGATGCGCTACCCCTGCTCGCGCGCGCCGCGCCCGCGCTCGGCGCGTTGCCGCAACAGACGCTGCGCTCCGCGCGATATGCGAGCGGCGCGTGGACGCTCGATCTCGGCAAGGTCGATCCCGCGCTGTTGTCGCGTGTCACCGGTCGGCTGACGGCGGCGGGCGTCGAGGCGCTGGCGGTGCCGGCGGCGGGCGGAACCCGGATGCGGCTGTCGCTCGCCGCTGTCGCGCGTTGATGCCCGTGCGCTGGCCACGATCGATCACGCAGGCGGTGCAGCGCGCCGATTTTTCCCGGCGCCCCGCTTTTGCGGGACTCGCGATCGTCGCGGCGCTGGTCGTGGCAGCCGTTGTTGCGCTGCGGCTGCACGACGCGATCGCGCGTGAACGCGAGAACGTCACGCGCAACGGCCTGGTGCTCGGCGCAGCTCGCGCACGCGCCGCCGAGAACGCGACGCTCGCCCGAACTAACGCCGTCGCGAAGAATGTGGATCTGCGCGCTTCGATCGAACAGGTTTTCGCGCGCCACGCGCTGGCCTACCGCGTTCTCGACGCGCAGGAAAGCGAAGGGCCGCTGAGAATCGTGATCGAGGCGGCGCCGTTCGACGCGCTGGTGCGCGCGCTCGACGCACTCTCGCGCGAGGACGGTGTGCGCGCGACCGACGCGACGCTCACCGCGCGCGTCGACCCTGGTACGGTGCGCGCCGAGCTCGAACTCGCGCGCTGAAGCGACACGTGCGCATCCTGCTGCGCCTCGTGCCGGGTCTCGTCGTGCTTGCCGTCGCACTCGTCGTGCTCGCGCCCGCGGCCCTGCTCGATGCTCCGCTTGCCGCACGCACCGGCAACCGCTTGCATCTTGTCGACACCCGCGGCGTCTGGTGGCGCGGCGAGGGCGCGCTCGCGACGAGCGACGGCGCCGCGCACGTGCCGTTCGCGTGGAAGGTTGCGCTTGCGCCCCTTTTGACCGGCCGTCTCGTTGCCGCGTTGCGCGCGTCGGATGGCGCGGCCGGTCCGACGGGAACGATTGCATTCGCGGATGGGACGATCGGCGTGCGCGATCTGCACGCGGTCGTGCCCGCCGCGCTCGTCCCCGCACTCGCTCCGTCACTGAAGGCCGTGGCGCTGCGCGGCGACATCGAGCTCTTTGCGCCGTCGTTCACCTGGCGCGGCACGACGGGAAGCGGAACGGTCGACGCCACCTGGGCGCATGCACGCGTGATTGCAGGCCCGTGGGCCGTCGATTTCGGCCGCGTCATTGCAAAGGGCGTACCGGCCGGCGACGGCATCGCGGGCACCGTGCAGGCTTCGGGCGGCGATGTCACGATCGAAGGCACGCTCGACACGCGCGCGGGCGCCACGAGCGCATCGCTCGAACTCGCTCCGGCGCCGGGCGCGTCGGA